>JAHZHX010000002.1:33280-82045 GCA_019420065.1 Clostridiales bacterium | reverse complement strand
CCCGATCAGCACCGGGCGGATGAGGTTCCACAGCCAGTTGTACCAGTACATGCCGTAAGCGCGCTCTTCCCGCAGCTGTTCATAGCTGTATTCCTTCTGCGGGATGCGATTTGACCGTCTTTTTTTCAATGAAGCCTCCTGTATCACACCCCGAGCATATCCAGGCCCGCGGCGTCGCTGAGCAATTTATACACGTCTGCCATCATCTGCTGCACACGCATTTCCAGCAGCAAAAAGCGCTGAGTGTTTTCCGCGGCAAAGAGCAGCGCGCCAATCTGCTGAAAGCGCTGGGCGTCCGCCTCCTGAGACGGCGCACCGGCAACCGCAGCCAGCTGGAGCTGCATTTGCAGCCGTTTGTATTCCTTCAGCAGCGCCCGCGTTGTTTCATCCTCATCAATTTCCGCTTTCAAACGGCGGTACTCCCTGCACTCCTCATTTTCCCGGATCGCGCGTGCCAGCAGATTCGCCTCATCGTATATCTGCATTGTTTCCCCTTTCTGCCCGATGCTATACAACCATGCGGGCAACAAAAAACCGGCGGCCGGAACTCCGACCGCCTCGATTATAGCACATTTAACCCAAATCCACAATAATAGGCAGAATCATGGGGTTGCGCTTGATTTTATCGTAGATGTAGCGATGCAGCTCATCCTTGATACGATTTTTGATGCTTGGCCAGTCGCTGCCCTCGATCCGTCCATAGCTGGCAATAATGTTGCGCGCGGTATTGCGGATTCCCTCAATAATATCCTCGTTCTCGCGCACGTATACAAACCCGCGGCTGATGACGTCAGGGCCGGAAATCAGCGCGCAGTTGGTACGGTCAAACGCCATGGCCACGATAATCAGGCCATCCTGTGACAAATGCTTGCGATCTCGCAGCACCACGTTGCCCACATCGCCAATGCCCAGTCCGTCAACCAGCACGGTTCCCGTGGGCACCTCGCCGGCAATGCTCACGCCGTCGGCGCTCAGCTCGATCACCTGCCCGTTTTCCGGCAGGATGATATTCTGCATGGGCATACCCATGCTTTCCGCCAGCTCGCCGTGCTGCCACAGCATTCGGTACTCGCCGTGTACGGGCACAAAATACTTGGGCCGGACCAGCGCATGCATCAGCTTGATCTCTTCCTGGCAGGCATGGCCGGAAACGTGCACCTCGGCCATCGCGTCATAAATCACTTCCGCACCGCAGCGGTACAGCTGATTGATGACACGGGATACGAACACCTCATTGCCCGGAATCGGCGAGGCGCTGATGATGATCTTGTCCGTCGGCTTGATCTGCAGCTTTCTGTGTTCGGAAAACGCCATCCGCGTCAGACCCGCCATCGGCTCGCCCTGGCTGCCGGTCGTCAGGATAATCACTTCGTCGTCCCGGCACTGATCCAAATCGTCGATCTCGAGCAAATATCCGTCCGGAATCCGCAATTCGCCCAGTTCCATAGCCACAGCCGACACATTCACCATGCTGCGGCCCACAAAACACACCTTGCGGTTAAAACGCACGCCGCACTCAATCACCTGCTGCAGACGATTGACATTGCTGGAGAACATGGCAATAATCACGCGGCCGCGCGCATTGCCGATCTGCGAATAAAAGGTATCCCCTACCTTGCGCTCGCTCATGGTATAGCCCGGGCGCTCCACATTGGTGCTCTCGCACAAAAGCGCCAGCACGCCCTCCTGTCCCAGCGCCGCCAGGGAATGCAGATCGGTCATTTCCCCGTCCAAGGGGGTAAAATCCATTTTAAAGTCGCCGGAGCACACGACCGTACCAGCCGGGCAGGTAATCGCCAGGGCAAACGCGCCGGCAATGGAGTGCGTTACCTTAATAAAACGCACCGTAAAGCAGCCCAACTGAATAATCTGCCGCGGCTGCACAGCGTTGATGGGAATCCCGCTGACATGATGCTCGCGCAGCTTGTTTTCAATCAGCGCCATGGTCAAACGCGATCCATACATCGGCGCCGGCGCCTGCGGCACCACGTAAGGCACGGCGCCAATATGATCCTCATGCCCATGGGTGAACACATACCCGCGCACGCGATCCTTGTTGGCGACCAAATAGCTGGCGTCAGGGATCACAAGATCGATGCCCAGCATGTCATCCTTGGGGAACATTGACCCGCAGTCCACGACAATAATATCCTTTTCATACTCGAAAACGGTGATATTCTTGCCGAACTCGTCAATCCCTCCCAAGGGAATAATCCTTAATTTCGGTGTAGTTACCATAAGTTCCTTCTTTCCATGTTCAGGGAAAAGCTCTGCACGCCTCCTGTCCTGCGTTCCATTTGTTTGCAGTAAAAAGGGGTGATATCTTCCACGCCTCCATCCCGGGAGCATCGTCGTTCTACTACAAAAAAGCATACCATAAATCTGCATGGAATGCTATATCAAATCTGACGAAAATACCACCAAATTTATTGTAAAAATACGCCTTAGCGGCCCAGGCCCAGCATTTCCAAAATGTCCTCTTTTTCAACCACGCCAACGCTGCGGCGTACCTCTGCGCCGTTTTCAAAAACGATCAGGGTCGGGATGGAGGCCACGCGATAACGGCGCGCCAGCTCCATTTCCTCATCCACATTCACCTTGCCCACGACGGCGCGGCCTTCCGTTTCTTCGGCAACCTCTTCCACAACCGGAGCCAGCATGCGGCAGGGCATGCACCACGTTGCCCAGAAATCGACCAGCACCGGCTTATCGCTGGACAACACTTCTTTTTCAAAATTCTCCGCGCCAAATTTTTTCTCGCTCATATTTATTTCCTTTCTCCATCATTCTGCGCCGCGGGATAAGCTTTAATCACAGTCGGCCGCCACTGGGGACGCGCGCGCAGCTTCATATCGACCGCCCGTGCCAGCGCATAGCCAACCGCCAACCCGGCAAAGGCCAATAGAACAGTCACAGCATCGCTCATTTTCAAAAGCGTACCCAGCGCCAGCCCGGCAATCAGAAAAAGCAGCGGCAAAACATAAGCCAGCAGCGTTGCCTTGAACAGCTTTCCCTCCGGAAGCTGTACCTCTACCATATCGCCGACTTCAGCCTGTCCAAATACCGTCAAAAGCTCTTTTTTAGGCAAAAAGCCCTTGCCGCAGCCCTTGCAGCCTTCGCAGGAATCCGGCCGCTCAAAACATACGCGCAGCCTTTCTCCCTTTTTTTCTTTTACAAAGCCCGTTCTGATCATCGTTAGCTCCTTATTCCATGTCGGCATCAGTATACCCGTTTATCATATCATAAATACCCGCATTCGTCCAGTATAAACACATTTTTTGCTTCCACGCCGGCCAGCTGTGCGCACAGCTCTATAATCGCGCGTGCCTGCCGCTCTTCCAGCCGGCTGCCGACGCATACGGTCACCGCGCCTTCCCGCACGGCGCACACGGCATTGATCTCGCCCATCGCCGCCAGCGCGCTCTCTATGGCCAGCTCCTGTTCGGAACGGGCAAGCAGCATCTCCAGCCGCTGCGCCGCCTTTTCATCCTGCTGCGCCAAAGCGCTCAGCGCCGCGTACTCCTCGCTGCGCTGGCTGTCGCGCTGCTTACGGTATGCCTCGGCGCCGGATAGCGGCTCGCTGTCGGGCGCTGCCTGGGCAAATACGCGCTCCACGGGAATATCCATGACCTTCTCCGTATTGACGGAATGCGTATACGCCATGCAGAGCACAAGGCAAAGCAGCAGCAGCGTTGCATATGCGCGCTGAAAACGCTTTTTCATTTTCCATCCTCCATTTCCAATACCAGTACCCGTCCCGGCTCCAGATCCAGCAGGGTTTCCAGCGCCAGCGTCAGATTCAGCCGAACGCCCATATCACGCGCGCCGCTGGCCACAGCCAGCGCGCCTGCCGGCTTTTTAACGCCGCCAAAGGTAGACGCGTTTTCTTCATAATAAAGCGTAACGCGCACCTTTCCCGCTCCGGCCACGCTTGACAGCGTTGCCGCCACGCGCTTTTCTTCATCCGTCATGGATGATTTTTCATTGCCGGTCCCGCTCAGAAGCGCCATGACAAACAGCAAAAGCAGCAAGATCGCCAGCGGCTTGATTCCTTTTTTTCCCAGTGCTGTCAGACCCGCCAGCCCAAAAGCAGTTTTTGCAGCGCCGTCAGCATGGACAGCATGATCAGCATTCCCAGCAGCATATCGCATATTTTGCGCATCGCCCCTTCCGGCAGCAGCATTTCAGCGGCCATACGCAGCAGCGACAGCATGGCCACGCTGCGCAAAAAATCATTCATAACTCACCTCAGGCTGACCGTTGCGTTCCCCACCGCCAGGATCTGCGCCGTCAGCAAAAAGAACATGGCCCCGACCGACAGTTGGATAATGAACAGCAGCAGCAGCACCTCCGAAAACGCATACAGCGCGCCCGAAACCCGCTCCATCGATACCGGCTGCAAAAGCGCCGCGCACAGCCTGTACACCAATACCGCGCACAGCGTCCGAATCAGCGGCAGCCCGGCAACGGATAAAAGCAGCGCCAGCCCCGTAATTCCCAGCGCGTTTTTTATCAGCATCGAGCAGCCCACCAGCGTGTCCATGGTATCGGCAAACATCCCGCCGACCACCGGCACAAAATTATCCACCGCATACTTGGCCGCGCGGATGCTGACGCCATCCGCCACGCTCGCCGTAACCCCCTGCATGGCGGTCACGCCGATAAAGACGGTGAAGGCAATTCCCAGCGTCCAGGTAGCGGCTGTACGAAGCAGAGCGCCAAGACGCGACAGGCGCAGCCGCGGCGACAGCTGATCGAGCAGTGTAATCACGGCAACGCCCATTGCCAGGCGAAGCGACACGCCCCGTACCAGCGCCGTCATCGTACCGCTGGCGGCCGAAACCGCCGGTTGGAACAGCGCCGCGCTGCCCGTTGCGCCCACCGCCGCCAGAAGCGTCAGCAAAAGCGGGAACAGCGCCTGCATCAGTTCCGCCATCCGGCTGACCGTTTGTTCAGCCTCGGTAAGATAGTTTTTCATATCAGCAGCCATAATGGACGCCAGCACAAAAAAGCACAGATTTTCAGCCATAGCGCCCAGCCCCCGCCCCTTGGCGCACAGGACGCTGGCTATCCCACAAAAAAGCGCCGGAGCAATCAGCCCCATCATGCGTGAAAAGCTCTTGCGCACCTCGCCCAGCGTCACTTCCAGCAGCACCTCCAACACGTGCTGCGCATCCCAGACAATTTCTCCTTTGGCTAGCCGCAGCAGCGTTCCGGCAACATCCCTTTGGCCGGAGGCCTGCTCCAGCGCTGTCAGGTCCAGGGACTCCACCACCTGCGTCACGCCTTCCTCCAGCCCCTCCGCCCAAGCGGCAGGCGCCAACAAAAGACACAGCAAAACCACCGTCACCAGCCGTTTCATGCTGTCATCTCCAGAATCAATACCGCCATAGCGCGAAGAAGCGGCGCGGCCAGAATCAAAAGCATGACCTTGCCCCCCAACTCCACGCGCATGGCCATGCTCTCCTCGCCCGCGTCGCGGCAAGCCTGCGCGGCAAATTCCGCCGCAAAGGATATCCCAAGCATCTTCAGGATCAGCGCTGTCTCCTCGCCCGCCAGCGATGAATAGGCCGCGATCTCCCGCAGTGTCTGCACAGCCTCCTCCAAATGACTGCACAGCACCAGCAGCACCACAATCCCTGCAAACAGGGAAAAGGCTGTCCCCAAAGGGCGATGCGTCTCCCGCAGCGTCAGCGCCAGAATGGCCGCTCCAACCGTCAGGCCCAAAAACCGCGCAAAATTGCTCATCAGTACAGCCCAAAGATGCTCTGCACGTTGGCAAACAGCTCGGCTACCAGCGTAACAACCATCATCAGCACAATGACCAGCCCGGCAATTGACGTCAGCGTGGCAATGTCGTCGCGCCCCGCGCGCGTAAGAATCTGAGCGATCACGGTTACCAGCACGCCAATCCCGGCAATCCGCAGCAGCTGCTGCACCTGCATATCCATCCCTCCCGCTTCAGCAAAGAATCAAAAACATACAAAGCCCGCCCAGCAAGCCCAGGGTCATGTACATTTGCGCATCCGCATCGCGCTTTTTTTCGCTTCTTTCACAGAACGACGCAAAGCGCTCCATGGCAAAACGCAGCGCGGCGGCCTGCTCCTCTCGCCCGCCGCCAGCCAGCGCCCGCATCACCGCAAGCAGCGCCTGCTGTTCCTCCTGCCGGAGAAAGCCGCTTTTTTCCATGCGTTCAAACAATACCGCCGCGTCAGCGCCTTCCAGTTCCACGGCGCGGGCAATGGGCAGCAATGTCTCGATCTCCGCCGCCCCCGCGCGCAGCACCTGCGCGCTGTTTGACCTGGCGTATGCGCAGGCGGCAAGCATGTTCGCCAGCGCCCGCTGCCAGGCGCGCAGATGCGCAGCCCGCTGCCGCAGGCGCAGTCCTGCCCAGCAGCCCGCGCAGACGCACCCCACTCCCATCACAACCGCTGTAAGCATGCCGTTTCCAGCACCTCCCGGGCGTTCGCCGCCAAAAGAATTTTCCTGTTCTGCAAAAACAGCACCTTGTCAATCGTTCCTTCTTCCAGCAAAAAACGCACGCCGCGCCTGGCGCACAGCTCTGCCGCGCTGCCCGCATGTACCGTTGACAGCACGGGAACCCCGCAGGCAGCCGCTTCGCGCACCGCCATGCACTCATCTATGCCATACAGCTCGTCCGTTGCCAGCAGCCTGGGGCTCATCGCCCGCAGCAGCCAGCGCAGCGCATCGCCTTTTTTGCAGCCGTCCACCACATGCGTCCGCATCCCTACGTCAAGCTGCGGCACGCCGTCCAGGCAGGCTGCCACCTCGCCGCGCTCATCCGCAAGCCCTACCGTCCATCCCGTATCGGAAAGCCTGCGCACAGCGTCGCGCAGCATCGTGGTTTTCCCAACTCCGGGCGCGCCTGCCAGCAGCACGCCTCCCCGTGCCGAAAGCACCGCCTTTGCCGCCGTTTCACCGCAGCCTACGCATTCCCGGGCAAGCCGCAGGCAAATGCTGCCGATTCCATGCAGCATCAATCCCTCCTGCTCGCATGTCACATGCCCGCATAATCCCATGCGATGACCGCCGTGCAGGGTAATGTATCCTTCCGCCGTGGAGCCGTCGGATAAATGCAGCATGCGCCTGCTCAGCGCCTGCGCCGTATCATATAGTTCGCCGGCGTCCGGTATATATTCCGAGATATATTCGCCCTCCGCCAGATGCACAATGCAGGGCCGTCCCGCAAAAAGGCGGATATCGCAAGCCCCGTCCATATCCACCGCTTCCAGTTCTTTCCGCAGCGGCAGAGGAAAATACTTGATTACTTCCATACTCTATCCTTATGCCGTCCCTGACTGCGCTATTACTCAAAAAGGATAATTCCCAGCTTGGCATACAGCGCCCCGTCCACCACATCTTCCGGCGATAATCCAAAAGCCTTGCGCGCCGCCAGCACCGCCCGGCTGGTCGCCGCGCCGTATACCCCATCCGCGCTTCCATAATAAAAGCCGTTTTGTCCCAGCCGCCGCTGCACCGCCTGTACATGACTGCACCGGTCGCCCGGACGCAAAATGCGCAGCGAATCGCCAAGCAGTCCATAAGGTCCGCCCTCGATATATACCCGCGTACCGTTTGGCGCTTTGCCATACAGCTCTTCCGCGTCCTTTACGCGCATACGAATGCAGCCATGCGAAGCATTGCCGCCAATGGACTCTGGTCGGTTGGTTCCATGGATACCATATTTCCCCCAGGGGACATTGAGGGAAAGAAACCGCGTGCCAAAGCCTGACATCTCAGTCATGAACCGTCCGTTAATCATAAACGCGCCAATGGGCGAGGGCGTTTCCCATGCGCCTGAGGCAATGGGATAGCGCTTTATTGCCTGTGTTCCCTCGTAAAGCGTCAGACGCTTCAAATCCAATTCGATCAATATCCAGCGTTTTTCCGGAACGCCCGCCACGGCGGCGCAGGATACGACGCGCGCCTCACGCCGCAAAATGCAGCATCCCGCGATCAGCACCGCCAAAAACAACAAAAACGCCCGCCGCATGTCCTCACCCCCAGGGATGATATGCGCGGCGAGCGCCGAAAATGCCCTTTTACTGAACCGGAACGCCGTTTTCAAATGTAACCATGCCCGTTTGCGCAAAGCTATCAGGCAAGTTCCCCATGTCCTTCACGTTTTTTTGATAGATCAGCTTTTTAAATACGCGCTGGCGGTCTTCCTCCTCTGTCAGCTCGTAGGGGCGATAGTCGCCCGACCCGGTCGTGCGGCAGGGAATCACCCGCAAACGGTTCAGCGTTAAAGCGTCCCCGTCCTTTTGATATATCAATTGGAAAATACCGGTGTCTCGGTCTACGGACGACGACATGGTGCCAAAGGTAAAATTGCCCGTGGAGTACAGGATCGCGCCGCCATGGTAAAACTGCACGGGCTGCAGCACATGCGGATGATGGCCCCAGATCACGTCCGCGCCCAGATCAATTACCTGCCGGGCATATTTCAGCTGCCAGCTTTCCGGGACGGGAGAGGTCTCCTTGCCCCAATGGAGGCTGACCACCACCAGACCGCACCCCTCGGCGCGCAGCGTTTCAATACGCTGACCGATCAGCTTCAGGTCGCTGTCCTGCGGATAGCTGAACCCCATCGCGCCGATTTTGATCCCTTTGACCTCGGCGGTCATGAGCACATCCTGCCCGTTTGCTTTGCTGCCCACATACACGCTGCCAAAATGCTTGAAATTCAGCGCGTCCAGCGTTTCCATGGTATCCCGGTAGCCTTCCGCCATATAGTCAAAGCAGTGATTGTTGACGGTATTGACCGCGTCGATCCCCGAGTGCAAAAGCGTTTGCGCATAACGCGGCTCGCCCACCAGCGGCCAGCGCTTATCGGCATGCTTGGTACGCTCGGTAAACACCACCTCCAGGTTAGCGAAGGTAAAATCATCCTGCTCCAGATAATCCCGCACCAAAGAAAAAGGCCAGTCGTATCCGTTTTGGTCAAGCATCCAAGTATAGCCGTTTTCATCCCCCTTGAACTGAATCGCTTCGCCAATGCTGCAATCGCCAACGAAGGAAAGCGTCACTTCCTCGCCCAAAGCGCTTGCCGGCAAAAGCATCACGGCCAGCAAGCAAACGATCCTCCAAAGCTTTTTCATTCTGCTTCCTCCCTGCCTTTGTTCCCTTTCATTATGGCGGTTTTCGCCCGCTTTGTCAAGGTCTCCATTCATTAGACGGACAAGGAGGGCGCTTTGTTGCGCATCCGGAAATTTTTTGCATTTTCCGGATGAAAAAAGCGGCAAAAACCGTTATAATGATTGTATGCTGAAACAGGAGGCTCTTCCATGGTCAAGAAAGTTTTCGCCGCGCTGTTTTTCCTTTTGTTCCTTGCGTTGCCCGCCTTCGCCGAGGAAGCCCCCGCGCTGCCTCCGGAAATCGGCGCGCTGACGGAGAAAAATGATTTTCAAAAACGCTCCACACCGGTTTCTGCCTGTCAGCCTACGGCGAATGAATACTTTGTCCTGTATCAGGACAGCAGTTATCCGCTGCAATATCACATGATCTATTACGTCCGCGATCAGGATGGCTGGCGCACCGAATGGGTGAATGCTTGGCTGTTCACGCTGGACGATCCCGATTATCCGCCGTGCCTGACCGCCTATGTCGATGAAGAAGGTCATACGCGCATGATCGCGGGCAGCAATAATGGCGAAAGCCCCCTGTCAGAGCTGCACTGTACCAAAGGCAACGACGGCATATGGCGCGTAACGTCGATCGTTAGTGAGTATGGCTGGTTCCAATGCACTCTCGGCGATGGCTGGCAGAATTACACGGAATACGGCGACACTCTTTTGGACGTTCAGCTTTTTGAGAGTCACCCCTCTGATCTGGAATATTTTTCCTGGGCGGATTATCACACCGACAGCCAGCAGTTGAAGGCGCTTACCCGGTCGCTGCGTCCGCTAACGGACGGCGGCAAGATCGCGCTGAACATCCTGTACTGCAGCCTGAACAGCACCGTTCGCTATCCCGTTTACAGCGGCCCGGGCACGCATTACTACCGGGCTGGCAACGGCAAGGCCTGCGTGTCGGGCGCGAAGATGTTCGGCGTGCTGGGGCACTATGACGGCTGGCTGATGATCTATTACCAGGTCTCCAAGACGCAGTACCGCGTGGGCTATATCGAGGTGGGTGACGATCCGCAGCTTCAGGCGATAGCACAGCAAGTGGATATTGCCAACATTGAAATGATGGATGCACTCAATCCCTTGTCTTACCACGGGACTGGGCAAATCCACAATCGATCAACCTATCTTTATGACGATCCCTTCAGCACAGAGCATTATCTGGTCAAAATTCCTGCCCACACCTATATAACCACCTACATATTTGGCGATTACGGCGCGTTTGGCGCCGAGCTTTCCAAGTATCAATACATTGAAGCAGAAATCAACGGTAAGCTATACCGCGGTTTTATTTGGACTGACGACAAGGGGAACGGTTAACCTATCTGATCCAAAACGCCGCCGGATTCAAACGAGTCCGGCGGCTTGCTTTATTCACTTTTTGCCCACGATCAGAGGCACATACATTTCCCATTCGGTCAGTCCCGCATGCATGGCGGTCAGCAGATGCGCGTCGCGCGAAAGGATCAAACTGCGCCGCCCCGTAGCGATCACCAGATAGTCGCCCAGGAAGGTGCGGAAGCACGGATGCGGTTCCCCGTCGCCAAACAGCCCCATGCGCACCGCCTCGTCGCTTTGCAGCACCAGAAAATCGTCGCCGCCCACGCAATCGGCAAAAGCCGCCGGAAAAGCTTCCCGGTATTCCGGTTTGATAAAGAAAGCAGCCGCGCGCGCTTCAATATGGAAGGGCCGCACGCACATTTCCTCCAGATGTGGATAATCGCTGAGGAACACCGGCTCCACATCCAGCAAACCGTGATCGGCAGTGACCAGCACCAGCGTATCCTCGCCGCATCCCTGGCAGAAGCGCTGCACGCGCGCGTCAATATCACGCACCAGCGCGCCCACCGACATCACGCCGTCGCTGTGCATGGTATGATCCGGTTCTCCCCAATAAGTGTAAATATATTGCCGTCCCGGCGCGCGGCACAGCGCCGCCGCGGTATCAAACAGCGCATCCAGCGTGTCAACACGCGTATCGCCAAAGGGCGATACAATCTGCGCATGCACGTTGCCGGTCGCGTTCAGCTTTTGGCAAATATCGCAGTAGGGCATATACTGCTCAATGACCCGGGTTTCTCCGCCCATCGGCTCTCCGGTAAAGCTGTCGCGGTCGATAAATACGTCCACCATGCGGTCAATCTGTTCAAAATACATGCTCCATCCCAGCCAGCCATGCTCGCAGGGAGCTTCTCCGCTTTCAATGCTGGTCGTGGCCGCCACGGTAGTGGACGGAAAAACAGCTGTCATCCGCTGCGCAACATGAGCGCGCAAAAAGCTATCCTCCGGCAAATGCTCTGCCAACGCAGCCATGGCCAACCCGTCAAAGAGCATCATAACGATATTTTTATACTTTTTCTCCTGCAAAAGCGCCTGCACAAGCGGATGCGCCGCGTGATGGCATTCCGCCCCAAAATGCCTGAGTACCGCCGAGGCCACGTTCAGCCCGCAATTATGGTAATCCGGCAATACATAATTCATTGCTTTACGCTCCCTTATACATTGGTAATCCACTCGCCGGCAACCTCGATTTGCTGGCAAATCAGCTCCGTTATCCCATCCGCCTCCAAATGCGGCATACCGCTTGCCGCCACATCCCCGACGCGCCACCCTGCCTGCAGGACATTGCGGATTGCCGCCTCCACACAGGCCGCTTCGCGATCCAGCTGCAAACGAAGCAGCAGCTCTTCCACCGCCCGCAGCATCCCGATCGGGTTCATTTGCTCGCCAGTCTGGCTCAGCGGCGCGCACAGCGGGCTCTCGCCCCCAATATAAACGTCATAGCACATGCCCTCCGCTCCCGTCAGCGCGGCTGCGGCATCCGAAAGAATGGCGCCCCCATAGGGCGGACACAGCACTACGCCAAAGCGCGCAGGCTCATGTACCATGGCGGGAATAACATCCTGCAATGCATATTCGCGGGCATGGAAAAGCGTGCTTTGCTTATCCGCGCGCGCTACGGCGGTTTGCCAGTCCGGGGCCAAGCGACCATTCGGCGGTACCTGAATCACCGGCAGGCTCTCCCTGCCGGAAAGCAAAAAGGCCTGTTCTGCTGCCTGCCGCAGCGCCTTCTCATCGCCCTCAAGCGCTTGAACGATGACCGTTTTCAGCGGCTTATCCGGCCCCATCAGGCCATGGTTTTCAATCAGGTGCGTGTAGCGCAGCTCCCGTATCCGGCAGGTACAGAAAAGCTCGCTCGCCAGCGCGGGCAGCGACCGCATCCCGCTTTCCCCCGCAAGTACGCCCAGCGCGTCCGCGCATAAATCGAGCGCCTCGTCAGTTACATCCGCCGCCACGGGGCAGCGCTTCACCGGCAGCGTCAGCGTATGGCGAAAAGCAACCGCTATTTCCGTCAGCACACGGGAGGCCATGTCGCAAAGCAGTTTTCCCGCTTCGGTCTCGTATAGCAAAACAACCTTTCCTCGCATGTACACTCCCCGCCCGCTTCCACTTTTTTCCTTTATTCTTTGGTAAGAATCTTAACGCCCGTTTCGCCATCGACTTCGGGCAGCTGCACCGCGATCACTTCGGTATGCGAGGTGGGAATATTCTTGCCCACATAATCGGCGCGAATAGGCAGCTCCCGATGCCCGCGGTCGATCAAAATCGCCAGCTGGATCATCGCCGGCCGACCCAGGGCAAAAATCGCGTCAATCGCCGCGCGAGCCGTGCGCCCGGTATACAGCACATCGTCCACAATGACAATGCGTTTGCCCGTTACCGGAAACGGCACGTTGGTGCTGCTCAGCCGCGGCATGTCGGCAACCTTGGTCAAATCATCGCGATAGAGCATAATGTCCAGCTCGCCCACCGGGATCCGCACGTTTTCAATGCGCTCTATATTGGCGGCGATCCGCTTTGCCAACGGCACGCCGCGGCGGCGGATGCCCACCAGGCACACATCCTTGCAGCCATTATTGCGCTCAATAATTTCATGGGCGATACGGGTCAGCGCGCGCCCAACGCCCGCCTCATCCATCAATATGGTTTTCACCGTGCTCATGCTTTACTCCCAATCCAGCGGATAGTTTTCCACCGCGTAAGCCAGCTTTTTGCTGTTGTTCAGCATTACTTTAATCACGTTGTTGATTTGCAGCTCCGCCGTATAGGGCGTGGGCATAAAATCATTATAATCGGTTTTGGAAGAAATGCGGCAGGGAACAATCCTGAAAGGATTGGAAACGATCTTGCCGTCCTTGATCCTGAACCGCGTCTGAAAAATAAAGGTTGACATGTCATCCGGCTTATTGTTGCCCGCAAAAGAGAAATTGCCGACCGAATAAACAATGTATTTGCCGTTATACTGCTCAATGGGATTGATGCGGTGGCTATGATGGCCGATGACAAGATCGGCTCCGGCGTCAATCGTCATGCGCCCCATCTTCTGCTGATTGGCGTTGGGCGCATAATCCTTTTCCGCCCCCCAGTGGAAGCATA
Organism: Clostridiales bacterium; assembly: GCA_019420065.1. Taxonomy (GTDB): domain Bacteria; phylum Bacillota; class Clostridia; order Christensenellales; family Aristaeellaceae; genus SFMI01. Next base: position 68,459 of record JAHZHX010000002.1, on the reverse strand, counting down.
CCACCACCAGGTCGTTCTCAGCCTTCGCCGCCGCTACATCGCGCGGCACTTTGCTGAACAGCGTGTCATAATAATCAAACGTTTTATAGGAAAGCACGGCAATTTTCAGCCCCTGCACCTCATAAACCGTCATGTTATACTCGTCCGCCCACTGCACGCCGGCGCTTTCCAGCGCCTGCTGCGTATTGACGCGTCCGTCCGCGCCAAAGTCGTCAATATGGTTGTTCTCAATGGTCGCAACCTCAACGCCGTTGTCCCTGAGCGCATTGGCATAGGAAGGCTCGCCCAAGAAAAGGAAGGAATTGCCCTTTTTCTTGGACGGAATGGTATAGCTGTCCGCCAGAACGCCCTCAAAATTAACAATGGTCAGGTCATCCTGCTCAAAAATATCCTTTACGTTACGGAAAATAAAGTTGATATCGCCGCCCTGACGATCAAGCTCCTGCTGAAAGATCTTGGAGCTGCTCTGCACGTTGCGGCCAATCGTCACGTCGCCCACGGCCGTAATCGTTACCACCACGCTGCCATCCGCTTCATAGCGCGTTTCGGCCTTGATTTCCGGCGCGGCGCTCTCCTCAGGAGCCGCTTCCTGCAAATTATCCGCGGCAGGAGCGGGCGTTTTCAGGTTCATCAGCTGATAAAAGCTCTGCTCTTCCTCTTCGGCCGCGGCGCCAAATGCCGCAAGGATGCAGCACAGCGCCGCGATGATCCATTCTGTAATCTTTCGCATTGCGCGTATCCTCCGTTTGCTTTTGCGCTTTTCTCAGAACAGGCCGGTAATCCTGCCTGTTTCGTCCACATCGATGTTAAGTGCCGCAGGCATTTTGGGCAGGCCCGGCATGGCGATGATATCGCCTGCAAAAGCCACCACGAATCCCGCGCCGGCAGACGCCCGCGCCGAACGGATGTTGACCTCAAACCCCTTTGGCGCGTTGATCTTTTTGGGATCGTCGCTGAAGGAATACTGCGTTTTAGCGATGCACACCGGGAACTTGCCATACCCCTCCGCCTCCAGCGTGCGCAGTTGACGCGCCGCCTGCGCGGAAAGCGTGATCCCCTCCGCGCCGTAAACGCGCCGGGCCACCGCGTCGATTTTATGGGCCAAATCCATATCATCCGGATAGGTGAAAAAGGGCACGCGGCTATGCACGCTCTCTGCCGTCTGCGCAACCAGCGCGGCCAGCGCCTGCGCGCCGCGTCCGCCCTGGCCCCAGCCGTCGCACACCGCGCAGGGCGCTCCCTGCGCCTCCACAGCCTCCTTCAGCGCGCGCAGTTCCTCTTCACTGTCGCTGCTGAAGCGGTTGATCGCCACCACGGCTGGCGTACCCCAGACGGAACGGATATTGTCCAGATGGCGGAATAGGTTCCCGCATCCCGACAACATCGCTTCCACGTTTTCCTCATTCAGTCGCGCCTTTTCCACACCGCCATGATGCTTGAGCGCACGCACCGTCGCCACAAGCACAACGCAGTCCGGATAGATCCCCGCCTGGCGGCACTTGATGTCGATGAACTTTTCAGCGCCAAGGTCGGCGCCAAAGCCTGCCTCCGTCACGGTATAATCACTGAGACGCATGGCCAGCTTGGTGGCAATCACACTGTTGCAGCCATGGGCGATATTGGCAAAGGGACCGCCGTGCATCAGACAGGGCGTGCCTTCGATGGTTTGGACAAGATTGGGCATCATCGCGTCGCGCAAAAGCGCCGTCATCGCGCCCTGCGCGCCAAGGTCGGCGCAGGTAACAGGCGTGCCCGCAAAGCTGCGGCCCACTACGATGCGCGCCATGCGCGCCTTCATATCCATCAGATCGTCCGCCATGCAAAAGGCCGCCATGATCTCGCTGGCTGCCGTAATGTCAAAGCCGTCCTCGCGCGGCATACCGTTCATTTTGCCGCCCATGCCGCTGACAATGGCGCGCAGCTGACGGTCGTTCACGTCCATGCAGCGGCGGAAGATCACCTGCCGCGGATCGATCCCCAAAGCATTTCCCTGCTGAATATGGTTATCCACCATGGCCGCCAGCAGATTATTGGCCGCCGTGATGGCATGCAGATCGCCCGTAAAGTGGAGATTGATGTTCTCCATGGGCAGCACCTGCGCATACCCGCCGCCGGCCGCGCCGCCTTTAACGCCAAACACCGGCCCCAGGGATGGCTCGCGCAGCGCCAGCATGGCGTTTTTTCCATTTCGGCGCAGACCATCGGCCAGCGAAACGCTAACCGTCGTCTTCCCCTCCCCGGCCGGGGTCGGCGTAATGGCCGTGACCAGAATCAGCCGCGCCTTCTGCGGCAGCGCCCGATAGCAGGCAGGATCGACCTTGGCCACATACCGTCCATAACACGAAAGGCTTTCTTCCTTCAGCCCCGCATCCTTGGCAAGCTGCCAAAGGGGCTTCATCTTCGCCGCCTGGGCGATTTCCAAATCACTGGGCATGGGTTCATCCTTTCATATGCTCGTCCGCAAGCTGAATGAACAGCTCAATATCCTCGTTGATGCTCTTCAGTGAAGAACGCCAGAAATCCACGCTATGTACGTCAATCCCCACGCTGGCCGCAACATCGGCAATCTTGCCGGAGCCGCAGGAACGCAGCAGCTGATTATAGGTAGGAACAAACGCCGCGCCCTTTTCCTGATACTGTGCGAACACTCCCTTGCCAAACAGCAGGCCAAAGGCATAAGGGAAGTTATAAAAGCCCATGCCGGGAATATAATAATGGCTCTTGCAGGCCCACATATAGGGATGGCGGTACGCGGGATCCAGCCCGTCGCCATAGCTTTGCTCCTGCGCGTCAAGCATGATTTTTTTCAGCTCTTCCACCGACAGCTGATGCGTTTTGCGCGCCTCGATCACCGCCGTCTCAAACAGATACCGACTGTAAATATCGACGATCACCTGCGTGCTGTTCTGCAGTTCGCTTTCCAGGAGCGTAAGAAGCTCTTCCTTGGAAGCGCCCGCGCGCAGAACGCTTGCCAGCAGCGTTTCGTTAAAGATCGAAGCCGTTTCCGCCAGCGGCATCGGCTCGTCGCGCATGGACAGCGGCAGGCCCTCCATGCATTTATTATGCCAGGCATGCCCCAGCTCATGCGCCAGGGTGCTCACGTCGCCCAGGCTCCCGGTAAAATTGGTCAGGATGCGGCTCTGCTCGCAGCAGCTGATCCCGGCGCAGAACGCGCCGCCGCTCTTTCCCTCGCGCGGGAACATATCGATCCAGCGGTTCTCAAAGGCATGATCGATAAACGCGCCCATTTCGGGCGTGAATTTGCTCATTTCCCGCACCAGAAGCGCCCGCGCTTCCTCCACCGTGTAAGTACGCGCCTGCCCTCCCTTCGCCTGCACGGGAGCAAACAGGTCATAGAACGGCAGCCCATTCTTATGCCCCAGCAGCTCGCCCTTCTTGCGCAGATATTTGCGGAAAGCCGGGAAGAACTCGCGGCAGGCCGTCCACATCGCCTCAAGCGTTTCGCGATCCATATTGGACTGCGCCAGCGTCTGATCCAGGATCGAATCATAATGCTCGGCCTTAATCATGGTCAGCCCTTCGCCCTTGATCGCGTTCAGGCAGGCAGCCATGGGCACCTCCATCTTGGGATAGGCGGCCAGCTCAGCCAGGTAAGCGTCGCGGCGAACCGCAGGATCGGGATCCTCCGCCTTGCCGCGCACGGCGGACAGAGGCAGCTGCTCGCCGCGATAATCCACCAGCAGCGTAGCGTCCAGCTTGTCGCGCAGCTGAGAAAAGGCCTCCGCGCCCGTAAGCGACATGTTCAGCAGCCATTCCTCAATCTCCGGGGCAGGCAGATGCGCCGCGCTCTCGCGCATGTTCCGCAAATGGAAGGCCACATTTTGCAGTTCCTCGCTCTGGGCAATCGCGCCCTCAAATTCCGCTTCGGACAGGCTGCCCCGGTAGCGGGTCAGCTGCGAATACGCCATGCTCAGTTCAACGTCCTGCTGCATACAGCGGTCCATCATGCGCAGCGCGTCCTCGTTGGTCGCGTCCACGGCCAGCGTGAGCGAAGCAAACTCGCCCAGCTTGCCCGCGCGCAGCCGCAATTCCTCGCTCAGCCGCTCGCACTCCTCCAGCGTTTCCCTCGCGGAAGCCGGAGCATTCAGCCGCGCTTTCATTTTTTCAATCAGTTCGCCGCAAGCGGCAAAATCCTTTTCAATCTGCGGATCGTCAAATCCGGAATACAAAACGGACAAATCCCAATTCATGCTTATTTCCTCCGCTGCTTAAAATTTTCTTTCCGCCAGGGCGGCCAGGCAGGTGGCCTTGCTTTCCTCCAGATGGCGGCTCATAATCGCTTTCAGCCCCTCCAGGTCGCGCGCCTCCAGCAGATCCACCATTTTGTGGTGCTCCTGATGCGCATTGGAACGGCGCACGATGCTGGCGATCGTAACCGCGGAAAAACGGGTAATATACTCCTCCTGGCTGTCAATCACGCGCAGAATACGCATTTTATCGCTCAAATGCTCCATCTTGCTATGGAACGCCCGGTTAAAAACCGCAAGTGCGTCGCAATCCTCCTCCGCGTGCGCCACATCCATTTCGGACAAAAGGATGCGCATTTCACGAATGTCCTTTTTCGTCACCCGCTCAACCACGGAAGGCAGAATCAGCATCATCATCGCGTTGCGGATGGTAAAAATTTCATCAACATCGTTAATCGTAAATGCGCGCACGATCACGCCGCGGCGCAGCACGTATTCCACCAGACCGTCGCGCTCCAGCTTGCGCAGCGCCTCGCGCAAAGGCGTGCGGCTGATATGCAGCTGCTCGGCATATGTCGTTTCCACAATGCGCGCCCCGGCAGGCAGTTCCCCGGTAATGATGGCATGCTTGAGCCGGTCGTAGGCTATATCGCGGATCGGCTTGCTCTCCTGAGCCACTTCAAACGTATCGCTGTACATGAAAGCCCCTCTTTCCCCGTTAGGCTGTATACAATATACCGTTTTCATGCAAAAAAGTCAAGCATTGCGCCCGATTCGCCCTTATTCCGTCCCGCCCGAAGCCTTTTCCTGCCATGCCGCCGCATGGACATAGCGCACCATGTCCACCAGGCCGCGCCGCGGATGCGCCACCGCCAGCCGCATGATCCCCTCGCGCTCAAAGCCCAGCTTTTCCAGCATGCGCTGGGACGCGGCGTTAAAGTCAAACACGCCCGCCGTAATCAGCGGAATCCGCAATCTGTCATGGCAGTATGCCACCAGCTCCGCCACCGCTTCCGAACCATAGCCCTGCCGCCAATAGGCGCGGCACAAGCAGTAGCCGATTTCAAGCGCCGGCACCGCGCGCGCCGGCTCCGGATCCATCAGATGCATTATACCGATCAGCGCCCCGTCATTTTTCCGCACGATCGCATACCGGTCCGGCTCGGCGGCAAAGACACGCACCATGCCGGTAAAACGCGCATCCAGCGCCTCTGCCGCCCGGTATCCGCCATCCAGGTCGCAGGTTTCCTGATCGGACATCATATCAAAAATTCCTTTGGCGTCCTCCTCGCGGATGCGGCGAATCAGCAGCCGGGGCGTTTGCAAAGACACATCCGCCAAAAAACGATGATCCATATTTTTCCTCCACACATGCCGCAAACGGCAGCAGCACATGCAAGCGCACGTGCCGCTGCCGTTATTTTACCATGGATTTCGAAAAAAGTATATGACTCTTTAGCCGTTTCCGCCGCTTTCGGCAAAGGTTGCAAGGATTTCGCCTGTCATAGCGTCAATCACACCGCTGCAATCAAGCTGAATCCCGTCATGCTCCGCAAGCATATGCAGCGCGTAATACCCCTTTCCTGCCGCATCCCGGCAAAGCGGCCAGAAGCCTTCCTCGTCCTCATTGCGGAAGCAGCCGTCCGACCAGCCATAGGCCGCGGCAAAATCCGCTTCCGTGATCCCATATTCCTCCGCGAGCGCGGCCGCCAGCATCTCCTTTGCCTCTTCATATCCGATCGCCGCCTGCATGGCATGCGCGTCATCCGCATAAAGCGTTATGTTTTGCAGCTTCCAAACCACGTCGGGCTGGTCAATCGCCGCCGCAGGAGTAGTCAGCGGCGCTTGCGCCTGAACAGTGCCCGTCTCGCCACGCTTCACCCGTTCAAGATACGCGCGCATTTCCGCCTGGCCGCCCTTGCCTTGCACGGCGTCTCCGTTCCAGAAAACTTGCGTTTCGTTTTTTTCCAGCGTTACCGTATATACGCCGCAGTCCAAGCCGCTGGATAAATACTGGCCGTCATCCCCCAGCGTAACGATCCAGCCGCTTTGCGTTTTTTCCGCCCGGCCGTTCAGCATCCCCAACGTTTCAGCGCTCAAACCGTACTTTTCCGCCACCGCCCGGCGCGCCTGCGCCAAAGCGCCGTTGCTTTCCGAGCGCTTCAGCGCCACTGCCGCCACCGCCGTAGCCGTCATCAGCACTGCCAGCGCCAACGTCATAACCAGCGCAAATTTCTTTTTCATTTTTTTCTCCTTTTTCGCAATTCGTTCGCGGACGCGCCTGCTGTCGTTTTCCGTCCACCGCACGTCCCTGAGCCGTTCGTCCACTTGCCGTTTCAAATCATCCATCATGATACCACTCCTCCAACTGCTGCCTGAGCGCGCTTTCTGCTTTCCGCAGCAGCCGCTTGGCCGTGGATTCTGAAACACGCATCACCTCTGCCGCTTCACGCACCGTCATTTGCTGCCAGTACCGCAGCAGCACCGCTTGCTGAAGCCGGGTCGGAAGCGCGGCAACCGCATGCCATACCGTTTCGTCCGCGTATGTATCCCACCGTGCTTGCTCGGAAACCTCCTCGACCGTCACGCGCCGGTCATGACGCCTGAACCATCCCGCACGCTGATAATCCCGGCAAAGATTCCACGCAATACGCATCAGCCAGGTGCGTTCGCTGCTGGCGCCGCGGAAGGATTCCAAATGCCGGTATGCGCGCAGAAAGGTTTCCTGCGAAGCATCCTCGGCAAGCGCTGCGTCATGCAGCTGCAAGCAGCACCACCGCTTGACGTCGGTACCATACGCCTGCATCAGACGTTCCAGTTCCCTTCCCCGCTCAAGATCCGTCATTTTTCTCCCCCTTCCATTCAAATAGACGAACGACGCTTGCGAATCGGGTCAGTATTATCAAAAAAGAAGACTGCCAGGCAGCAGTCCCCGATTATTTCATTGTGCCGTCACTTCAGCGCCCGCTTTCAGTTGCTTCCACACCCGAAGCATCACTGCCGCCGTGGCCGCGGCAGCCAGAGCGTCCGCAATCGGCGCGGCCCAGAAAATACCGGTCACACCCAGAAAAACAGGCATGAAAACAGACAATACAATCAGCAGCAGATCGCGCAGAACAGCCAGCGGCGCGGCGGCCTTAGCGCATCCAATCGATTGCAGAAAAATTGCGCATACTTTCTGCAGGCAGGTAAACAGAATCAAGGATAGATAAACGCGCAGGCACTGCACCGCAAACCGGGTATACAGCTCGCTGTCCGCGCCAAACATACGAATAAACAGCGCCGGGAAGGCCTCAAACAGCACCGTGCAAAGCAGGCAGACAATCGCCGTCCATTTGATAATCAGCGCCAGCAATTCCCGCACGCGATCGAACTTTTTCGCGCCGTAATTATAGCCCACGATCGGCTGCGCGCCGGCAGCAATGCCAATGGCGATGTTAAGAACAATCTGGAACAGCTTCATAATCACAACAAAAGCCGCCAGAGGAATATCTTCGCCATAAACCGACGCCGCGCCGTATTTTACCAGCAGAATATTGTTGATAATTGTAATTACCACAATTGACAGCTGGGTCAGAAAGCTGGACGCCCCCAGCGCCATAACCTGTCTGCACAGCTTCCTATCCGCCCGAAAGCTGGAACGGCGGATCCGAAAGGTTTTGCTGCGCGTAAGATAAGCGGCGCAGATCAGAAAGCTGACAAACTGCCCCAGGATCGTCGCATAGGCCGCTCCCTTGATGCCCCAGCCCAGCACAAAAATCGCAATCGGATCACCGATCATATTCAGCGCCGCGCCCGTCAGCATCGCGCCCATCGCATATTTCGGACTGCCATCCGCGCGGATAACGGAAGCCAGCGTATTCTGTACCAGCGCCAGCGGCATCATGGCATAAATGATAAAGCCATAATCATGCGCAAGCGCCAGATTCGCTTCCGTCGCGCCAATCAGCAGCAAAAGCCCATCCCCCCAGCAATAGCTGATAAGGATAATCACAACGCCGCCCAGAAACGATCCCAAAATGCCGTTGTCCACAATGCGATGGATATTCTCCGTGCGGTTTTCGCCCAGCGATACGCTGAGCGCCGCCGCCGCGCCATCGCCAAAAAGCAGCGAAACACCCCAGCCGATCACCGTGACCGGAAAAATAACGCCGGTGGCGGCATTCCCCAAATAGCCAATCCCGTTGCCTACAAAAATCTGGTCCACAATGTTGTACAGGCAGGAAATAATCAGCGAAAAGATGCAGGGAACCGCAAATTTTCGCAGCAGCGTACCCGTCTTTTCTCTCCCCAGATCGTTTGATTGTTGCATAATCGTCCCTCCCAATATATAATACGGACAAATAAAGACACACGCATCCGCGTATGCCTTTTGATACAAACAAAACGACACACGCAGGGCATTGCCGTACCGTAATCAGATTTACGTGCAATGCACTACATGTGTCGTTGAATGCCGTATTCAGTTAACGTTTCTTACTATACCATAACGTTTTTTGAGAACGCAAAGGGCATTTTTCACAAATTTTACGCCGCGCCGGTTGGTCAAAAAGCCGCATAACTTTCGCCATTATCGCTGATTCAACACTCCAAGCATTTTCAAACACGTTTCAACGCGCAATGTTGTGACCGTTTTGCGCAGGCGTCACAAATATACCGTTTTTGCACTATACCCACTCAAAATTTTCTTTCCCGGCCGCAATCTCAAAATGATATTTCATAATGCCCAAATCAAGCCCGGTATAAAAGCCTCTTCCGGCTTTCGCAGATACCTGATTGCCGCTCAACGCAAACATAAATTGTGGTAGGTTCAAAAAATAAGGGGCCATTTGGAGGCAGCAGCGGCTGCGCCTTAAGCAGGGCTGTCCTCCGGTCATCTTGCGCCGCAGGCTGCTTGAGGATACGCCCAGGTGCGCGGCCACGTCCTGCATGGTATAATCACTCAAAGCAATGAGTTTGGACAATACAGGATACATGCAAACCAGTTTTTCCATCATTAAGCACCACACATTTCTATAATGGGAACACGCGTTCCCATTATAGCACAAAAAAAGATTGTGTAGCTACCACCCTACACAATCTTTCACAAAAAGGATCGGTGCCTATGTCAAGCACCACTGGCGGAGAAGGAGAGATTCGAACTCTCGAACGGTTTGTGGCCGTTACGCGATTTCCAGTCGCGCGCCCTCGACCAAACTAGGCGACTTCTCCATCTATTCACTTCGCAGATCGCTCTGCCGCTTTTGAACAAGCATCGGTCAATACCGTTCATCAGCAGGAAATACTATATCACATTTTTCACACCGCGTCAATCACTTTTTTTCGCGGCAAACACTATTTTTTCAGCGCGTCACACGATAAATCCCGCATTTCAGATACTGCGTTTCCGGCAATGCAGGCAAAATGGGATGATCCTTCCCTTGGGTACGGAATTCCACCTGCATCAGCTGCCGATGCGTATCGGCAGCCGCCGCCTGTACGATACTTTGGAATACCGGCGGCAGGATATGCTGCGAACAGGAGCAGGTAACCAAATAGCCTCCGTCCCGCAGCAGCTTCATGGCGCGCAGATTGATTTCCTTGTACCCACGCATGGCAGCATCCACCGCCGAGCGCGTTTTGGTAAACGCGGGCGGGTCAAGAATCACCACATCATATTTTTCACCGGCGACCGTCTTTTCCTTAAGCAGATCAAACGCATTCGCCGCAACAAAACGCACGTTGTCCAGCTGATTCAGCCGCGCGTTTTCCGCTGCGCATTCGCAGGCGTAGTCAGAGATATCCACGCCCGTGACCTCCGCTGCGCCATAATGTCCGGCATGCAAAGCAAAGCTGCCCGTATGCGTAAAACAGTCCAACACGCGTCCGCCGCGAACAAAGGGCGCAATGGCGGCGCGGTTCTCTTTTTGATCCAGAAAGAAGCCGGTTTTCTGCCCGTTCTTCACATCGACAAGAAAGCGCACGCCGTTTTCCTGGATTTCCACGCGCTCCGGCACCTCGCCGTAAAGCACGCCTGTTGTCTGTTCCAATCCTTCCAGCTGACGTACCGCCACATCGCTGCGCTCATAAATGCCGCGCGGATGCATTTCCTCCGTCAGCGCCTCCACTACGGTCCGTTTGTATTTTTCCATGCCAAGACATAGGCATTGCAGCGAGAGCACATCGCCAAAAGAATCAACAATCAGCGCCGGAAGCCCGTCCGACTCGGCAAAAATCAGCCGGCAGGATTGCATATCGGCAAACGCGCGGCGGTATTCGACCGCGCGGTGTATGCGCTGGCGAATAAAGGAAGCGTTTACCTTCTGATCCTGAAAAGTCAGAAAACGCAGCGAAATCTGCGACTGCGGATTATAGAACGCGCACCCCAGCATCCGACCGCGGGCACTCTTGACCGAGATCACGTCGCCAGGCTCGCAGCTGCCCGAAACCCGGTCAATATCGCTCTTGAACACCCAGGGATTTCCCTGCAAAACCCGCTCTTCTTTTCTTGAACGCAGATACGCAATCGCCATGGTCTTCTCCTCCTGTCAGCATATGGATTATAGCACAGCCATTTGGCGCTTGTACAGCCGCATTTTTGCATATTTTACGCCCATTTGACACACCCTTTCATTGCTATGGAGGGAAGTAAAATGCAGTTCAGAACAGATTTGGCCATGGAGCGCGCCGCCGGGCTGCGGGAAATATCCGGCGTGCGCATGTCCAGCGCGCAGCTTGACGGCTTCACCCGCAGCGAGGTGGATATCGATACCGATGACGCGGCGCAGCGCCTGCAAAAGCCCTGCGGCCGCTATATCACCTTTGAAACCGAACCGGTCCATACACTTTCTCAGGAAGCGCGGCTGAACCTTTCGCAGGAAATCGCCGATACGCTCAAAGCCCTTTTGCCGCCCTTTGGCGACGTGCTCATCATCGGGCTTGGCAACCGGCATATCACCTCGGACGCGCTGGGCACCCGCGTTACCGAAAAGGTATTGGTCACGCGTCATCTCAAGGGCGCGCTGCCCGGCAGCCTGCGCGGCCGTCTGCGCGGCGTATGCGCGCTTGCCCCGGGCGTGCTGGGTGTGACCGGCATTGAAACGGCGGATATGGTGCGCGGTACGGTGGAGCAGACCAAACCGTCCGCCGTCATTGCCGTGGACGCGCTTTCCGCCCGCGAATGCGCCCGCATCGGCACCGCTATCCAGATCACCGATACCGGCATTCAGCCGGGCAGCGGTGTGGGCAATCACCGCGCCGGACTGACGCGCGAAACGCTGGGCGTGCCCGTCATTGCCGTGGGCGTACCCACGGTAGTATACAGCGCCGTGATCGTCCGCGACGCATTAAGCCTGCTGATGGACAGCATGCCCGACGGCAGCCAGGAGCATGAGGCGGCGGCCGACGCGCTGTCCGAGCGCATCACGCAGCACAAGCTGGGAGAATTGGTGGTCACGCCGCGCGAAATCGATCAGATGGTTGGCGAGCTGTCGCAGGTATTGGCCATGGCCATGAACCTGGCGCTGCAGGAACGCCTCTCGCGTGAAGAAATTCTCATGCTCACGAATGAATCCCTGTAAACACGCATATAGTTTCATTAGCTTGCATGATATGGGGAGGGATTTCCATGCGGTTTTTTCATTGCCTGCGCCGGACCGTTTTAGCGCTGCTGCTTTTGCTGCTGATTGCGCATGAAGCACACGCCGAAGCGCCTGCGGCAGGCGTTTTTTCACTTTTTGCCGACGTTACGCCAACGCCTGCCGTCACCATGACGCCTGCACCGTCCCCCGCCAACGTTGAAACGCCGTCACCCACGCCGCTTCCGTCTCCGGCAAGCAGCGAAACGCCGCAGCCGCCTTTGGGCTTTACCCTTGAAATCATCGGCCCGCCCTCGGCGTCCGCTCCGCCTGAAACGCCCTTTCGCGTATTGATTTACCATACTCATACATATGAAGCCTATACCGCCACCAACGCCATGGCCTATACCCCCACCGAAAAATGGCGTACCAGCAACAATGAGCGCAATGTGGCGGCCGTTGGCACCTGCCTTGCCCATTTGCTGGAAGACGCCGGGGTTGAAGTCGTACATGACGCGACGGCTTTTGAGCCGCCCAAGCTTTCCACCGCCTATGAGCGTTCCCTGGCCATGCTGAAAAGGAGGAGCGACGAAGGCGAAAAATACGATCTGTACATCGATCTGCACCGTGACGCCTATTGCGAGGGAAACGGCCCCAACACCGTTGAACACGAGGGAGAAAGCATTGCGCGGCTTTTGTTTTTGATCGGCAAAGGAACGGGCCAGACCGGAGCCGGATATGCCGAAAAACCCGACTGGGAAAGCAACCGCCGCATCGCGCAGGCGCTGACCAACCGTATCAACCTGCAATGCGAAGGGCTTTGCCGCAACGTCAGCCTCAAAAACGGCCGCTACAATCAGCACATTGCCCCGCGCTGCGTACTGATTGAGGTAGGCAACAATTACAACACTTTGGAGGAGGCGCTCGCCGCCATGCCGTATCTGGCCAACGCCATCTGCGCCCTGGCGGACGGACAGGTAGAATAGCTATTGCGCGCCAAAGCGATTGGATTTATAATAGTAAAAAATCCATCACGTTTGTTTTTGGAGGTTGCAGCAATGCAAAAGAATGCTCCCATTGGGATTTTTGACAGCGGCGTCGGCGGCGTCAGCGTGCTGGGTACGGCGCGCCGCCTGCTTCCGCATGAGGATTATATATACTACGGCGATACGGCAAACGCCCCCTACGGCACCAAAACAGAAAAAGAAGTGACCGTTCATGCCCGCGCGGCGGTGGATTTTCTCCTTGAGCGCGGCGCCAAAGCACTGCTCATCGCCTGCAATACGGCTACCTGCGCCGCCGCCGCCGCACTGAGGAGCGAGCATCCCGGCCTGATTATTGTCGGCATGGAGCCAGCGCTGAAACTGGCGCACGATCAGTGCCCGCAGGGGCAGATCCTGGTGCTGGCCACCCCGGTATCGCTGGCCTCCCGCAAGTACCAAACGCTTTATGAAAGCTACGGCGAGCATGCCGTGTCGCTCCCCTGTCCCGGCCTGATGGATTTTGCCGAGCGCGGGGAAGTGGACAGCCCCGCCCTGGACGCGTACCTGCAAAACCTGCTTGCCCCCTATCTTGCCGGCGGGCAAACGCCGGCCGCCGTCGTGCTGGGCTGCACGCACTATTCCTTTCTTCGCCGCGCCGTCGTGCGCGCGCTGCCTGCCTCCACGCTTGTTCTGGACGGCAACGAGGGAACCGTGCGCCAGCTGCGCCGCCGCCTGGAAAGCGAAAATCTGCTCCGCGATGACGATCGTCATGCCGGCACGATCCGCTTTTTTTCCTCCGCCGGGGATTCAGCCCTGCCGCTGATGGAGCGGTTATTGCGTCTTTCGACCTGAAATTTGTACGTAGTCATACCAAGTTGTACAAATCGGTAATTTTCCGGTCGAAATCACTTGCTATTCGCTTCCATATCTGTTAAAATAGATGCGCATGGAATTGGTTTTATGTTGCATTAAGCAACCTGGAAAAAAATCCATAGGTTATTATTTAGGGGGAACGACGACAATGGCTGATTACAAAACCAAAGACATTCGCAACATTGCGCTTCTGGGGCATGGCAGCGAGGGCAAAACCACGCTGGTGGAAGCAATGCTTTTTGCCGCCGGCATCATCGACCGGCAGGGAAAGGTCGAGGACGGCACGACCGTTACCGACTTCGATCCTGAAGAGATCCGCCGCAAGTGTTCTATCAGCGCTGCCACCGCGCCCATTGACTGGAACGGCAAAATGCTGAACATGATTGACGTTCCGGGATATTTTGATTTTGTGGGCGAAATGACCGGCCCGCTGCGCGTGGTTGAAACGGCGCTGATCGTTGTAAGCGCCGTGACCGGTTTCAGCGTCGGCGCGGAAAAAGCCTTCAAATACGCCGTCAAGAGCGGCGTGGGCCGCATGTACGCCGTCACGCAGATGGATCGCGAACACGTCAGCTTCGACAAGGTGACCCAGCAGCTGCGCGACCGCCATGGCAGCTGCGTGGTGCCCGTGCTGATGCCCATTGGCGAAGGCCCCAATTTCCGCGGCGTTATCAACGTGCTGGAAAAGAAAGCCTACGAAGGCGCCTACAAGCAGAGCAAGGAAGTGCCCATTCCCGCCGACATGGAAGAAAAGGTGCATCGCGCCTTTGACTATCTGACCGAGCAAGCCGCCGCAGCCGACGACGATCTGATGATGAAGTATCTGGAAGAGGGCGAGCTCAATTACGAAGAAATCCTGCTCGGCTTCCGCAAGGGCATGAAGGACGGCAGCATCGTTCCCGTATGCGCCTGCTCCGCCGCCACCGGTATCGGCGTGACCCGCATGATGGACCTGATGGCCAAGTACCTGCCTTCCCCCGCGCATGACGGCATTGTGCATGACGGCTTCAATCCCCGCACCGGCGAGGCGCAAAGCCGTGTCTGCACGGATGACCAGCCCTTCTCCGCCTTTGTTTACAAGACCATTGCCGACCCCTTTGTCGGCAAGCTGTCGCTGTTCCGCATTTTCTCCGGCACGCTGACCAGCCAGACCCAGCTGTACAACGTCAACAAGGACAAGAGCGAAAAGAGCTCGGGCATTTATATTCTGCGCGGCAAAAAGCAGGTTTCCAAGGACATGCTGCACGCCGGCGATATGGGCGCGCTGGCCAAGCTCCAGGTGACCTCCACGGGCGATACGCTGTGCGACTACGCCAACCCCATTCAGTATCCCACGCTGGCCTTCCCCGCCCCCTGCATGAGCAAGGCGGTATATGCAGCCAAGCAGGGCGAGGAAGACAAGGTGTTCTCCGGCCTGGCCCGTTTGCAGGAGGAAGACCCCTCCATCACCATCGAAAAGAATGCGGAAACCACCGAAACGCTGCTCTCCGGCCAGGGCGAGCTGCATCTGGACGTGATCCGCAACAAGCTCCAGTCCAAGCTGGGCGCAAACGCCGTATTGCAGGATCCGCGTATCCCCTATCGTGAAACCATCCGCAAGGTCGTCTCCTGCCAGGGCCGCCACAAGAAGCAGTCCGGCGGTCATGGACAGTTTGGCGACGTATGGATCGAATTCCGCCCCATTGGCGATACCAATATTGATTTCGAGTTTGAGGACGCGGTCGTTGGCGGCGTGGTGCCGCGCAACTTCATCCCCTCGGTTGAAAAGGGTCTGCGCGAAAACATCAAGAAGGGCGTTCTGGCGGGCTATCCGATGGTCGGCCTGCACGCCAAGCTCTACGACGGCTCTTATCACCCGGTTGACTCCTCCGAAATGGCCTTCAAAACCGCCGCCCGTCTGGCCTACAAGAAGGGCTGCATGGATGCTTCGCCCGTGCTGCTGGAGCCCATCATGCATGTTGAAGTCATCGTTCCCGACGAGTACATGGGCGACATCATGGGCGACATGAACAAGCGCCGCGGCCGCATCATGGGTATGAATCAGGTCGAAAGCCAGCAGCTGGTAATCGCTGAGGCGCCCATGGCCGAAATGTTCAAATACGCAACCGACCTGCGCTCCATGACCCAGGCGCGCGGCAGCTTCACCATGAAGTTTGAGCGCTATGAGGAAGTGCCTGCCGATGTTGCCAAGAAGATCATCGAAAGCGCCAAAAAGGACGAGGAAGAGGACGAGTAACCCGTTTTATCGTCAGCCATGCCGCTGTGGGATTCCGCAGCGGCATTTTGTTATACAAATTAGGAAGATTTTCCCTTTTCAAATCGTCCTATCCGTGCAAGCATATTAAAGGGATACCAATATGTTCAAAAGACTTCTATTCATTCTGCTGCCCTTCCTGTTGGCATTCAGCGCTGCGCAGGCCGAAATGCCTTCCTCGCGCCTGTACGACTTTTCCCGGGAAGCAATCCCTGCCGAAATTGCAGAAGTATTCAGCACGGAGTTTGGCTCCGGCGCTGTATGCCTGTCGGGCTACGCAACCATGCGTTTTGGCGTTTGGCAGCACGGGCAAGCCATTTTGCAGGACGAGCAAGGATATATTCTTTGCGCGCTTCAATATCAAAACGACGCCTGGCAGCTAACCGCATCGCGCGCTGCGCTTTTCCAGGATCGTCCGGGACGCTCCTGCCCGAAGCAGTCGAATATGATTATGACGATGATAGCGTCGGCCAATCGGACGGATGCAGCAGCTACAAAATCGTTTATGACGATTTAAGCTACCATTGGTATTGCGGCAGCAACGGCTGGTTTTTATGCGCTCTGCTGACCGATGAATACAGCTTTTCTATCTCCGGAGCCATCACGCGCACTTCCCCCGACGGCGCAGTTACCTATGCCCAGCAGGCGCGCGCCGTCTACAACGTGTCCGCCTCCACGCTGACCGATTTTGACATTTTGCAGTTTTCCACCACCTGGCAGGCATTCAAGGCGCTCTCCGATGCCTCCGAATACGGCGATGTCTCAAAAGGCGTCACGGCTTATTCGCCCTGGCTTGAATCAGCATACGATATGCCGTCTGCTATCCTTATATCAAGCTCTATGACGCTCCCAGCCGCAAGGCTGAATGCATCGGACGCGTGTTCTGCGATGTACCGGTCGAAGTGGTTGAGCGCTACAATTATTCGGGAAATAACATCGTCAACGATTGGTGCCGCATCCGCGTCCATGATATATACGGCTGGATCGAGCGCGACGATCTGCTGATCGGTTCCGAGCGCGCCTCTTCCTGGAATCAGCATGGCGAAATCGCCCAGATATATACCTTCCACCGCGCTCAGCCGGAGCGACAGCCTGCATTCCGCCTACGTTTTCAGCGACGATCTTTCCAAGCGCCTGAACCTGCGCAAAGCTCCCGGCACGCAATACGAATCCCTGGGCAAATATTACAGCAGCGTAAAAGTCACTTTCCTGTATTCTCTTATTTGAAGCCGGGATAGAGCTATGCTGCCATCGTGGGAGCGTGCGGTTGGGTCAATAACGATTATATTGACAGCAGCAGCGTTCATTATAAAAATGATTACCTGCCGCCGCTGGGCACGGTGCAGGGAATCAATGCCGACGGGCTGAACCTGCGCGCCCGCCCCAGTACCAAAGGCGAAATCCTTGCCCGCTACCCCGTGGGGACGCGCATGGAAATTCTGGGAGTAATCAATTCCTGGGCGCATGTGTGTTTGCAGGACGGTAAAACAGACTACATGATGCTTAAGTATTTGGGCAGCGAGCCTGAAAAAGCAGCAAAAAACAGCTTCACGCTCCTGAAAGATATTGAAAACCTGCGTCAGGGAGACCGTGTACGCATTTCCGTCCCGCCGCATGCTATCAATATGCGGACGGCCTCTGTCATTGGGAGGAATCGCCTGCCGTGTCGGGCGGCAACGCCGAAGCCGGCGCATGGCTCCCCGCTGATTCCGCGCATTTCTGGTAATTTCAGCTTGACACACAGCTTCTTTGCGGCTATGATGGAGAACGTTTTGGGACACGGCTCCACTCTACCGAAAAGAGGCTTTTTATGTCCGCTTCGCTGAAAAATGCTCTACGCAAAAACACCGTGCTGCTCATCGCCCTGGGACTGGCGGTATTTTCCGCCTTTCTGGTGCCGCCGGATCGCGCATATCTCGATTATTACGACCTGAAAACGCTATGCTGCCTGTTCGGAACGCTTGCCGTCGTCTGCGCGCTGAAAAACATCCACTTTTTCTACATTTTAGCGCAGCGCATCATTCTGTTGACCGGCAACGCCCGCACGGCGGCCCTGACGCTGATCAGCATCACCTTCATTGGTTCCATGCTCATTGCCAACGACATGGCGCTGCTGACCTTTTTGCCGCTGGGATATTTTGTTTTTTCCGCTCTGGGCAGCAAAAAGGATCTGGCCACCGTATTCATCCTGCAAAACATTGCCGCCAACCTGGGCGGCATGCTCACGCCCTTTGGCAACCCGCAAAATCTGTATCTGTACTCGTATTTTTCCATTCCCAACGGTGAATTTGTACGCATCATGTTTGCGCCCTTTCTGCTGTCCATTGTGCTGATTATGCTCTGCTGCCTGCTGATTCCCAGCCGCCGTCTGCGTCTGGATGCGCAAGCCGGCTCCGCGTCGCTGCCTCCGCTGCGCACGGCGGTTTATCTGCTGCTGTTCGCGCTGACGATTCTGATGGTATTCCGCACCCTGCCTTATACGATCGTTACGCCCTGCGTGCTGCTTGCCATTTTTCTGCTGGATCGCAAAGCGCTGCGCATGGTGGACTATGGCCTGCTGATGACGTTCGTATGCTTTTTCACCTTTTCCGGCAATATGGCGCGGCTGGACGGCGTACGCTCGCTTTTTTCCGCGCTCCTGGAAAAGAATACACTGGTGACAGCCGCGCTCTCCTGCCAGTTCATCAGCAATGTGCCCTCCGCCATTCTGCTCTCGCGTTTTACGGCCAACTACGCCCCGCTGCTGGTCGGCGTGAACATCGGCGGCACGGGCACGCTGATCGCCTCGTTGGCCAGCCTGATTACTTTTCGGGAGTACAGCGCGCACTGTCCCGGCGAAACCAAGCGCTATCTGCTGCGTTTTTCCGCTTTCAATTTTTCCTTTTTGCTGCTTCTTACGGCATTTTCCCTGCTGGTCCTGCGTCTGTGATTCGCTTGCTTGACGTGCATGCAAAATATGGATATAATAAAAGCAATGATTATACAAGAGGTGTTTTCCCATGTATTTTTCCGTATGCAAAGCCGCTGCCGGCGTCCGTTTCAACCTTGTTGCGGGCAATCATGAAATTATCGCCGTCAGCGAGGTCTACAAGAGCGACGCTGCCTGCAAAAAGGGGATCGCCAGCGTGCGCCGCAACGCCTCCATTGCCAACCTCCTGGACATGACAGGAACCCCCTCCTCGCCTATTTCCTGCCCAAAATTTGAAATATATACCGATCAGGCGGGAGAATTTCGTTTTCGTCTCAAGGCAAGCAACGGACAGATTATTGCCGTATCCGAAGGCTACGCGGCCAAGGCCTCCTGTCTGAGCACAATCGAAAGCATACGTAAAAACGCTGCCGACGCAAACGTAAAAATCGCGGAATAATCGGCGCACGCAAAATGCCCGGAATCCAAGGATTCCGGGCATTGCCATTAGGAACGTTTTCTTTTATTGCCAGGGTGCGTCCTTTATCTCGCCCGTCACCGCGGAGACGATGACCTCAAATTCGCAATCCTCCTTTTCGCCATCGTTCGCCGTAATGCGCCACGCAGGAATCAGGCTGGTCTGGTTCTGCACCGTGTAGATCAGTTCAATCCGGTTTGCCTTTTCAAGATAACCGCCCAATTCAGGGATCCAGCTCTTTTTCCCGGCATGCACCGCATTGGAGAGCGCCTCATCAGCGGAAATCAGCTGCTCGCAGCGTGTCGCCTCTCCCCGAAGGAAGGGAGCGGTAATATGCGCGTCGCGCACGCCATCCTGATTGATAAAGAAGCTTGCCGTCAGATATTTGCCGTCCGCCGCCGCGCCGTCCACACGCGCCGTATAGCACAGATAATAGCCCTCGTCCGCCGTGGTAAAGGGAGCGTTCCAGGAATTATTGCTGAGCCATTTTCCCTGCGATATCTCCAGATTCCGTTTATCGCTCAAGGCCTGAATGGCCGCAAGGTCAGCGCCATAACGCCAAACGCATTCCGCATCCGTGATGCCCAGCTTCGCCAGCATATCCTCCGCCAGCCGCTGCGCTTCTTCCAGGGAAATGCCAGTCAGCTTTTCGACCGGATTATCGTTTTCTCCCTCAAAACGCAGCCAACTGACCAAATTCGCAATATAGTTGGGAGTTTCCGCGCGTTTTCTCGTCCATTCGGTCGTTTTGCCGGTTACGCCATCCTTCTGGACGACTGTCTCCATTCCTTCATATGCATAATAATAGAGATAGCAGGGAGCGTTAATTTGCAGCTCGTCCTCATCGGGAAATTCATAGCTTACGGAATCCCGCCCCAGCGTCTTTTGCGCCGGTCCGCTCTGATTAAACCATTCGGGCTGTACAAGCTCAGCCGCGTTGCGGGGCGCAAGCGCATAGACATTCATCCGCCCGGTATATCCCTCCGGCACAAGAACCGGCACGCCTGACGTGCTCACGAGCGCAACGCTTTCCTTTGCCGCCGCTTTCATTTCGGGAACGGCCTTGACAATCCATTCGTACCGCTCCTTCCCCGTTTCCAGTACCTTGTTCTCCTCCGTAACCTCCCAGCTGCGAAGCAGAAGATTGAGCGTATACTCCTGAGCACGCGCAATCCCGCCGTTCCAGCCGCAGATTTCAAACGAAACCACGGCATTGCCGTCCTCCATTCGATTGCAGGATATGCCCACATCACCCGACAGCGTCCGGCCGTCAAGCACATAACCGTTAGGAATGCAGTCCACATAGAGCAGCTTTGCGCCCCTCTCCTGCGCATACCGCAAAAGCGTGGTCTTTCCGTCCGCAAGCAGGGTATTCACACCGTCAAAGTCCATCTCTTCCATGGTCAGCAAAACAACGTTGGCGCCGTCGGCCGGCTCCATCACTACCGTGCCATAGAGCACGCCGTCCGCCCAGATCACGTCGGTGACCGTATATTTAACGTCGCCCAGAATATAGCTGTTCCCCATCTGCGCCGTATCCCCGCGGCCCAGATGCGCGCCAAATTCCTGTCCATAGCTTTCGGTAAAGCGTTCCAGCGTTTTGGGATACAGCGTTGCCGCCAGCGCCGTTGCGCCTGCGATCGCAAGCACAATCATCAGTACCACCGCGGCCGAAATCTTCTTTTTCACGATTTTTTCACTCCCTTCCGCGCGATTTTTCACGCGCTGCGCAAGCCAAGGGTCGCCCTGCATGCCGGCAAGAGAGACGTCAATGGCATTTGTAATTTTTTGCCGCATTTCCTGTTCAGTCATCTGCTTCGCCTCCCGTCAGCACATCGTGCAGCTTTTCTCTGGCCTGTTTCAATCTGTGCGAAACCGCAGCCCGGGAACATCCCAGGATACCGCCGATTTCTTCAGTCGTCATATTCTGATAGTAATAGAGCAGAACAACCTCCCGCAGCTTGCGCGGCAGCTTCATGATCTCCAGCGTTATTTCGCATGCTTCCTGTCGCGGCGCTTCGCATACCTCATTCAATTCCTCCGGAGTAACGCGCCGGTCCGTATGCCTGAACCAGGCTGAACGCTGCATATCGCGGCAGGTATTGACCGCAATACGCACCAGCCAGGTCTTCTCCTGGCAATCGCCGCGGAAAGACGGCAGGCTTTTGTATGCCTTCAGATATGTTTCCTGCACCGCGTCCTCCGCCAGCGTTCGATCCTGCAAATACATATAGCACATACGCAAAAGCGCCGCTTGATAATTCGCCACCATGCGTTCAAACTGCTTTTCACAGATACTGTCAGGGCCCATGACAATTTCCATTCTCCGCTTACCTCCTTCACTTATTTAGACGGGACGGCAAGTCATTTGTAAAACGATTTCAAAAATTTTGAAAAAAACAGCGGCGTTCCCTCTCAAGGCAGAGAACGCCGCGTCCATTGATTCTGTTTTCAGTTGTTCCCGTTCAAGCGCTGCGCCTCGGTCCACGCGGCCGCCAGCTGCGGGTCGCTCATATCGCCCACCTCGAACATGGCATACTGCATATCCTCCGGCATTTCCACCACAAGGTCGGGCGTAATGCCAATGCCATGCACCGCATTGCCCTTGGGCGTAAAATATTCGCAGTAGGTAAACTGGATACCGGTCTCGTTATCGGAAAGGCCGATCACATACTGCATAACACCCTTGCCAAAGGTCTGCGTGCCAACAATGGAGGCGCGGCCGTAGTCCTGCAGCGCCCCGGAAAGGATCTCGCTAGAGGAAGCCGAGCTGCCGTTTACCAATACCACCAGCGGAATATCGTCCGCCCCCGCTTTGGTATACTGGGGATTGGTATCATCGTCGAACCGGGTCCTGGAATATACCACCATCTGGTGATCCAGGAAACGGTCTGCCACGCTGACGGCGTCATCCACCCATCCGCCCGGATTGTCGCGCAGATCCAGGATTAGGCTGGTCGCCCCCTGCGCTTCCAGCGCATCCACGGCCGCGTTGAAATCGTCAATCAGTGTCTCGGTCGAAAACTGATAAAGGATCACATATCCCACATTGTTTTCCAGCATGGTATAGTCCACATTGTTCATATGCACCGGCGCGCGCAGAATGCTGAAGGTCAGATACTCGCCATCCCGGTATACCTCTACCTCCACGCTCTCGCCCACCATGCCGCGCATCACGTTCACGGCGTTCTGCATGGTTTCGACATTGACCTCAATATCCTCCACCCGCACCAGCACATCGCCTTTGCGCAGGCCGGCCGTCTGCGCCGGAGTATCGCGGAAAACGCGGGTGATCGTAACCGAATAGTCGGCATAGCTGCCCAGCAGCTGGATACCGATGCCGGTATACGCCGCCTCTTCCTCTTCCCAAAGATCGGCCCAGCTTTCGGCGTCATAATAAAAGGTATAGGGATCCTCCAGCGCGTACAAAAGGCCCTGGATCGCGTTGTCCATCATCGCGTCGGTATCCGGTTCCTTGTAATAATAGCCCTGTATATATTGCAGGATCTCGTCCATTTTCTGATATTTTTGCAGCCGTTCGTACTCTTCGCGCGAAATCGTTACCGTACCTCCGCGGCGCGGGCTGTCCCCCCATGCCGCATAAGCAGCCACGCTGCCCATCAGCAGCACAACCACCGTCAAAAAAGCGGCCAAACGTTTTTTCTTCATAATATGCTCCATTTTCCTCTCCGCTTTGCCGTCAAAGCGTTTTTTTGGTCTTGTTGGCAGCGCACTTTTTCATTTCAAGCAGCATTTTGAAGGTAACGGCATCGTCAAATTTACGCAGATCCAAGCCAATCTGCCGCTGCACCTTGTCCAGACGGTATACCAGGGTGTTGCGGTGAATATACAGCTGGCGCGCCGTATCGGACAAATTCAGATCTTTGCGGAAAAACATTTCTACCGTGTAGAGGATCTCCTCGCTGAACAGGCGCGATGTGCGGCGGTTGAACAAAAGGCTGTGATAATGCGCGGCCGTTTCCGGCGGAATATCGGACAAAAAGCGTTCCAGCAGCAAGGCGCTGTACACATGCACCGTTTCCTCCTTACGGTAGATACGGCCAATCTCAATCGCCCGCCGCGCCTGGCGGTAGCTCTGATGCAGCTCGCCCGCCTGCTGCGTCGGCTCGCCAATGCCCACCGTCAGCGAAAGGCCCGTTTCGCTCAGCACCGTTTCCTGAATCGCGGAGGCCAACTGACGCAGATCCTCCACATCGTCAATGCCATTGGTGCATTTAACCAGCGCCGCAGTATGGTTATCCATGGAGACGAGCACATCATTTGCCGAAAGCGGGATCACCTCGCCCAGGATATCCCGGGCCGTGCGGCCCTGTACCTGCACCATATGCAGCAGCAGAACGCAGCGCGGCATCTCTGCCGGTATATGATATTCGCTGATAGCCGCGTCCAGCTCCGCCACGGACAAATCATTTTGCAGCATCCGCTGATAAGCGCCCAACACCCCGTCACTCGATTCGTCCAGCAGCATCAGTGTTTCCACAAGGCTTGCCGCCATGCGCAGCACATCGTCCGGCGTGCCCTCTGGCGCCATCAGCACGCCGCCCTGACGAGGCGCCAGCAAATAGCGCGAGCCATACATGGACACAATGCTCCCCTCTTCCAGCCTTTCCGGCAGCAGGCGGGGCGTGTCGTCACGCGGCACTTGGCACACGCCATTCTCATCCAGCAGCGTCAATCGGCACTGCAGCTTTTCAAACGTCTGGGCAATCCTGGCCAGAAGCTGTTGTTCCATAAAAACAAAACTCCTTTCGCGCGGCGGCACATTTCGTCCGTATACGCAATATAATACCATAAAATCGCCGCAAATAAAAGGGGAAACAGCGAGTTTTCCTTTTTTCCGGATGCAATTTGCAATTTGTGCATAATTTTTATTTCCCGGGAAAAGCTATGGGCAAAAAGCAAGTCGGAGGCGTTTGCATGTCAGTAGGCTTTTTTCTTCTTTCCGCGCTGGCAGTCCTTGTTCTGTTAGGCGTTGGCCAGCGGGTGCTGGACAAAATGCATCTGCGGGACCGCACGGCGCTCCTGCTCATTGCCGCCATGTTTATCGGCGGCCTGATTCCCGATCTTGATTTTGGCCTTGTGCGCATCAATATCGGCGGCGCGCTGATCCCATTTGGCATATGCGTTTATCTGCTGGTCACGGCGGATGAAGCGGCCGAACGCCTGCGCGGAATCATCGGCGCGCTTGTCACCGGCGGCGTCGTTTATCTGCTCTGGCGCGTTATGCCCAGCGAGCCGGAAAACATCATCCTTGATCCCATCTATGTCTGCGGCATCGCCGGCGGCCTTATCGGCTATCTTTTGGGCCGTTCGCGCCGCGGCGCGTTTATCTGCGGCGTACTGGGCGTAATGCTGGCCGACATAACCAATTCCATCGTGCTGTGGAGCAGCGGCATTGCGCAAAAGCTGACGCTGGGCGGCGCCGGACTGTTTGACACCGCCATCATCAGCGGCATCATTGCCGTGCTGCTGGCGGAGCTGATCGGCGAAGTGCTGGAGCGAGCGGCGCGCGCCGGCGGAGTCGCTCCCGATCCGCAGCGTGTCAAAACCGTCCATGACCCGCGAAAGGAGAGCAAAAAATGAAAAAAATGCTTTGTCTTTTGGCCGCGCTGCTGTTTTTGCCCCTGGCCGCCTTCGCCGAAAAAAGCGAAACCGATGACACTCCCTATGAAATTTTCGACCAGAACGGCGCGTATGTAACCCATTATCTGGGCACGCCCGACGCAGGCGATGAATACATCGCCCACGACAACACGCATTACGTCATCATGTCCGTCGATTCACAGGCGCATACCGCCCTGGCGGAAAGCAAAGGCGCTTACCAGATGCCCGGCGTTGAATGGCTGCACGATGACAGTCTTGCCGTTTCCTCCCAGCCGCAGCGCGCCATCGCTCTCTACTGCACGCACAGCGACGAAAGCTATGTGCCCACCGATGGCGATTCCAGCATCACGCCGCGCGGCGGCATCTACGACGTGGCCGAATCGCTGAAAAGCAACCTGGAGGCTCAGGGAATCACCGTCCATTATGACGACAGTACGCATCTGCCGCATGATTCGGGGGCTTACAAGCGCAGCCGCTCTACGGCGGAAAGCCTTTTGCACAACAATGTGGACGCGATTTTTGACATTCACCGCGACGGCATCAAGGATCCCGGGCAATATGAAACCACCATCAAAGGCGAGGACGCCAGCATGGTACGGCTGCTTGTGGGCAAGTCCAATCAGAACGCATCTGCCAACAAGGCCTTTGCCGCCGAGCTGAAGGCCGTTGCCGACGAACTGTATCCCGAGCTTGTCCGTGATATTTACATCGGCAAGGGCAGTTATAACCAGGATCTCTCCCCTCGCTCGGTGCTGCTTGAGTTCGGCACCCATACGATCGAAAAGGAGCGCGCTACCGCCGCTACCGAGTTCATGGCCGCTACCATCCAGAAAACACTCTATGGCGGCATATCCGGCGCGGCCCATGCGCAGGATCAGACAAACGTTTCCTCCGGCAGCAAAAAAGGCATATGGACGGGCATTGCCTGGATCATCGGTCTGGTTGTCGTAGGCGCATGCGTTTTCGCGCTTGCCTCCTCCGGCGGCATGAAGCCCGCGGCTGAAAAGCTTGGCCGCGGCATGCGCGAAATGACCGGCGGCCTGTTTGGAAAGAAAAACAAAAAATAAACAAAATTTCCAGCGGCCTATTGACAGACCGTGACCAATCGCATAAAATAGTCAAAATACCAAGGGGGAGGATGCAAGAATGCTGCAAAATACAATCCGCGAGGGACTCACTTTTGACGACGTGCTGCTGGTGCCGCGCAAAAGCGCGGTGCTTCCCAAGGATGTTGACCTTTCCATTCAACTGTCCAAGAAAATCAAGCTGAATATTCCCATTATGTCCGCTGCCATGGATACGGTAACGGATTACAAAATGGCCATCGCCATGGCACGCGAAGGCGGCATCGGCGTGATTCATAAGAATATGACCATCGCCGAGCAGGCCGCGCAGGTGGACAAGGTCAAGCGCAGCGAGCACGGCGTGATTACCGATCCTTTCTACCTTTCGCCCTCTCATCTGGTGGCTGACGCCAAACGCATGATGAGCAAATACCGCATCAGCGGCGTGCCCATCACCGAGGGCAAGCGCCTGGTCGGCATCCTCACCAACCGCGACCTGCGTTTTGAAACGGACGATAACCGCCAGATCGGTGAAGTCATGACGCGTGAAAACCTGATCACCGCGCCGCAGGGAACCACGCTTGAGGATGCGCAGCGCATCCTCGCCCGCCACCGTATCGAAAAGCTGCCCATCGTGGACAATGCCGGCAATCTGTGCGGCCTGATCACCATCAAGGATATTGAAAAAGCCACCAAGTATCCCAACAGCGCCCGCGATGAAAACGGCCGTCTGCTGTGCGCCGCCGCCGTTGGCGTCAGCCGCGACACCATGGCGCGCATCCGCGCGCTGGTGGACGCCAAAGTTGACGTGATCTCCATCGATACCGCTCATGGCCACAGCATGGGCGTGCTGCATACGATTGAGGAGATTCGCCGCGAATTCCCGGATATTCAGTTGTTTGCCGGCAACGTCGCCACCGCCGCCGCCACCCATGACCTGATTGCCGCGGGCGTGGACTGCGTGAAGGTTGGCATCGGCCCCGGTTCCATCTGCACCACCCGCGTGGTGGCGGGCATCGGCGTTCCGCAGATCACCGCCGTGGCTGATTGCGCCAACGAAGCGGACAAGCACGGCATCCGCGTTATTGCCGACGGCGGCATCAAATACTCCGGCGATATTGCCAAGGCAATTGCCGCGGGCGCTTCCGCCGTCATGCTGGGCGGCGTTCTGGCCGGCACGGAGGAAAGCCCGGGCGCGATGGAGATTTACCAGGGCCGTTCCTTCAAAGTATACCGCGGCATGGGTTCCATGGGCGCAATGGAGCAGGCGCAGGGCAGCCGCGACCGTTACTTCCAGGAGGACGCCAAGAAGCTGGTGCCTGAAGGCGTGGAAGGCCGCGTTCCCTACAAGGGCGCTCTTGCCGATACCATTTTCCAGATGGTGGGCGGTCTGCGCGCCAGCATGGGCTACTGCGGCACGCCAACCATTGACGCAATGCGTCAGGACGGCGAGTTCATCCGCATCACCAACGCGGGCTTGCAGGAAAGCCACCCGCACGACATCTATATCACCCGCGAGGCCCCCAACTACTCCCGCAGCAGCGATATTTAATGCATAAAGCGGCAGGCGAACGGAGCGTATCCGTTCGCCTGTTTTTTGATTTGTTTACAGCAGAATGCAGATCATCCCGCCATCGCCCTCATTGAGTATCTTGGTCAGCGCCGCGCGCACCTTCTCCTGCGCCTCCTGCGGCATGCGCGTCAGCTTGGCCGAAAGCCCTTCGGCAATCAGATTCTCCAGGCTGCGGCCAAAGAAATTCGTCTGCAAAAGCGCGCTCTCATCCTTTTCCCAAGTATCGCGCAGGGTGTTGGCAAATTCATCGGTCTGGTCCTGCGTTCCCAGCACCGGCGATACCTCCGTTTCAATATCCGAACGGATCAAATGCAGCGCCGGAGCTTTGGCGCGCAGCCGGATCGCATACCGACCGCTCTGGCGGCTGACTTCCGGCTCATATAGTTCCACATCGCTCATCGTGGGCGTTACCAGTCCATAACCCGTATCCACGGCCTCGCGAAGCGCGTCGGCCACACGGTCGTATTCTTTCTTGGCGGCTACCAGCTCCTTGAGCATGCGCAGCAAATGCCCATCGCTTTCAATCTGCGTGCCGCACTGCTCGCTGAGAATGCGGTTAAACAAGCCCTCCTTGAGCGGCAGCACAAAGCGCGCGCTGCCATCGCCATACTCCAGCCTCTCCAGCCGCGGCGCGTCAGCGTATTCCGAGCCGGAAAACGCCTGCGCAGCCTTCTCCGCATCCCGCATCCGCGCTACCGGCTCGCCCGCCGCGCGCACGCGCTCGACGATATAGCGCGTCAGCCAGTGCCCGTCGTCCAGCGCCGCCGCCCACTCGGGCAGCTGGAAGCGCAATTCCCGCAAAGGGAACGCCGTAAGCAGCTGCTGCAAAACATGCTGCGCATCCTCCGCGCTCATGTCCTTGGCGGAAAGCAGAATCACCGGCACATCATACTTTTCGCTCAGCGCGTCGCGCAGCCTGCGCGCATCCTCCGTCTCAGGCGCGGCGGAATTGAGCACCACGGCAAAAGGCTTGCCGAGCGTTTTCAGTTCATTGATGACCTGTTCCTCCGCCGGGACATAAGCAGCGCGGGGAAGATCGGTCACCGTGCCGTCGGTTGTTACGACAACGCCCAGCGTCGCATGATCGGTCATCACCTTGCGCGTGCCCAGCTCCGCCGCTTCCTCAAAGGGCAGCGCCTTGTCCGCCCATGGCGTGGATACCATCCGGGCGTTCTCGCCCTCCTGCGTGCCCTGCGCGCCGCGGATCAGATAACCGACTGAATCCACCATGCGCACCCGCACAGCTCCCTGATCGGGCAGCTGCACGCTGGCGGCGCCGTCCGAGGGCACAAATTTGGGCTGCGTAGTCATGATCTGCCTTCCGGTCGCGCTCTGGGGCAATTCGTCCACGATCCGGTCGCGCCTGGCGCCCGGAGGAATCAGGGGCAATACCAGCTGATTCATCATCCCGGTAATAAACGTGCTTTTGCCCGCGCGCACGGGGCCAACCACGCCAATATACAATTCGCCCTGCGTGCGCTCGGCGATATCGCGGTAAAGGGGGGCGCTGCCCCGCGTCGCTGCCTGTGTCATGAAACTTCTGCCTCCTCCAACTGTTGCTAAAGCACAATATGCCCTTTGATGCGCATTCATGCTTTCCCTCTTGCGAAATCAGCCAAAATAGCGTATGCTGTATACAATTTACTGATTCGGAGGCGCACCATGTCCGGAACACGCAGTATTGACATGACCAGCGGGCCAATTTTCCGCCAGTTGATTGCCTTTGCCGCCCCAATGATGATCGGCCTGATTTTTCAGCAGCTTTACAACACCGTTGATACCATCATCGTGGGCAATTTTGTCAGTTCCCAGGCCCTGGCCGCAGTTGGAACCACTGGGCCGCTGATCAACACCCTGCTTGGGTTCTTCAACGGCTTTTCGGCCGGCGCTACCGTTGTGATTGCCCGCGCGTTCGGCGCGCGCGACCACAAAGCCGTTCGCAGCACCGTACATACCACGCTTTGCATGACGCTGATTATGGCAATCTTTTTTACCGTTGCAGGCATGCGGCTGGTTCCCGCTCTGCTGCGCATGATGAAAGCGCCCGAAGACATGTTTGCCGAGGCGGTCATCTATCTGCGCATCTACTTTCTGGGAATTTCCGGGCTGATGTTTTACAATATGGGCGCCGGAATTCTGCGTGCCGTAGGCGATTCCCGCCGCCCGCTGTACTTTTTGATTTTTTCCGCCATCGTCAACACCATCGGCGATCTGGTCTTTGTGCTGGTTTTTCATCTTGGCGTCGCCGGGGTTGCCTACGCCACCATCCTGGCTCAGCTTCTTTCCGCGCTGCTGGTGCTGTATGTGCTGCTGCGCTCGGACGGTCCATACAAATTGCATCTGCGCGAGCTGCGGCTGGAACGGAACGCGCTCAGGCAAATCGTCTCCATCGGCCTGCCTGCCGCGCTCCAGGCAGCCATCACGAATTTTTCCAACGTCTTTGTCCAATCCTATATCAATGTTTTCGGATCAGACTGCGCCGCCGGCTGGTCCATTTACGGCAAGCTGGACCAATTCATGATGCTTCCGCAGCAATCCATCAGCATGGCCAGCGCCACCTTTGCCGGCCAGAATCTGGGCGCACGCAATATCAAACGCGTCAAGCGCGGCATGCGCATCGCCCTTCTGACCGGCATGGGCTGCACGGCCGCGCTCATGGTGCCGCTGATGCTGGCCTCAAAAGAGCTGCTGAGCCTATTCAATCAAAAACCTGAGGTGCTCTACTATGGGCGGATGTTTGTACAGTGGATCACGCCCTTTTACCTTTTCAGCTGCGTGAATGACATTATGGGCGGCACGCTGCGCAGCGCCGGAGAATCCATGGCCGTCATGCTGTGCATGCTTTCCGCCTTTGTTGTCATCCGGCAGATTTACCTGTACGTCATCTCCCGCGTCGCGGGCGGCGTATTGCCCATTGCCCTGGGCTATCCCCTGGGCTGGGTGCTGTGCTGTATTTTCATTGTATCGTGCTACCATTTCATCCCCTGGGAAAAAAAGCAGCTGGCAAACTGTCCGGATCCGGCCTGAAAAACATTTATTGCTTTTCAAACGCTTCGTTTTGTGGTATACTATAGATGGTAAAATTCGCCTGGAAGGAAGTATGCATTTTTGGGAACCGCTAAATTCGCCGTATTTGTCGATCTGGAAAACTGCGGCGCGAAAGTCGATACGCTCAGTAATATTCTGGAAAAAGTCAAGATCCGCGGCGACATCCTGTTGGGCAAGGTCTATGGCTATACCGATCGGTTCAGCGATCTGAAGGAGCTTTTGCTCTCCAACACCTTTAATGTTGTCCCTTCGCTGCGCTACGGCGTGGCCCAGAAAAACAACGCCGACATCATGCTGGTCATTGACGCGCTGACCA
This sequence comes from Clostridiales bacterium, assembly GCA_019420065.1. Lineage (GTDB taxonomy): Bacteria > Bacillota > Clostridia > Christensenellales > Aristaeellaceae > SFMI01. Next base: position 37,573 of record JAHZHX010000002.1, on the reverse strand, counting down.
CCGCCTACTCCAATCCCCTGATCGACAGCTTCTGCATCGTTTCGGGCGACAGCGATTATGTGCCTTTGGTGGGAACGCTCAAAAGCTTGGGCAAGTTTGTGCTGGGCATCAGCCGCAGCGAGGCCGCCAGCACCATCTTTATCAATGCTTGCAGCGAATTTCAGTTTTTGGAAAGTGTCGGCGTAAGTCCGCGCCGTCCCAGCCGTCCCAAAGGGCGTTCCTCCTCGCTGGAAGATGATACCGCCGACGAAGAGGCGCTGTGCAAGCTCATCGAAGGGATTCTGGGCGAATCCGATGAGGATGAAATGTACGCCAGCGAGCTGAAGGGCGTGCTGCTTCGTCTGCGCCCGCAATTCAATGAAAAAAGCTACGGCTGCGCCACTTTCAGCAAGCTGCTCAACACGCTGTCCGCCCGCTACGGCTCCATTCGCATGCGCAACGACAGCTATAACGTTATGGTTTCTCTCGTGCCCGATACAGCGGCAAACGGTCTTCCCGAGGCAGCCCCGCTTACGCGTGAAAACTGGCAGGCCGCTTTTGCCGCCCAGCTTCAGCGCTATAAGGATGATGGCTTCAAACGCATCAACCCGTCCATTCTCAAGGCCGATATACAAAGCGCCTATCCTGATTTCAGTGAAAAGAGCATTGGCTTCCGTCGCTTTTCCGATATTTTGAAGCAGCTTGACAAGGATGGAAAGCTCAAGCTGGAGCTTGATCCGCAGAAAAACATGCTCATCAAAATGCTCTGAACGGAAAGGAGTATCCATGCCCATATATTCAATCGTCGTACCCTGTTATAATGAAGAAGCCGTACTGCGCGAAACGCACCGGCGGCTCACGCAGGTGCTCTCCGCGATGGACGGCGATTATGAAATTGTTTATGTGAACGATGGCTCGCACGACCGCACGGCAGAGATTCTCAACGCCCTTGTTGCGGAGGATTCCCATGTGCGCGCCGTGCATTTCGCCCGCAATGCTGGGCATCAGATGGCCGTAACCGCCGGTTTGGATTATGCCTGCGGCGACGCCATTGTGATTATTGACGCCGATTTGCAGGATCCGCCGGAAATCATTCCGGAAATGGCCGCGAAATGGCGCGCAGGCGCGCAGGTCGTGTACGGTCAGCGCAACCGCCGCGCAGGTGAAAGCGCTTTCAAAAAGATCACTGCCTACGTATATTATCGCCTGCTGCGCGCCATGACCAGCACGGACATTCCCGCCGACACGGGTGATTTTCGTCTTGTCGATAAGCAGGTAGCTGACGTCGTGCGCCGGATGCCCGAGCATGCGCGTTTTCTGCGCGGAATGTTCGCCTGGGTAGGCTTTCGCCAGGAAGCGGTGCATTATGACCGCGACAAGCGCTTTGCCGGCGAAACGCACTATCCGCTGAAAAAAATGCTCAAGCTGGCGCTGGACGGCATGCTCAGTTTTTCGGACAAGCTGCCAAAGCTGATCTCGTTCCTGGGGATTTTCCTGCTTCTGCTGGGCGGCCTGGGTCTTGTCACCCTGCTGGTGCTGCTTTGCTGCGGCATTGCGGGCGGAAGCTGGTGGCTGGCCGATCTGATGGTATTGTGCACCGGCGCCGTGGTCGGCTCCACAGGGGTGCTTGGCGCATACATCGTCCGTATTTATGATGAAACCCGGGCGCGGCCGCTTTATATTGTGGCTGAAACGCGCGGTTTCCCGGCAGAGGCACAGCCTTTTCGCCGGTAAAGTGATATAAATGGAGGAAATAACAATGGAAGTCAACAAGCAAATGACCATTCGCGATGTTCTGATGATGGATCCTGGCACGGCCCGTATTTTCATGGAATTCGGCATGCACTGCCTGGGCTGCCCCCATGCGACGGCCGAAAGCCTTGAAGACGCCTGCGGCGCTCATGGCGCGAACGCCGATGAACTGGTACACCAGCTCAACGAATTTCTCGCAGAGAAAAAGGCCTGAACGATGCCTGGCGTGCCTGTAAAAAGCGCCGCCGAAGCGCTTTATATCGCCGCCGAAATGGAAAAACGCGCTATCCGGCTTTATGAGCGCGCCGCGATGGTTTTCGGCAGCGGCGCCATTGCCGCCGCCATTCAAGACATGCTTGCAGATGAGCGGCAGCATTTGCTGCGCTTTCAAAGCATGCTTACCGGCGCGCCGCCCATTGGAACGGAAGCATTGATGCTGTCCGCCTATGCTGCGGGCGTTCTCTTTGAAGGAGGCCTGCACGGCGCTGCCCGCGAGGGCGCGTTTGACTCGCCTGCCGCGCTTTTGCGCTATGCATCAGAACAGGAACGCCTTGCGGTTGATTGTTATACGCGCTTTGCGCAGCAGTGCAATGAACTGCCGGGGGCGCAATCCGCTTTTCTTGCCGTTGCGCGCGAAGAAAGCAGGCATTTGGCCGCGTTGGAAAAAGCGCAGGCGCTATGATTCCACCACCTTTCCCTGACAGGCGCGCCGCGCTGCCGTTGGGGAAAGGTTTTTGTCGGTATGCGCTATGCTGTCCGCATTGCGCATATGCTATGACATACCCCGTATGATCTATGTGAATGCAAAAAGGGAGAGAATCGCATGAAACGCATTGTTCTCACGGGCGGCGGCTCGGCCGGTCACGTTACCCCGCATCTGGCGCTTTTGCCGCATCTGCTCAAAGCAGGTTACGACGTTCATTACATCGGCACGGAAAAGGGCATCGAGCACGGTATGATTGCCTCCCTGCCCGGAGTTACTTACCATGCGGTAAAGTCCGGCAAGCTGCGCCGCTATTTTGACTGGAAAAATTTTACCGACCCGTTCCGCGTAATAGCGGGCGCGTTTCAAAGCGCACACCTGATGCATACGCTCAAGCCTGATGTTTGCTTTTCCAAAGGCGGGTTTGTCTCCGTTCCGGTTGTAATCGGCGCCTGGCTGAACCGCGTGCCCACGCTTTGTCATGAAAGCGACCTCACGCCCGGCCTTGCCAATAAAATCTGCGCCCGTTTTGCCAAGAAAGTGGCCACCACCTTTCCTGAATGCGCCAAGGCGCTTGGCAGCAAAGGCGTGTTTACCGGCACGCCGCTGCGCCCGGAATTGTTTTCCGGAAGCCGGGCAAAAGGGCTGGCGCTGGCGCATTTCACCGCTGACAGGCCTGTTTTGCTGATGATGGGCGGCAGTCTTGGCGCGCAGAGCGTCAATGCCGCGCTGCGCAGCGCCCTGCCTGCCCTGCTGCCCCGTATGCAGGTATTCCATATCTGCGGCAAAGGCAACCTTGACGCTTCGCTCAACAGCCTTGACGGTTATTATCAGACCGAATTTTTATCTGACGAACTGCCAAACGCCATGGCAGCAGCCGATTATATCCTTTCCCGCGCAGGCTCCAACGCCTTGTGCGAGTTTCAGGCCCTGGGCAAACCCATGCTGCTCATCCCCTATCCCAAGGGAGCAAGCCGCGGCGATCAGATTCTTAATGCCGCCTCTTTTGAGAAACGTGGTCTTGCGCGCGTTATGGCACAGGAAAATATGACCAGTCAATCCCTGACCGAAGCGCTGTTTGCCCTTATGCAGGATGCCGACAGCCTGCGCAAAGCGCTGCACGACGCGCCGCCCGCTGATGGTACGCCCCGCGTGCTGGAATTGATCGAAGCGATTCAAAAATAAGGAGAGACTGCAAAGGATGAATTGCCCGCTGAAGGAAAAAGGCTGCGGCGGCTGTACCGGGATCGAGCGCATGTATGGCGCGCTGCTGCGGGAAAAGGAAGCGCAGTTCCGCCGCCTGTTCCCGCAGGCGCTGCCCATGATAGGCATGGAGGATCCGCGTTTCTACCGCAACAAGGTGCTGCGCGCCTATGCCAACGGCCGCAGCTCCCTGTATCATGGGATTTACCGCCGGCAAACGCACCAGATCGTCTCCGTCAAATACTGTCTGCTGGAAAACAAGCGCGCCAACGAGATTGCCAACATCGTCCTGGAGCTGCTGACCGCGCGCCGGATCCCTGCCTGGCGGGAGGACTTTCACCGCGGCGTGATCCGCCACTTGCAGATCCACCGCGCTCACGTAACGGGTCAAGCACTGGTAACCCTGGTTACGGGCAGCGAAGAGCTGCCCGGCGGCGAAGAAATTGCCCGGCAGCTCATGCAAAAATGCCCGGATGTGCGCGGAGTGATTCAAAACATCAATTCCCGCGACAGCAGCGCCGTCCTGGGCTTTCGCAATAAGCTTCTGGCCGGACGCGATGAAATTTGGGATGAAATGTGCGGCCTGCACGTATGCCTGACCTCGCGCGCCTTTTATCAGGTCAATACCGTTCAGGCTGAAAAGCTATATGCCAAGG
>JAHZHX010000002.1:28401-33270 GCA_019420065.1 Clostridiales bacterium | reverse complement strand
GCTGACGCCGCAGGATACCGTGCTGGACGCTTACTGCGGCGTGGGGATGATCGGCATGCTGGCCGCAGCCAAATCCGGTCAGGTCGTCGGCATCGAGCTTGTACGCGATGCTGTCGAATGCGCCCGCCGCGCCGCCCGCGTCAACCGCATTGACAACATCCGTTTCATTTGCGGCGACGCTTGCAAAGCGCTTCAGGACGAAGCCTTCAAGCCCAGCGTGGTCTTTCTTGATCCTCCGCGCGCCGGCTGCTCGCAGGCCTTTTTAGAAGCGCTGGCGCATAACCGGCCTGACCGCATCGTATACGTTTCCTGCTGTCCGGAAACGCTGCGGCGCGACGCGGACATCCTGGAATGCAGCGGTTATCGTCCGGAAAAGATACAGCCCATCGACCTTTTCCCCTATACCGCGCACACGGAGGCCATATCGCTTTTCACACGGGCATGAACGCTCTATCGCAGCGCCTGCGTCCATACCTGCGTGAGCCGCTTGACATTCCAGGCGGCATTGGCCGGGCTGGTTGACGGCAGCGTGGCAAAAGGCAAGGGAAGCGCTTTCCAGTAGCGCAGATAGATTTTTTCGGCCGTTTTGCCATTGAGGAGAATTTTTTCGACCGGGCAGGCCGACAGTATGATACCCAGATCATTGGGCACTGCGCCCCGGATGCTGCTGTCCGCCGAGCCTGCAATATCGCAGCCAGAAATAACGTCCCACAACGCAATATGGTGTTGAAGCAAAAACGTTGTTTTCTCAGGTATGCCAGTCGGAACCTCTTCCTCAAAAGCATCGGCAAGCACCCGCCAGAAGCGGTTCTGCGGATGCCCATAGTAAAAAGCATTCTCACGCGATTTGACTGATGGGAACGTGCCCAGAATCAGCACCCGGCATTGCGCGTCATATACCGGCGCAAAAGGATGTGTTTGGAACGATTTCTGCATCTTTTCTCCTACCAAAATGAGCAGGCCGATACAGCCTGCCCGTTTTTGTTTACTGGAACAACTGCTCCAGCTCGTCATATTTTTCCTGTGTAATCAGCGCATCCTTGTCCGTGCCGTCCAGACGCACAATATACGTCCACCGCCCATACGGCGTGATATCATGGATGCGGTTCAAATTGATAATATAGCTGCGATGGCAGCGGAAAAACACCTGCGGGTCGAGCTTTTTTTCCGTCTCGGCCAATGTATCAGAAGTCGCGTAGCTCTGCCCGTCCGCCGTATAAATCACGGTAGAGCGCTCCTCGCGCTGTACCAGTAAGATATCCGACATGCTGATAAAGGTCACTCCCTCACGATGCTTGAGCATCATCCGTCCCTGCGGCTTTGCCCGCACGACCTCCGGCTGTTTGGACACAGCAGGCCGCTCGCGCATCATATACTGCATCCGTTCGCGGATACGCGTCAGCGTCTCGATCACGCGCTCCATCCGGAACGGTTTGAGCAGATAGTCAAACGCATACACCGCAAAAGCGTCGCTGCGGTATTCCTCATGCGCGGTAGCGAAAATCAGCACGCAGGTAGGATCCTCATCCTGAATCAGATTGGCGCAGGCCACGCCGTTCATCACCGGCATATCCACATCCAGAAAAACCACCTGAGGGCGCAGCCGCTCAAACAGTTCCATCAGCTGCGCGCCGTTTTCCGCTTCTCCGACCAGTTCAAAGCCTTCCACGCGCGCCACCATTTTGCGCAGGATCATGCGCATGCCGGGCTCGTCGTCAGCCACCAGCACTCGTATCGCCTGTGTATCCATGTTCTTTTCCTCGCTTAACGAATTACCCGGCGGCCATTTTCAAACCTGGGCCGGTTCAGTATCTCGCTCATCACCACAGCCTGCACCATCGCATTGGGCGTAAACAGCGGAGCCGGTTTGTTTTTCCAGGCGTTCTCCTCTTCCCGCGCCAGCTCGCACGGACGCGGCTTCTCGCGCTCCTGCGCCGGACAGGGCAGCGGCTTTCCCTCGTGTTCATGCGGCTCAATAGGAGGCATGATAATAGAACCGTCACGCTCCGGAGTCTGCGTTTGCTCAACAGGCGCCGGCGCTTGCTCTGCCTTTTTCTGCGCATGCTGCACCGCGGCAGGCGGCGCAGCCTTCAGCGGCACGATTTTCGCCGGAGGTACGGTCGTGATTTTCGCGGCCGGCGCAGACTGCCATTGAACCGGCTTTTGGGCAGGCCTCTTTGCCTTTTTCTGTTTGGCGACCATATTAAGAACCGCAAACAAAATAAGAAGCAGTATTCCTTCCATATTCCAAAGCTCCTTCCAGCGATCTCCCTGCCCCGACTTTGCAGGGCAGGGAGGGGAATGGAAAAGCAATTACTTGTTCATGCCCGCCTCGCCAGACTGCGGCTTTGCCGCGCTGGCAATCCCGTCGCGCATGTTGGTATCGGCAATGACGTTTTTCATCTGGTAATAATCCATCACGCCCAGCTTGCCCTCGCGCAGCGCCTCAGCCATGGCCAGGGGTACCTGTGCCTCGGCCTCAACCACGCGGGCGCGCATTTCCTGCACAGCGGCAATCATTTCCTGCTCGCGGGCAACGGCAATCGCGCGGCGCTCCTCGGCCTTGGCCTGCGCAATGCGGCGATCGGCCTCAGCCTGATCCATTTGCAGCTGCGCGCCAATGTTGCGGCCAACGTCCACATCCGCGATATCAATGGAGAGGATGCGGAACGCCGTCCCGTTGTCCAGGCCCTTGTTAAGTACGTTCTGGCTGATCAGATCGGGATTTTCCAGCACAGCCTTATGCGTTTCAGAAGAACCGATGGTAGTAACGATACCTTCACCGACACGGGCAATGATCGTCTCCTCGCCGGCGCCGCCCACCAGGCGCGTTACGTCGGTGCGCACGGTCACGCGCGCCTTGGCGCGCAGCTCAATACCGTCCTTGGCCACGGCGGCAATGGGCGGCGTTTCAATCACCTTGGGGATAACGCTCATCTGCACCGCCTGGAGCACGTCGCGTCCCGCCAGGTCAATGGCGCAGGCTTCGGCAAAGGTCATGGGAATGTTGGCCTGCTGCGCCGAGATCATGGCCTTGGCCACGCGCTCGATATTGCCGCCCGCCAGGAAATGCTGCTCCAGCTGATCGGTATTGATATCCAGGCCCGCCTTGCGCACCATGATCAGCGAATCCACCAGACGATGGGGCGAAATGCGGCGCAGGCGCATGCCAATCAGCGCGCTTACGCGCAGCTTTACGCCCGAGGACAGCGCACGCACCCACAAACCAACCGGCACGTAGCGCAGGAAAACAATCACCAGCAGAATCGCCAGTACGATCACAATCAACAGCGTTAAACTTGTTCCATCCATTTTTCAGCCTCTCCCTTCAATCTTATGCTTTGGTCACCAAAATCGTTGTGCCGTTAATGCGCGCAATGCGCACCTTCGTGCCCTTTTCAATGTATTCGCCATCGCTGGATACATTCAGCTTGCCGCAGGCAAACTCCGCCGTACCCACGGGCCGCAGGGGTGTAGCCGTTATTCCCTCCTGGCCAATCAACGCCTGCATATCCCGCTCCTCCGGGCGCTCCTGCGCCCCTTGCAGCACCAGCGCTTTGGAAAAACGTCCGTTTTCCACCGATCTGAGCGAAATCGATATGACAATGCCCATCAGCGCCAGGATGATAACCGCCATGCCCAGCCCGACTTTGGCGCCATATTCGATCCACGCCATCACGATGCCGGCCAGCAGCAATATAAAGCCGGATACGCCTGGGATACCAAACCCCGGCATGTATACTTCGACCACCAGCAGAATGATGCCCACCAGCACGCAAATGATAATCGGAACCAACCATTCCATGCCCTTTCCCCCTTTCATTGTTTGGTGAACAAAGCATATCATAGTTATTTATAAAAGAAAAGCTTTTTTGCACCAAAGCATCATTTCTGTGCTTCAAATGTCAGCGAGGCGCGCAGGGAAAGCACATCATTTTCATATACATGGGTCAGTTCGCGGCGATAAATGATTGCCGCCGGATGATACAGCGCAAACAGCGGCAGGCCGTTTTGCGCCGTATGCCACTGGCCGTGCATCTCGCCGATGGTCACGTTGCCGCCCATCAGCGCGCGCAGCGGCACGTTGCCCAGCGTCACCAGCGCGCGCGGCGCGACCTCCTCGATCTCCCGCAGCAGCCATGGGAGAAAAAGCGCGATCTCCTCCTTCGATGGCGCGCGGTTGCGCACGCGCCCGTTTTCCCCCTTGACGGTCGGCCGGATCTTGACCACATTGCTGACGTACAGCGCTTCGCGCTCCATGCCCATCAGCGCCAAAAAGGCGTCCAGATTCTTCCCCGCCTTGCCTACAAAGGGACGACGCTTGAGCGTTTCCTGTTCCCCGGGCGCCTCGCCAATGAGCATTATATCCGGGCGATCGGTTTTGCCGTCGCCAAAGACCAGAATTTTATCCTCTCCCGGCCATAAGGGTCGAAAGAATGCTTCGCAATCCCGTTCAAACGTTTTCATATCCGCCATTGCTTTGCTCCTCCAGCTCCTTTAGCTTTCCCATTACCAGCTGCAAATCATGCCATGCGTCGCGTTTTTTGCTCTCGTCGCGCAAAAGCGCTGCCGGATGGTAGGTTGGCATGAACCACACGCCCTTTTTCTCGATCCACACGCCGCGCTCTCTCGTAATGCGAAAATCAGGCCGGATCAGTGTTTTGGCCGCCGTCGCCCCCAAAAGCACGATCACCTTCGGGCGCACCAGCGCCACCTGCTGTCTCAGATAGGGCAGACAGGCCGCTGCCTCCTCCGGCAGCGGCGTGCGGTTCTGCGGCGGACGGCACTTGACAATATTGCAGATGTATACCTCGTCGCGCGTCAGCTTCATGGCGGAAATCATTTTCGTCAGCAGCTGCCCCGCCGCGC
>JAHZHX010000002.1:676-28391 GCA_019420065.1 Clostridiales bacterium | reverse complement strand
CGATAAACATCAGCCGGGCATGAATATCCCCCTGTCCGGGCACCTTGTTATGAATGCGGAGACAAAGCTCGCATTTTTCACAGGCAAAGATCTCATCGTACAGCGATTGCCAGGATACCTGCATATGCTGCCAACTCCTTCGTATTTTTATTTACTGAACAACGCGATAAAAACCGAAAATGTGCGCCGCAAATCCGCCAGCAGCCAGCTTGACAGGCTGACGATGAGCAGTACCAGCAAAAGGATTGCCGCGCCGCCCGCAATCACCCCGACAAACTCCGTTACGCCAGCGGTCAGCCGCCAGCGGTCGCGGATCATTTCGCGTTCCTCCTCGCGGCGGGCAAAATAATCCTCCCGAGAATCATTGTACATGCGCGCTTCTCCTCTCATACATAATCCATCCAGGGCGCCGCCTCATCCGACCGCCCTGTCAGCTGTCCCTGGGCGCACAGCCCGGCAAACTCCTGCTGCCGCAGCGCTTCGTAAAGAACGATCGCCACCGAATTGCTTAAATTCAGCGAACGCGCCTCCGCCCGCATGGGGATGCGGATGCAGCGGTCATATACGCGGCTGAGCAGCGATTCCGGCAGTCCTTTGGTCTCGCAGCCAAAGACCAGAAAATCATCCTTTCCGTATTTCGCTTCGTGGTAAGACCTTGGCGCTTTTGTGGTGGCAAAGTGAAAGCTGACGCCTTCATACATGCGCATCAATTCCTCAAAATCCTCATGTACATGCAGTTCCATCAGGTTCCAGTAGTCCAGCCCGGCGCGCTTCAAATATTTGTCGCTCAGCTCAAAGCCAAGCGGCCTGATCAAATGCAGCACACTCCCCGTTGCCGCGCAGGTACGGGCAATGTTGCCGGTGTTCTGCGGGATCTCCGGCGCATAAAGAACAATATGCATAATGCCTCCGCTTTCCGCCGCACGGCTTGCCAAGCGGTGCGGCATGGTATATAATGTCATCTGGGATGCCATTGATGGAATCCCGCAAACCGGGAAATCCGATACAATCACAAAGGAGCGTATCTTCATATGCGTAACGAACCGATCCTGATCGTCATGGCGGCCGGCCTTGGCAGCCGTTTCGGCGGCGTAAAGCAGCTGGCCTCATTCGGCAAAAACGGCGAATGCATCATTGACTATTCGCTGTTTGACGCCTACCGCGCGGGCTTCCGTCGAGTTATCTTTGTCGTCAACGACCAAATCAAGGACGACTTCCGCCAGAAAATCGGCTGCCATGTGGAGGACCGCATGGAAGTGCATTATGCCATCCAGCGTCTGAGCGCCCTGCCGGATGGCTGCGCGCTGCCCGAGGGCCGTACCAAACCCTGGGGAACCGGGCACGCCGTCATGTGCTGCCGCGAGTTTGTGGACGCGCCATTTGCCGCCATCAACGGCGACGACTTTTACGGCCGCGACGCTTTCAAGAAAATCTATGACTTTTTATCCGTGCCGCATGCGCGTGGCGAATATGCCATGGCCGGGTTCCTGCTCAAAAACACCCTGTCCGAAAACGGCTCGGTTTCCCGCGGCGTTTGCCAAACGGATGAAAACGGCCTTCTGCAAAGCATTGTCGAGCGCACGCACATCATCTCCTCCTGTGACGGCCCGCTCTATACCCTGGACGGCAAAGCCTATGAGCTGCTGCCGCCGGACACGCCCGTTTCCATGAACATGTGGGGCTTCACGCCCGATCTCATGGATGAAATCTGTACCCGCTTTACTGCCTTTCATGCCGAAGCCATAGCAAAAAATCCGCTCAAGGGGGAGTATTTTCTCCCATTTGTGGTCAACGATACGCTGCGCGAAGGGCGTTCCACCGTGCGCGTGCTTCATACCGAAAGCAAATGGTACGGCATTACCTACCAGGCTGACCTGCCCGCCGTGCGGGATGCCCTCTCCCGCCTGACGCAAGCCGGCGAATATCCCGAATCGCTCTGGAGCTGACATTCTTCACTGCGCCCTTATGGCGCAGTTTTTTATTTGCCGGTTGCTTTCCTCATCGCCTCGCGCACGCCCAGGATCTGCATATCGCGCAGTTGAGCGGTCACTTTTTCCTCCAGCCCCGCGATGCCGCGCAAATCGCCGCCCCAGATCTCGCAATCCGACAGCACCGCATAGGCCAGCGATTCGGGCGGCATGTCGCAGCTCATCCGGGCAAAGGCCGCCAGCACGCGCGCGTCCTCCGTTACCGGCATGTCACCTTCTGGCCCTGGCAGGATATACGCTTTTTCCTCACCGGCCCGCACGCCGGCATACAGCATCGTCACCGCGCTCAGCGCAAAGCACAGCCCGTCGGGAAGCGCCGCGTTTTTCTTTTCATAGGCTTCCAACACCGGCAATATGCACCCTGCCAGCCGGCCAACCAGATATTCTCCGATCTCCGGCCATTTTTCCCCGCCGCAGGCGTTTTCCAGATAGGCGCATACTCGCGCGGCATAGCGCAGGCCTTCCGTCCGCTCGCCTTCCAAGCAGGGCAGCATTTCCTTTGTCAGCATATGCCCCAGCAGCGCGCGCACATCCTCGTCCCGCATCGCCGCGCCGCACGAATCCAGCCCGCACAGCGCGCCGCAAGCCGCAGTCAGCACGCCCGCGCCGCCCAGCATCCACTGCTTGCGCTGACGGTAGGGCGCCAGCTCCGCCACGTACCGCACCGCCCCTTCCGTTTCCGGAATGGGCATTTGTTTCGATTCCCGCGTTTCAATCAGCCATTCGGCGCAATCCGTCAGTGTGGAACAAAAGCGGTTTTCATTCAGAAGCCAGCGCAGGAACGCCGCACCGTAACGCCACTGTACCGCGCAGGCGATGACCGCCTCCTGCAAATGCGCGCCGTTATGCTCCACCGCCGCGCATGGCAAAAGCGTCAGCCCGGGCAAACCCGCGTGATAACGCAAATAAAGGATTTTCGCCGCTTTCCCGGCAAAGGTTGCCGGCTCCGCCTCGCCGTCTTCCGCCGCGCCAACCGCCGCGCTCTCGTCGCCGATCAGGCAGCGCAGCTCCTTTCGCACAGCCCAGGCAGCTTCATCCACATCTTTTTCCAATTTTTCCGTATGGCTGCCCATCAGGCTGCGCATCCCCTCGCGGCTGCCGGTCACCAGCGCATAAGAGGAATGGTCCAGCGCCAAGGGCAGCGCCGCGCTGGTCAGTTTCATTGCTTCCATGATACCCTCCGCCAGAAAAATTTGCCTGCCTACATTATATATCCTTTACTTTCCCTTGTCCAGCGGCTACAATAAGAATCAGTATATACAAAGGAAGTGAGTCCATGCCCGATGCAGCCATGCGCGCCTCAGTACGAAAAATGGTGGAATTTTCGCTGCGCGGCGGCGACTTGCTTCCCGTTTCCATGCAGGCCATGCAGGCCGGCGCCCGCGGTCATATGGCGCGCCAGGCTGCCGAAAGCGCAGAGGCTGAAAAAAGCCTGCAATGGCGCGGCGAATGCGCGGGAATCCTCTGCGAAATCTCCGGCCGCGCCGATATGGTATGGACTGATTGCACGCCGCCCTGCATTGAAGAGCTGAAGCTTGCCGACTCTCCGCCCTCCTCCCCCCACCCGCAGCACAGAATGCAGGCCGTCAGCTATGCTTTCATGCTTTGCGAAATGCAGTCGCTCCCGGAAGCGTCCATTCGCGTCAGCTATATCGCCGAGAATGGCGCCGTGCTGCGCAGCTTTGAAGAAACGCTTACGCACGAGGAAGCGCGTGACGCCTTTTTCTCCGTTTTGCGTCCCCTTGCCGCATGGGAAAAAATGCAGGTTTCCTATCGCAGACAGCGTGATTCTTCCCTGGCCGCGCTGCCCTTCCCCTATCGCGCCTATCGTCCCGGCCAGCGTGAAATGGCCGTGCAGGTCTATACGGCAATCCGGCGCAAAAAACGCTTGTTCGCCATCCTGCCTACCGGTACGGGAAAAAGCATTGCCGCCTTATACCCCGCGCTCAAGGCCCTGGGCAATGGCCAGACGCGACAAATCTTTTATTTGACCGCCCGCGGTACCGCCCGTCTTTCCGCCTTTGACGCGCTGGAACGCCTCGGGCAGCACGGCATGCAGCTGCGCGCGCTTACCCTGACAGCGCGGGAAAAGTGCTGTCCGGTGACCCCGATGCGCTGTCATCCCGATCATTGCCCGCGCGCCAGAGGCTATTATGATCGCGAGCTGCCCGCGCTCCTGCATCTTGCCCAAACGGACTCCTGGTCGCAGGAAAGCATTCAGGACATTTGCGAGTCCTTCCAGCTTTGTCCTTTTGAGTTCTCTCTTTTGCTGTCCGAATACAGCGATGTGGTCGTCTGCGATTATAACTATGTGTTTGATCCCATGGTTTCGCTGCGGCGCATTATCGGTCAGGGTCTGCCGGTAACGCTTTTGATGGATGAAGCGCATAACCTTCCCGGCAGAACGCGCGATATGCTTTCAGCCGTGCTGGACAGCCGCGCGCTTTGTCTGCTGCGGCGTGAATGCGGCCGCCTGTACGGACGGCGCGACGCGCTCTATACCGCTTTCACTGCTCTTTTGCAGCCGCTGCGCGCCTTTCAGGAAGGCAGCGACCCCATGCCGCTTTTATCTCCCTTGGAAAAAGCAATTGACATTATGAGCGCGCGCGTTTCCCAGCCTCAGCCTGAGGGCTTTACCGCCTTCTTCCGCGAATTGCTGCAATTTCGGCTGGTTCTGCAACGCTACGCTGCGCATCAGGCGGATTATCGCCTTCTTTTTACGCAATCCGGGCATGAATGCAGTCTGCGGCTTTTATGCCTGAACATTTCCACCCATCTTGCCGCCGCAACCCGCCGCATGAACGGCTGCATTTACTTTTCGGCTACGCTGACGCCCCTGCCGGCCATGCGCCGCCTGCTGGGCGGCGAGGAGGAGGATGCGCTTTTCGCTTTGCCCTCTCCCTTTCCGCCGGAAAATCTGCTGGTTTTGTGCCAAAACATCAATACCCGCTACCAAAAGCGGCAGGAAAGCGCCGCATCCGTCGCCAGGGCTATTCTGGCCATGTACGAAAGCCGCTCCGGCAGCTATATTGCCTATTTTCCCAGCTATGCCTATCTGGAATTGATCCGCAACGAGTTGCTGCTGCTGTGCCCGTCGCTCGCGCTGAACGTTCAGGAACGCGGTATGGATGAAACCGCGCGCGCCGCTTTTCTAAACCGCATTCGCGGCCATGACGGCGCGCTGCTTTCCCTGTGCGTGCTGGGCGGCATTTTTGCCGAAGGGGTCGATCTTCCCGGCATGCAGTTGATCGGCACCGCCATCGTGGGCATTGGCCTGCCGCAAGTCAATGAGGAGCAGGAGGCTCTGCGCGCCTACTATGAAAGCGCGTTTGGCGATGGTTTTGCCTATGCCTACCGTTATCCCGGCATGCAAAAGGTGCTGCAGGCCGCTGGCAGGGTCATCCGCAGCGAGCAGGATACCGGCGTTGTGCTGCTGATCGATGAACGCTACGGCGACCGATCCGTATTCTCTCTGCTGCCCGCCCATTACAAACCGGTTTTTGTGCGCCGGGAAGAAGAAATTCGCGCGCACACGCAGGAATTCTGGCATTTTCATGGTATAATGAATTAACAAGATCTTTTTTGCATTGGAGGCCAACATGCTGCCTACCCCGCCCGCATTGATGGATGAATCAGACCGAAAGCTCTACACGCTGCTGGCGCTGCGCGAGCTTGGCAGCTGCACACATATGCAGCTGCTCCATTTCATGTTTGAAAATGATATTATGACCTATTTTGACCTTTCTCTGGCGCTTCATGAGCTGGTCAAGGAGGAGCATGCCGTCAAGGTTCCGCATCCGGCAGACAATTTATACCTGATTACCGAGGCCGGCCGGGAAGCGCTTTCATTTTTTGTCAATCGCCTGTCGCACAGCAAGGTGACGCTCATTTATGAAAAAGCGCCTGCCTGGCGGGAAAAGTTCGCCCTTGAGAAGCAGTTTGTAGGCAAGCTCAGCCAGAATGAACGCGGCGAATACATTGCCCAGCTCACGCTGATGGATGGCGACAGCGCGCTGCTGGATATCAGCATCCCCGTTCCCGAGCGCTCGCTGGCTGACCGGATGGTCAAAGCCTGGCCCTCCTGCGCCGGAACGATCTATCAGCAGCTGATGAAAACGCTGGAGGAGGCGCCAGAAGATTCATGAGCACCTGGGGAATTTTGCTTTCCGGCGGCAGCGGCACGCGCATGGGCGCGCCCGTCAACAAAACATTGCTGCCGCTGTGCGGCGAGTGCGTGCTGTGCCGCTCGCTGCGCGCTCTGCGCCGCTACTGCGATGGGATCGTGCTGGTTATCCGGCCTGAAGATCGGGCGCTGATCGATGAGGCGCTGCTTTCTTCCTCCCTTTCGGCGGAGCATATCGTTACAGGCGGATTTGACCGTCAGGAATCGGTCAAAAACGGTCTGAGCGCTCTGCCGGAGGATTGCGATACCGTTCTTGTTCACGACGGAGCGCGTCCGCTCGTGGACGGCAGTACGATTGAAAACGTGCTGGCCGCTGTGCGCCTTTATGGCACAGGCATCGCCAGCACCCCGGTCACGGACACCATCAAGATAGCGGATGCAGATGAAAACGCAGTTTCTACGCCGCCGCGGGATAGGCTGCGCGCCGTGCAAACCCCGCAGGGGTTCCGCCGCGATCTTTTGGCACGCGCTCACCGTGAGGCCTCGCAGCGCTGCACGGATGACGCCGCGCTGGTTTCCACGCTGGGCGTTCCTGTTCATCTGGTTGCTGGAAGCGCGCGCAATATCAAAATCACCACGCCGGAGGATTTGAAATTGGCTGCTTTTTATCTGAACGATACGCCGCGCATCGGTCACGGCTATGACGCGCACCGCTTGGTTGAAGATCGGGCGCTGCTTCTTGGCGGCGTGAATGTTCCCTATGAAAAGGGACTGCTGGGGCACAGCGACGCCGACGTGCTGCTGCATGCCATCATGGATGCGCTGCTGGGCGCGGCCGCCCTGGGCGACATCGGCCAGCATTTTCCCGACCGCGATCCGCAGTACAAGGGCATCTCCTCCCTCCTATTGCTGGAAAAAACGGCGGCGCTGCTGCATGATGCGGGATACTGCGTCCGCAATGTGGACGCTACCGTCATCGCCCAGCGTCCCAAGCTGATGGCGTTTTTGCCTGAAATGCGCAAAAATATCGCTGAAGCGCTGGGCATATCTGTCGAAGCAGTATCCGTCAAAGCCACAACCACCGAGGGCATGGGCTTTGAAGGCACAGGCGAAGGAATCAGCGCGCACGCGGTTGCCATGATCGGAAAAAAATAACAAATTATGGAATGAAAACGCTTTTATCCACCGTTATATAAGTAAACAACGCAGGAGTGTGAGTTACGTATGTGGAATTGCATCAAATGCAGCGCGCAAAATGAAGACCAGTATACGGTATGCCCGCAGTGCGGCGCCAGCCGTAGCGCCGGCCGTTTCGGGGCGGCGGCCGCCGCTCCCCGCAATGCTGCCGCATATGCCGCGCCACTGAGGCAAAACGCGCAGCCCTCCGGCCAGCCCGCCGTTGCCGCCGAGCGCATTGCCCCGCTGCCGCAGCAAATGCCGCAGGCGCAGTATGTGTCAGATTTTTCGCACGTTCATTCCGGTCGCGGCTATATGATTCTGGGCACGCTGCTGAGCATTCTTCTGCCGCTCACGGTGCTGCTTTTTGCCGTCCTCTCCTATTTTCATTACGCGGGCACAAGCGTCCTGGCATTGCTGCTGTTCACCGAGGCAACGAACGCTTCCTCGACCATCTACACGCTGATTTACGGCTTCGTCACACTGGTTTTGGCGCTTCTTTCCGCGCTTCCGGGGCTGTGGACGCTCGCCATCGGCAAAGCGCTGCGGCGGCTGGCGCGGATGGAAGAATTGCTGTAATTCGCAGACTGTCATAATGGGCGCAGGATTTCCTGCGCTTTTTTTCGTCCTTTTTTCTCCTTCTTTGCACTTTGAAACGACACGTCGTTGTGACTGTATTCGTTATGCTATATGCACCATCACAACCGGGAGAGTGACAAAAGGTGCATGAAACAACAGGCATGGCATTTCAGGGACGCCGCAATGCATCCAGACGCCGAAAAAGAGCGCCTCTTCGCTTTTATCTCAAGGAAAGCGCGCCAACGCTGCTCATCCGCTTTTGCGAACTGCTTTTGTTCTTTTTTCTTTCATTAAGCGAGTGTTTTCGATTGCCCTCGCCCTTTGCCGTCTGCGCGCTGTGCGCGTATCTGCTGGCAGAGCGTCAGTTGTTGTTCCCTGCCTTGGGTCTGACGCTCAGCTTGCTCCTGCGCGTTCTCTGGGGCGTCCCGCTCGATCCCTGGCAGTATGTCGGCTGCGCTCTGCTGCTTCCCCTGCGCTACAAGCCTCCGCGCTCTGCCCTTTCCGCCAGCGCCTGCGCTGCCGCCGTCCTATCTCTGCGACCGTTTGCCCTGCTTTTTTCCCCTGTCACGCAGGAAGATATGATCCTGTGCACCGTTTCAATGCTTGTTGGCGCGCTCTGCACGCCGGCCATCTGCCACGCCGTTTCTTTGGCACAGCGCCAGCACGGCCGCATCCGTATTGACGACCTGCTTTGCACCCTGGTTCTTTGCGCGGTCATGCTCGCAGGCGCGGGACGCGTCGTTATTGGCACGGTCAATATCGGCTTTTTGCTGGCCGGAAGCGCAATCCTGCTGGCCGCCTGCATCGGCGGCTGTACCGCCGCGGTATGCGCCGGGCTGATCTGCGGCATATCGCTCTCTTTATGCGGCCACCCTGACGGATATGTGGTCTGTTTTGCCTTTGCGGGGATAATCTGCGGCCTGTTCTATGGACGCAAGCGCCCGGTGTTGTGCTTTTTATACTTGCTCTGCTGTATTTTTACCTCTTATTCCGTGCATTTTTCCTTCGATATGCCTTTTTTCATTGCCGCCCTGCTTTCCTGCGCCCTGTTCCTTGCTTTGCCGCGCCGCAGTGTTTCCACCGCCTATGCGCTGGTACGCAGCCTCTCGCCTGACGCATCGGATAACGAGGCTGCCTATGCGCAGTGCATGCGCGCGCAATGGACGGCCAACATCAACCGCCTGTCCCATTTACTGCCCGAAGTGCGGTTGGCAGAGCCGGACTGCGACGAACGACTGGAGGATATTGTAGAGCGCATGTGCTCCGGTTGCGACCGCATGACGCTATGCTGGCATGAGCATCCGCAGGAAAGCAAGGCCGTTTTGCAAGCTTATTTTATTGACGGCGATCACAGCGCGCATATCGAGAATTGTCCCAGGCTTGAAAGCTGGCCGGCGCTGATCCTGGAGGATGAGCGCTCACGCCAGCAGCGCCTTGTACGCTGCGCCTATGCCCAGCGCGAACGCGAAGCCACCCGCACGCACCTTGCCGCCATTGCCCAGGCCATGACACGCATCTCCCGGGAAGGCGGCCAATGCGATCATGACGATGAGATTTTGCTGGGCGAGGCAGCCTATCTCCTGCGCCGCATGCGCATTGCCGGAAAAATCCTGTATGCGCTGCGCATTTCCCATCATGTCAGCGTTGCCCTGCGCTATGAGCCGCAGCTGACGCGCCAAAGCCAGCTTGAACGGTATTGCGAGGAGCTGTCGCAGGCTTTGGAAACGCCGCTGCATATTGCCCAACGCAGCAAAGATGTGATCCTGTATGAAGAAACGCCGCCGCTGATGGCAGAGTGCTTCCACATGTCCGCATCCTCCGGGGATGGCGGCGGCGTTAACGGCGATTCCGCCCTGACGCGCTCCGCGCCAAACGGCCTGGAAATCAGCATGCTCAGCGACGGCATGGGGCACGGCGAGCAGGCACATGAGGAAAGTGAAAAAACACTGGAGCTATTGTCCCTGTGCATGGACAGCGGCTACACGGTGGAGGCAGCGCTGGACGCCATCAACTGCATCATGCTCTCCAGCACCGATGGAGAGCAATACGCCACGGTCGATCTGTGCGTTGCCGACCTGTGGCGCGGCTCCGCCACGCTGGACAAGCTGGGCGCCTGTCCCTCTGTTCTTTTGTCGGACAACAGCATGCGCGTGCTGGAAAGCAGCGCCCTGCCGCTGGGTATTCTGCCGCAGATCAAATCCTCCACGCACCATTTTGTCATTGGCGACGGCGACATGCTGATCCAGTTTACCGACGGGCTTTCGGACGCCTGCGGCGGGCTGCACGCACTGGAGCAGCAGATTACGCTGCTTCAACATGACCGTCTCCACCGCTCGCCCGAGGCGGTATGCAACGCTCTGCTCTCCGCCGCCATGCGCCGTTCGGGCGGCGTGCCGCAGGACGACATGACCGTACTGTGTACGCTGTTCAAAAAAAGGCAAACAAAAAGGCGGGAAAAACCATCTCCCGCCATCGAGGATATTCCCGCCTCTTAGTCCAGCGCAGCGTGCGCTTCGCCTACCAGCGCCGCAATCGCTTCATCCCCGGGCATTTCTCCTTCGCCCGGACGAATATCCGCCAAAAACTCGATATTTCCCTTGGGGCCCTTGATCGGCGAATAGGTAAAGGCCTCCACATGCCAGCCGATTTCCTGTGCATAGCCGCGCACCGCCTCTAAAACATGGCGGTGCACTTTTTCATCCCGCACAACGCCGTTTTTGCCAACCTGGCCGCGTCCCGCCTCAAACTGCGGTTTAACAAGGGTCAGAAAGCGCCCTTTATCCCCCATAATTTGAGCGGCAACCGGCAAAATCAAGCGAATGGAGATAAAGGATACGTCCATCACCGTAAGCGTTGGGCCAAGCGGCACCTGCTCCGCGGTCAAATGCCGCGCGTTTGTCCGCTCCATGACGGTGACCCGTTCGTCCTGGCGCAATTTCCAATCCAGCTGCCCATACCCAACATCAATGGCGTATACATGCGATGCGCCATGGCGCAAAAGCACATCGGTAAAGCCGCCTGCGGCCGCGCCGATATCCATGGCCACCACACCGCTCACATCCGCGTCAAACACCTGGATAGCGCGTTCCAGCTTGTGCCCGCCGCGGCTGGCCAAAGCGTCGATCTCCCCGCGGATCGCCAGCGTTTCCTGCTCCTCCACCTGCTCGGAGGCCTTGAGCACCTTGCGTTCGCCAATATAAATCTGCCCGGCCATAATCAGCGCCTGGGCGCGTTCCCGGCTATTCGCCATCCCGCGCTGCACCAGCGCCATGTCCACACGCATTTTCATTTTTTCCACCCCTTCTGCCAGGAAAGCAGCCTTTGTACAATCGATTCTGCATCCAGCCCCTGCGCGCGCAGCTGCTTCGCATGCTCGCCCTGGGTTGCACACATTTCCTCAATGCCCAGCGTCAGCAGCGGCGCATGAACCTTATGCTGCGTTTGCCATCTGGCAACCGCGCTGCCAAAACCGCCGGAAAGCACGCCCTCCTCCAGCGTGACCAGCGGCGTCCCGGCCGCGTCCAGCGCATTCAATGCGCTTTCATCCAGCGGATGTACGCATGACGCATTATAAACCGCGCAGCGCACCCCCTGCTTTTCCATTTCTTCCGCGGCGCGCAGCGCTTCGTTTGTCATCGCGCCCGCCGCCAGCAGCGCCATATCCGCCCCTGCGCGCAATTCGCGCCACACCGGCCTGTATACCGCCGCAGCGCTTTGCGGACAGTCCGCCCCCTTGCCATAACGAATTGCCACCGGGCCGTCCGCCGTCATGGCATAACGCATCATGGCCCGTAGTTCTTCGCGCGAGGCGGGACACAGCACCGTCATCCCGGGCATCTGGCTCAGATAGGCAATACCGAATATCCCGTGATGGGTAACACCGTCCTCGCTCATGCCCGCCCTGTCAATCAGAAAGCACACCGGCAAATGCTGCAAGCACACGTCATGCAATATCTGATCGTAGCCGCGCTGCAAGAATGTATCGTAAATGGCCACAAAGGGGCGCACGCCGCCGCAGGCCAGCCCGGCCGCCATGGTCACGGCATGCTCCTCGGCAATACCTACGTCATAAAGCCGCTTTGGATACCGGCGGGCAAATTCCCCCAGTCCCGTGCTCTCCGTCATTGCGGCCGTAATCGCCACGACATTTGCATGCTCCGCCGCCAGGCGGCACAATTCGTCTCCCGCCGTTTGGCCCATGCTTGCCGCTCCCGCCACCAGCGGACGACCGGTATCCACGTCAAAAGGCGGCGTTCCATGCAGCTGGGTCGGATTGACCTCCGCCTGCGTATAGCCATGCCCCTTTTGCGTGACCACATGAATCAGCACCGGCTCATCCAGCTCTTTCGCCCGGCGAAACAGGCTTTCCAGCCCGCGGATATCGCCGCCATCCACCGGTCCCAGATAATGGAAGCCCAAGCTATCGAACCAGCGATCCTGCACAAAAATATTGCGAATGGAGTCCTTGCACCGCTGAAACACGCGATGCATCGGCATGCCCACGACCGGGATGCGCTTGAGGAACGTGCTGATTGCGCGTTTGGCGTCAAACCATCCCTTTGCCGCCCGCATACGGGTCAAATATCCCGAGATTGCGCCCACATTGCGGGAAATGCTCATGCCGTTATCATTGAGCACCACAATCATGCGCAGCTTGCTGCTGCCCGCGTCGTTGAGCGCCTCATAGCACATGCCGCCGGTGAGCGCGCCGTCTC
The DNA here is from genome assembly GCA_019420065.1 of Clostridiales bacterium. GTDB lineage: Bacteria > Bacillota > Clostridia > Christensenellales > Aristaeellaceae > SFMI01. The sequence continues at coordinate 15,810 of JAHZHX010000002.1, read as the reverse complement.
CCACAACCGCAACGACATGCCGTTTTTCCTGTTTCAAATCGCGCGCCCGCGCAAAGCCAACCGCGGCAGAAATCGCCGTCGAGGCATGCCCTGTATCAAAAGCGTCATAAGGGCTTTCTTCCCGACGCGGAAAGCCTGCCAGGCCGTCAAAACGGCGCAGCTCCTCAAAGCTGTCTCCCCGACCGGTCAGCAGCTTATGCGTGTAGCATTGATGCCCCACATCAAAAATCAGACGGTCGGTAGGAAAATCAAACGCCCGGTGCAAAGCGATGGTCAGCTCGACAATGCCCAGGTTCGATGCCAAATGCCCGCCGTTTTTGGCAACGCTTTGAATGATGCGCGCACGGATTTCCTGGGAAAGGGGCGCCAGCTCCTTCGCGCTGCACCGTTTCAAATCCTCAGGAGAATGAATATCGTTTAAATGCATGATGCATGTTTGCTCCTTGTTTAATCAAAGCAAATCATTATACCACAGCGGCAAACGATTGTAAACTCCTGCTATTTGGCGCGAAAAAGCTGCCTGCGGGCAGGATTTTTTCAATTCATGCAGAAATATGGAGTGTTGACCATACAAAACACAAGGAGAAACAGCGCAAGATGAAATGCCCGCAATGCGGTCGCTGGAACCGCGCCACCTTACCGCAATGCTTTTACTGCGGCGCTCCCCTGCCCAAGCCTGACGACAGCGCCGAGCAATGGGAAAAAACGCATGCAGACCTCCCGCAGCAATCCGAATCGGTCATATACCGCGTAGACGAGGACGGCCAGAGCGCCCGCCCGCAAATGGACGAGCGCGACCGCCTTGCGCGCGAAATGCAAAGCTTCCATACCCGCCGCAAGCGCGGCGAGGAGCAGCAGCGCATCATTCTGCAAAAAGGGCTGGAAAACAATTTTGACCCAACGGGCCACGGCATGTGGAACGGCGCCAGCACCACGCGCATTTACAGCGATATAAGGCGGGATGACGATTCGGACGGGCATGCCGTTCCCGAGGGTGAAACGCGTCCCGGCGCTACGCCCGTTCCTCTGCAAAACCGCGAAACGGTTTACGCCTACGACGATTATGAGGAGACTCCCGCCTATCAGCCGCTATGGAACGAGCAGTATCCGCCGCGCCCGACCAATCGCGGCATGTCCCCGCGCAGCATGCGCCATGTGCACAGCTTCGGCCTGCGGCGCTTTCTGCCATATATAGCGCTGATCCTGATTGTATCGGCGCTGCTGGGCAGCGGCTACTATTTTGTGCTGCGCCCCTATCTGGCGCGCAGGAACGCCCCCTCCGAAAGTCATGTAACGGTATTTCCCAGCATTTTCAACGACATGGCCGCGCATACAGTTCAGATTCCGGCGGAGGAAAACGCCGTTATCTACATCAAGGAGCTGCGTAAATCCTACACGGTGGTTGGCGGCTATGCCGAAATCATCGTGCCCGATTATCAATGGTACGAGCTGGCCGGCGTCGTTGAAAGCGAAACCATGGACGTAACGCTGACCCCCTACATCAAAACCGGCGCCGGCGAGCAGCGCTTGATGGAGCCCGTCACCTATACCATTGAAATCCCGCTTTCTCCCCTGACCCTGCTTACCCCCGCAAGCACCTACGAGGAGGTCTCCACCTCGCCTTTTACCATCAGCTTCCAGGTGGCGCAGAATTCCACCGTTTTCATCAACGGCGAGGACTATTCCAGCTTTGTCAACACACAGGATGGCAAAATCAGCTACAACGCCACCGTCCAGCCGATTGGCGACAACGTGTTTGACATCGTGGTCAACTGCCAGTATTACCGGCAAAATACCATGCGGATCACCATCTACCGCGCGCCGCAGGATATTCCGCTGGAGCTGAGCGCAACGCTGAATTCCACCAGCTCCGAGCAGCTGATGACCATCAAGGGCACCACGCTGCCGGGCGCAAGCCTGACCATCACCTCCCCCTATGAGGAGCTGGATACCTCCCTGCTCAATACCACGGGCGAATTTACCTTCAAAGCGCGCTTTGACAAGATCGGCACCAACACCATCACCATTATCGCTGAAAAGGACGGCCACAGCGCCGAAATTCGCAAGGACATCTATTACGTTCCCTATGCCAGCGTATACACGCCTAAAGCCTGGCCCATGAACGCGGCGGGATATATTGATTTTCTCAATAATACCGCCACGCGCGTACAGCGCACCCAGATTTACGAGTGTATCGGCACGATCACTGAAATTCTCGGCACCCGGCCGCAGCTGGCGCTGATGGATACCGGCGAGGAAGGCAGCGAGCGCCTGATCCTGCTGGAAAACCGCACCAACGATACCTGGGAGATAGGCAGCCGCTACCGTATTTATGCTGACGCTTATGGCGTATATGACGGAAAGCCGCGTCTGGTCGCCCGCTATACCTATTTACCGCGCAATTAAAGGAGGACCCGGTCATGCTTGAAATCCTGTTTAGCGACAGCGCGGCAGGGGCTTTCAGAATCGCGCAGGGCTATGGCAAGGGAAAATCGTTTGGCGGCGCGTGCAGCGTGCTTATCCAGCATGCCGATCCGCGGAAGCTGCGCCGCGCACGGCAGGCGGCGGAAGCGCGCATGCGTCAACAGGAGCAAAACGCCATCCCGCTGGGCACCGGCCGTCAGGATATCTGCGTTTTTCCGCTGGCACTGAGCATGGGCGACATTCAGGAAAACGGCGTTGCCCCGGCCCGCCTGCAAACGCTGCGCCGTCTTTTTGGCTGTTTTCCGGAGGAGGGTGCTGAAGCCGCCGCCGAGCTTTATGCTCGTGCGCAGGAAAGCCTGGCGATGCTCCTTGAGCGCGCCGCCGCAGGCGAAGCGCTGCGCATCTGGTACAGTAATCAACCCGACGAGCTGTGCGGCCTGCATTGGCTTATGGCGCAGCTGCCTCTCCCGCTTGCCGGCGACATTGCGCTGATCCGCCTGCCCGAATGGGAAGAGCTCGACGCGCAGCACGCCGTGCAGCACTGGAACGGCTGGGGAGAAATCGAACCGGCACGCTTTGGTCATTATCTTTCCTTGCAGCAGCCGGCCTCGCCGCTCTTTTGCAGAAGCTGCGCCCAGCGCTGGCGCGAGCTGCAAAGCGAAAACAGCCCGCTGCGCGCCTATGTGAACGGCCGTCTGACCAGCGTTGACGAAACGTTCTATGACATCCTGATTCGCCGTGCCCTCGCCAAGCAGGATACGGTTTTTCAGGAAGCGCGGCTGATCGGCCATATTCTTGGCGCTGAGCCGCTGGGGCTGAGCGACGGTTGGCTGGCGCTGCGCATTGAAAGCATGATTGCCGCCGGAGAGCTGATCCCCGAAAGCACGCCGTCCGATGGCGATCCCGCATACCATCGTATGCTGCGCAAAGCAGCAAAATCCTGAATTCTATAAAACAGGGCTTTTTCTGCTGATGTACAGTCGGAAAAAGCCCTGTTTCTATTATTTTTTATCCTGACAGAAGCAAGCAGTCACGTATTCCTCCAGCAGCCCGCATTCATCCAGCGTTTTCATCAACGTATAGCGGCTTCTGTAATCCTTGCCGCAGCTCATGGACAAGGCCAGCAGATCCTGCGGGATTTCCTCTTCTTCCGGCGTTGTCTCGCCGTTCAGCCGCAGCAGCACCTGGCGAACGGTATCCGCCGGGGGCATTTGAAAAATGGCCTCCTTTATCTCCGCAGCATGCGTCTTCACGGCTTTAATTCTACGCAAATGCTCTTCTTCCGTGAGGAAATCCTGCGGATTTTCCCGCATGATCTGCTCTCCGCCCTCCTCGCCAAAGCAGCGGCGCATCCACTCGATCCGCTCCTTTCGCGGCATACGGCACGCCAATGCTTTTTCCGTGTCTATCGCCGCCAGATCCTCGCGGGCAAAGCGCTCATAAAAGGGCCATACCAGCAGCGCCGCCACACCCACCGACGCGCCATGCATCGGCGGCTTGAGACCGCGCAGGATCATCATCATCTCCCAGTACTGCGCAATGGCATGCTCAACAGAAGCCACCGCGCGCGTATTGCCGATAATCAGAATGGTTACGCCCGCTAGAATCAGCGCTTCAATCAACGCCCGCATTCCCTTCCGAGTCTTATTGGCGATCTCCTCCACGTTATCAATCACCAGCTCCAGCGCGTCGTCCAGCATGTCCATACAGGCAGGACAGCATGGTTCATCATTGACCCAGTGGCCAATCAGCCAATCCGCTTTGGCAATATACTTGCCAAGCACGTCCCCCACGCCGCTGGCAATCATGGGCATAGGCGCGGTGGAAAGCACATCCAGATCGCAAATAATGATCTCCGGGCATACCGCTGGGCGCTGGATCTTCACTCCGCGATGCAGCAAGGGCGCTACCACCGAGGTATACCCATCCATAGAGGGCGCCGTACCCACCGCCACAAAGGGCAGGCCCGTGCGCTCTGCGTTGATCCGGGTCGTATCGGTCACGCTGCCGCTGCCAACACTAATCAAGAATTGTGTTTCGCGGGTGATCGACAGCAGCACTTCGCCGCAGGATAAATTATCAGGCAGCACATGCTCGCGGTGCATCACGCAGGGCACGACGGCAAATCCGGCCGCCATCAGCGCCTCGTGCACCCGTTTTCCGGCAACGGCATAGGTCGTATCGTCCGCTACCAGCACGCAATGCGTCCCCAGACCGCGCCTGGCAATCAGTTCCGGCGTCTTGTCCAGCAGATCCGCGCCAATATATATATCCTTATCCACTGGATGATGCTCGCAGCCGCAGCTGCACGCTGTTTCCGGAAAAATCATTTTTCCATCCGGCGTGTAAGAGAATTCGTATTTCATGCACTGTCCTCCCCTGTATGGTATATTAAAGAAACAATTTATACAAAAGTATTATATCATATGCCCGGCAGTTTTGAAAAGCCGCCCAGAAAAAAATAAATGATTTTCAACCGTCGCCAATCTGTGCTATAATGCTTTAGTATTGACCGTTTTCCCACAATTCTGGAAAGGATGAAAACCTATGCAGCTTCAATTCGAGTATGGCAATGGCTTCATGAACGCCACGCTGCCCGATACGACCGACGTGTTCATTCCCGGCGAAACGGTAGCCGATCCCCCTTGTCTGCCCCAGGCCTGGAACAGCCTATACAGCGCCACGCTGGAAAGCATCCGGCATCCCATTGGCATGCCGCCGCTGCGCGAGCTGGCCAAGGACAAGCGCAGCGTCGTGTTTGTCATCCCCGATATCGTAAAGGGCGGCAATCAGCCCACCAGCCACCGCAAGGTAGCCATCCGCGCCTGCCTGGACGAGCTGTATGCCGCCGGCATCCGCAAGGAAAACATTCTGCTGCTGTTTTCCAACGGTTTACACCCGCGTGCCACGGTTCCGGAGATGAAAACCATGCTGGGCGAAGCGCTGTTCAATGAGTTTTATCCCTCCGGACAGATCACCAGCCATGACAGCGAGGACGCGGAACATATGATCGACCTGGGCTATACCTCGCAGGGCGATCATGTGCTGATGAACAAATACGTTTATGACGCCGACATTGCCATCCTCATCGGCCACACACAGGGAAATCCCTACGGCGGCTATTCGGGCGGCTATAAGCACTGCGCTACGGGAATCACCCACTGGAAAAGCATCGCAGCGCATCATGTCCCGCAGGTGATGCACCGTCCGGACTTTGTGCCTGTATCCACCGGCAGCCTGATGCGTGACAAGTTCGACCGCCAGGGCATGCTGATGGAAGAAAAAATGGGCAAACGCTTCTTCTGCTGCGACGCTGTACTGGATACCAAGTCCCGTCAGATTGAAATCAACTCCGGCTGGGCCAAGGAAATGCAGCCCGTCAGCTGGAAAACGGCCGACCGCCGCACCTATGTCCATTGGGCGGAAAAAAAATACGACGTGGTGGTATTCGGCATGCCCACCAATTTCCATTACGGCGACGGCATGGGCACCAATCCCATTCAGATGATGCAGGCGCTCTCGGCGCAGGTCATCCGCCACAAGCGCATTCTCAGCGACCGGTGCGTGTTTATCGTTTCCAGCATTTGCGACGGCTGGTTCCATGATGAGCGCTGGCCCTATCTGCGCGAGCTGTATACCATGTTCCAGCACGATTCCATGCAGATTCTGCCCGATATGAACCGTTATGGGGAATACTTTGCCACCAACGAAGAATATATCCGTAAATACCGCTTCGCCAACGCCTTCCATCCCTTCCACGGCTTTTCCATGATGAGCTGCGGCCATCTGGCCGAGGAGCACACCAGCGCCATCTATATTGTCGGCGCGCGGGAGCCGGGCATTGCCCGCAGTATGGGATTCAAGACCCGCGCCACCTTTGAGGAGGCGCTGGCGGACGCGCAGAAAAAATATGTAGGCAACAGTCCCAATATCCTGGCTTTGCCCCGTGCCTTTACCACCGCCGCGGTTCATCTCTGCATGAAAGCTCCCGAACAAAACAGCCACACGCGCGACGGCATTTCGCATCCCTGCTGCGGCTGAATATCGCAACACAAAAAGGCTTTTTACCCTTGAACGGGCAAAAAGCCTTTTTTACGATAAATTCATTCGTGGATGGCCTGCTCGAGCTGTTTAATCAGCGCGTCGCGGCCATCGCCCGTTTCGCTTGACCAAGGGAGCAGCTCCCACGGCTGCGTTTGCAGCGCCCGACAGATGGGCGCAGTGTATTTCATGCGCGCCCCGCGGGAAATTTTATCAGCTTTGGTGGCCACCACCTGAAAGGGCACGCCCGTCGCGCGCAGAAAAGCCACCATGTCAATATCATCCTGCGTGGGCTCATGACGGATATCCACCAGCTGCAAGACCATTTTCAGCTCGCGGGTATGATCAAAATAGCCCTGCATCATCTCTCCCCAGCGCAGCTTTTCCGCCTTATCCACCCGGGCAAAGCCATATCCGGGCAAATCCACCAGATGAAAAGCGTCGCCCGTGCCGCCGTTGATTTCAAATACATTCAGCAACCGCGTCTTTCCCGGCGTTCCGCTGGTTTTCGCCAGCTTGCCATTGCGGCACAGGGCGTTAATCAGACTGGATTTTCCCACATTGCTCTTGCCCGCTACCGCAATCTGCGGCAGACCAATGCCGGAAAAGCGCCCATACTGCGCCATGCTGGTCACAAATCTTGCGTTTTTGATCTCCATGTATACCTGCTTTCTTGGGATCATGCCTCCGCCGGCAAAAGCGCCGCCTTCAGTACATCAGAAATGTTGTCCACAAAAATGATCTCAAACGCCTGGAGCACATGCTCGGGAATATCTTCCAGATCCTTTTTGTTTTCCACCGGCAGCAGCAGCGTGCTGATTCCCGCCCGGTAAGCGGCCAGCATTTTCTCCTTTACGCCGCCAATGGGCAAAACGCGCCCCCGCAGCGTGATTTCCCCCGTCATGGCAATGTCCTGGCGCACGGCGCGCTGCGTAATGGCCGACATCAGCGCCGTCGCCATGGTTACGCCTGCCGATGGCCCATCCTTGGGCACGGCTCCTTCAGGCACATGGATATGGATATCCACCGTTTTGTGGAAATCGGGCTTCAAGCCGTATTCCTCCGCGTGCGCGCGGATCCACGACAGCGCCGCCTGCGCGCTTTCCTTCATCACATCACCCAACTGCCCGGTCAGCGACAGCGCGCCGCTGCCCGTCATCACCGCGCATTCAACCGCCAGCGTTTCTCCGCCCACGGCGGTATAGGCCAGACCGTTGACCACCCCCACGCGCGGCTGCTTTTCAGGCAGGTCGCGCAGAAAACGCGGCGCGCCCAGGTACTGGTTCACTTTTTCACGCGTAACGGTAATTTTGGCAATGTCATCCTCCAGCATCTCCACCGCCGCTTTGCGAACGATGCGCGCAATCGTGCGCGTAAGCGTGCGCACGCCTGCTTCGCGCGTATAGCCTTCGATTACCGCTTTCATTGCCGCGTCGCCCATGCGAACGCTGCCCGGCTGCAAGCCATGCTCCTTGACCTGGCGCGCCAGCAAATGCCGTTTGGCAATTTGCAGCTTTTCCTCCTCCGTATAGCTGGGCACCTCAATGATCTCCATGCGGTCGCGCAAGGGGCCGGGGATGGTATCGATGCTGTTGGCCGTGGTAATGAACATGACCTGCGACAAATCAAAGGGCAGCTCCAGATAATGGTCGCGGAAGGCGGCATTCTGTTCCGCATCGAGCACCTCCAGCATTGCGCTGGCCGGATCGCCGCGGAAGTCGTTGCTCATTTTGTCAATTTCGTCAAACAGGAACACCGGGTTCATGGTGCCGGCCTGCTTCATCCCGGCAATGATTCGTCCGGGAATCGCCCCGACATAGGTGCGGCGATGGCCGCGGATCTCCGCCTCGTCGCGCACGCCGCCCAGCGACATCTGCACGAACTTTCTGCCCACCGCGCGGGCAATACCGCGCACAATGGACGTTTTACCGACGCCGGGAGGGCCCGCAAAGCAGAGAATCGGACCGCGCAGACCGCTTTCTTCCGAGTTCATCTGCATGCGCCGCACCGCCAGATACTCAATCACGCGCTCCTTGACCTGCTTCATGCCATAGTGATCCTCGTCAAGAATGCGGCGCGCGCGCTTCAGGTCAAGATTGTCGGTGGTATATTTTCCCCACGGCAAATCGCAGATCCATTCCAGATAAGTCTGGCTGACGCTGATTTCCGGCGTTCCCGGCGCCATGCGCGAAAGGCGCTGCAATTCACGCTCTACGCGCTCGCGCGCTTCGTCGCCCAGCGGCAGCTTGCGCAGCTTTTCGCGCAGCACATCCGTTTCCGCCGTCGCATCCTCGCCCAGCTCTTCCTGAATGGCGCGAATCTGCTCCCGCAGATAATAATCCTTCTGATTTTTTTCAATCTGCTTTTTGATGCGCCCCTGCACCTGTTTTTCGATGCCTGCCAGCTCAGTTTCCCGCGCCAGAATGCCGCAGAGCGTTTCCAGACGGGCAGCCACGCTGACCTCCTCCAGAATCGCCTGCCTGTCCTCCAGGCGCGTGAGCACATTGGCGGCAATCACATCGGCCAGCTGGTCTGGATATTCCACATCGTTGACCGATTTGAGCGTTTCAGGAGATACGCGCATGCTTGCGCGCGCATACTCCTCAAAAAAGTCATGCGTCGTGCGCACAAGCGCCTGCAAAGTGGTATCGTCTTCCTCCTGCGCATCCACAACCGGCATCACGTCGGCAACCCAGTAGGGATCTTCCTGCACGATAGACTTGAGTACCGCGCGCTGCTGCCCTTCCACCAGCACCCGCAGACTGTCGCCCGGCAGATTCAGCACCTGCTTGACCAGGGTGATCGTACCCACGCGGCATACGTCCTCCGCCGTGGGCGATTCGACCTCTCCATCGCGCTGCGCCACCAGGAAAATTCGCTGTCCCTCCAGCATGGCTGCTTCCAGCGCCGCCACGCTGCGTGGACGGCCCACATCAAAATGCAGCACCATATGCGGAAATATCATAAGCCCCCGTAACGGCATAAGGGGAAGGCGCACTGCCCGGGCAGCTGATTTACGTTTTGTTGCCATAAAACCTCCATGCAAACAAATTGCATTTTATTTTATCAGATGTTGACAATGTTTGCAAGCGCTATCAGCTTTCAACTCCCTGCGCCGTCATGGGCAGCAGCGCCGGACGGCGGTGATCGTTCTCCGTTTCGGTCACGCGGGCAGGCAAAAGCATGCGATCCAGCGCCTGCGGCAGGGTATCCAGCAGCTGCACTTCGATCCCGCAGCCGTCAAAGCGCTCCATCATATTTTCGCGCGGAACGTATACGCGTACAAGCCCTGCCCGCCGCGCAGCCTCCACTTTTTCCGGAACGCCGCCCACAGGCTTGATCTGCCCTTGAACAGAGATTTCCCCCGTCATGGCGCAGCTGCCGTCCACGGGCTTTCCCGTCAAAGCGCTCACCGCCGCCACCGCCATGGCCGCGCCCGCGCTGGGGCCATCCACCGGCGCGCCGCCAGGAAAATTGATATGCACATCCGTCTGCCCATCCAGATATCCCAGCAGCCTGAGTACGGTAGCCACATTTTCGGCCGACACCCGCGCCGTTGAACGGCGGCGCATGGTATGCGAACCGCCGCCCAGCTCCTCCTCATCCACGATCCCGGTCACCGCTACCTGACCGCTGCCCGGCACCTTGACCGCTTCGATTTCCATAACCGCTCCCTGGTGCGACCCAAAAACAGCCAAGCCATGCACGACGCCCACGCGGTTTTCCTGCGCCGCCACCTGCTCCGGTCGGGCAGGATAATGTCCGGACTGAATGACCCATTCCATATCCGCCTGCTCGACGCATTCCCGTTTTTCCATCTGCGCAAGTCCGGCAGCCATCTGCACCATATTCACCGCATCGCGGCCGCACGCCGCGTAATGTCCGCACAGTACCGCCGTTTCGTGCGTCATCAGATAACCGGCGCGCCTGGCAGCCCCTTCGGCAATCCCGGCAATTTCCGCCGGTTCCAGCGCCCGGAAAAATACCTCCATACAGCGCGACCGCAGCGCCGGGGGCAGCTCCTCCGGACTGCGCGTCGTCGCGCCAATCAGGCGAAAGTCCGCTGGCATCCCGTTCTTGAAAATATCGTGAATGTGGCGCGGCACGGTCGTATCGTCAGGATTATAATAGGCCGAATCAAAATGAACGCAGCGGTCCTCCAGCACCTTGAGCAGCTTGTTCATCTGAATCGGATGCAGTTCGCCAATTTCATCCAAAAACAATACGCCACCATGCGCCTTGGTCACCGCCCCGGCTTTGGGCTGCGGAATCCCCTGAATTCCCAGCGAGCCGGCTCCCTGATATATCGGGTCATGAACACTGCCGAACAGCGGATCGGCGATCGAGCGCTCGTCAAACCGCACGCAGGTCGCGTCCATCTCAATGAACGGCGCATTCCTGCGGAAAGGGGTCCCCTCGCTGTTTTTGGCATATTCCAGTACCAGACGCGCGGCGCAGGTTTTGCCGATACCCGGAGGTCCATAAATAATCACATGCTGTGGATTGGCGCCGCAAAGGATGGCTTTGAGCGACTTGATGCCCTCCTCCTGGCCAACGATGTCCGCAAACGTTTGCGGACGCACATGCTCGCTGAGCGGTTCCGAAAGACTGATTGCGCGCATATGGCGCAGGTTTTCCATTTCGCGGTTTGCTTCCCGCTTGATTCCGGGCTGCGCCTGTTTTTCCTTGCGCAGCTGGGTAAAGAAATAAATTCCTACCACTGCCGTCACTGCCAACTGAATCAGAAAGAGCACCATCGTCAAAACAAAATACCCCCTTTTCACACCATGCTTAGGATGCGAAAAGGGGGCGTTCTTCATGCCGGAAAGTTCAGGCAATCCGCCTTAATAGGTTTCCTGCAATTCGATGTTCTTATAGCGGCGCAGACCGGTACCGGCAGGAATGAGCTTACCAATGATAACGTTTTCCTTCAGGCCCAGCAGCGGGTCAACCTTGCCCTTGATAGCGGCTTCGGTCAGCACGCGCGTAGTCTCCTGGAAGGATGCGGCAGAGAGGAAGCTCTCCGTAGCCAGAGAGGCCTTGGTGATACCCAGCAGCACGCGGCTGGAGTACGCCGGACGGCCGCCGGCCATGATGGTCTTTTCATTTGCTTCTTCAAAGCGGAAAATATCCACAAAGCTGCCCGGCAGCAAATCGGTATCGCCGCTGTCTACCACACGCACCTTGCGCAGCATCTGACGGACGATGATCTCGATGTGCTTATCGCTGATCGAAACGCCGCCCTGGCTGTGATACACGCTCAATACTTCGCGCAGCAGGTACTCCTGTACAGCCTTCACACCCAAAATGCGCAGCAGGTCATGCGGATTGATGGAGCCTTCGGTCAGCTCGTCGCCCGCCTTCACCACGTCGCCGTCATTCACCTTGAGATGGATACCATAGTTGATCGGGTAGACCTTCTTCTCGTTGGGATCCTCCTCGTTGGTAATCGTGACCTCGCGTTTTTTCTTGTTTTCGCTCAGCGATACGCGGCCGCTGATCTCCGCCAGCGTCGCGTCATGCTTGGGCTTGCGGGCCTCAAACAGCTCCTCAACGCGAGGCAGACCCTGGGTAATATCCGCGGTGCTTGCGATACCGCCCGTATGGAAGGTACGCATCGTCAGCTGTGTACCAGGCTCGCCGATGGCCTGCGCGGCAATGATACCAACCGCTTCGCCGATATCCACATCGCCGCCATGCGCCAGGTTCATGCCATAGCAGCGGGCGCAGACGCCATTCTGGCAGCGGCAGGTCAGCACCGAGCGCACCATCACGCTCTTCACGCCCGCTTTGCCAATCTGGGCAGCCTTTTTGTAATCAATCGTTTCGTTGAGACTGCAAATGACCTCGCCCGTCCTGGGATCGATGATATCCTCGGCTGCCACGCGGCCCTGAGCGCGCTCCTCAAGCGACTTCATTTCGCCAATGGCCTCGATCTTGATACCGCGCACCTTCTCGCCGCGTTCCTCGAAGCAGTCCGTCGCGCGAATAATCACTTCCTGCGCCACGTCCACCAAACGACGGGTCAAATAGCCCGAGTCAGCAGTACGCAGAGCGGTATCGGACAGAGCCTTGCGCGAACCATGGGACGACATGAAGAATTCCAGAACGTTCAGGCCTTCCAGGAAGTTTGCGCGAATCGGAATCTCAATGGTTTTACCCGAAGGAGAAGCCATGTTGCCGCGCATACCGGCCAGCTGCGCCACCTGGGCAATGCTGCCGCGGGCGCCGGAGTTGGTCATCATGAAAATCGGGTTCTTCTGCGGCAGCACCTTCAGCACGCGGCTGCGCAGCGCAGCGGTGGTATCGTTCCAGGTGGTAATTACATTGCGGTAGCGCTCATCCTCGGTCATCAAACCATGACGATAAGTGCGCTCAATCTCGCGCACGCGCTCGTCCGCCTTGCGCAGCATCTCCGGCTTTTCGGGCGGAATGATGATATCGCTGACAGCCACGGTGATCGCGCCGCGCGTAGAATACTTATAGCCCATGGCCTTGATATTATCCAGCACTTGGGCGCAGACATTCACGCCATGCACACGGAAGCAGCGCTCTACGATATTGCCCAAGTCCTTTTTGACAACAACATGGTCAATTTCCAGCTTGAACATATCGTCCATGCATTCACGGGGCTGGAAGCCCAGATCCTGCGGGATGTTTTCGTTAAAAATCAGTTTGCCCAGCGTGCAGTCAATGATGCGCCGCTCGGTTACGCCCTCAAAAGTACGGTCAATACGCACCTTGATGGGGCTTTGCAGCGTGATCTGATTGGTCTGGTACGCCATCAGCGCTTCATTCTGATTGGCAAACACCCGGCCCGCGCCGATCGCCTCGGGATCCACAATCGTCAGATAATGGCAGCCGATAACCATATCCTGCGTGGGGCTGATAACAGGCTTGCCGTCCTGCGGCTTCATAACGTTGTTTGCGCACAGCATCAGGAAGCGTGCTTCTGCCTGCGCTTCCATCGACAGCGGCACATGAACAGCCATCTGGTCGCCGTCAAAGTCGGCGTTATAGGCGGTACAGGCCAAAGGATGCAGCTTCATGGCCTTGCCTTCAACCAGTACAGGCTCAAATGCCTGAATGCCCAAACGGTGCAGCGTCGGCGCGCGGTTGAGCAGCACAGGATGATCCTTGATAACGCCTTCCAGGATGTCCCATACCTCGGGCTTTACCTTCTCCACCATACGCTTGGCGGCGCGGATGTTATGAGCAATGCCCTGCTTGACAAGCTTCTCCATGACAAAAGGCTTGAACAGCTCCAGCGCCATTTCCTTGGGCAGGCCGCACTGATGAAGCTTAAGCTCAGGGCCTACGACGATAACGCTGCGGCCCGAATAGTCCACGCGCTTGCCCAGCAGGTTCTGGCGGAAGCGGCCCTGCTTGCCGCGCAGGAGGTCGGACAGGCTCTTGAGCGCACGGTTGCCGGGACCCGTTACCGGGCGGCCGCGGCGGCCGTTGTCAATCAGCGCGTCCACCGCCTCCTGCAGCATGCGCTTTTCATTGCGGACAATGATATCAGGCGTGCCCAGCTCCAGCATGCGCTTCAAGCGGTTATTACGGTTGATTACACGGCGATACAGGTCGTTCAGGTCGCTGGTGGCGAAGCGGCCGCCGTCGAGCTGCACCATGGGGCGCAGATCAGGCGGGATAACGGGCACCACATCCAGGATCATCCATTCCGGTTTATTGCCGCTCTGGCGGAAAGCCTCCACGACCTCCAGGCGCTTGATCGCATGGGTACGCTTTTGCCCCTCGCCCTCGCGGTCCTTCTCTTTTTCGATCAGAACCGCAATTTCGTTTTTCAGCTGCACGCTCAACGCGTCCAGATCCAGCTCCTGAAGCATCTCCTTCACTGCCTCGGCGCCGATTCCGGCGCGGAAAGAGCCGCGCTCTTCCTCGCTCATCGCCATAATTTGGCGGTAACGGGCTTCGGTAATCGTAGAATGCTTTTCGGCCTTGATGACCGCCTCGTTGCCGGGATCAAGCACAATATAGGCGGCAAAATACAGCACCTTTTCCAGCGCGCGGGGGCTAACGTCAAGAATCATGCCCATGCGGCTGGGAATGCCTTTGAAATACCAGATATGACTGACAGGCGCAGCCAGCTGAATATGGCCCATACGCTCGCGGCGTACCTTGGAACGGGTAATCTGCACGCCGCACTTATCGCACACCTTGTCCTTATCCTTGTACTTGATGCGCTTGTACTTGCCGCAGTTGCACTCCCAGTCCTTCGTGGGGCCAAAGATCCGCTCGCAGAACAAGCCGTCGCGTTCAGGCTTGAGCGTGCGGTAGTTGATCGTTTCCGGCTTGGAAACTTCGCCGTAAGACCACTCGAGAATCTGCTCAGGCGACGCCATGCCGATTTGGATGGAGTCAAGATTGGTCAGTTCAAACATTCCGTCTTACACTCTCCTTCGCAGTTCACTCAATGTCATCATCATCGATGTCGGAAAGCGGATCGTCAAAATCGCCAAAATCCGCGTCATCGTCCTCGCCCAAGGTATCCAGAGTACCCAGTTCATCGTCAATATCGGTAATATCGTCGATGTCCTCATACTCGTCAGCGCTCTCGTTTTCTTCTTCGGAACGCAGCAGTTCCTCGCGATCCTCATCACGGATGGAATGCACCTGCAGCTCATTGCCGTCGTCGTCATCATCGT
>JAHZHX010000002.1:0-656 GCA_019420065.1 Clostridiales bacterium | reverse complement strand
ATGACTTCTTTGCTCTCGTTGAGCACCTTGATATCCAGGCACAGCGATTGCAGTTCCTTGATCAGAACCTTGAAGCTCTCCGGCACGCCGGGCGTGGGGATGTTCTGCCCCTTGATGATCGCCTCATAGGTCTTGACGCGGCCTACAATATCGTCCGATTTAACGGTCAGAATCTCCTGCAGGGTGTTGGCGGCGCCATACGCCTCCAGCGCCCACACTTCCATCTCACCGAAACGCTGGCCGCCAAACTGCGCTTTGCCGCCCAGCGGCTGCTGCGTAACCATGCTGTAAGGACCGGTAGAACGTGCATGGATCTTGTCGTCTACCAGGTGATGCAGCTTCAGATAATACATATAGCCCACCGTGACGGGGTTCTCAAAGGGTTCGCCCGTGCGGCCGTCGTAAAGGATGGTTTTGCCGTCCTCGCGCAGCCCGGCTTTCTTCAGGCACTCCACAATATCTTCCTTACTGGCGCCGTCAAACACCGGGGTGGCAACCTTCCAGCCCAGCTTCTTGGCAGCCATGCCCAGATGCACTTCCAGCACCTGACCCAGGTTCATACGGGAAGGTACGCCCAGGGGGTTCAGCACGATATCCAGCGGGGTGCCGTCGGGCATAAAGGGCATATCCTCCTCGCCCATGATGCGGCTTACAAC
>JAHZHX010000019.1:8521-30800 GCA_019420065.1 Clostridiales bacterium | reverse complement strand
CTGCGCCCCTTCATTGCATCCCGGCAATGATGTACCCACTTTGTTGATGGTCTGCGCCCTCTTTCCATGCCGGAAAGAGGGCTTTTCCCTTATTCGCGTATCGCCGGTACAAAGCACTGCCTGCTGCCGTCCACCATGCCGCGGTCGGTAATCAAAAGACCGGGAATGACCGGCAGCGAATACACCGCCACCGACAATAACGAAAACGGCTTGCTGCACATGCGCTGCATGGTCGCCTCCATATGCTCGATCCGCGCCGCCAGCGTTTCGCAGTCCTCGGTGCTCATCAGCCCCGCAATGGGCAGCGGCAGCGTTTCCACGCACTGTCCATCCTTCGCCGCGCACAGGCCGCCGCCTGTTTTGCGCAGCTGCTCCAGGCAGGCAAAGGCGCTCTCCTCGTCGCGATATATCACGGTAAAATTGTGGCTGTCATGCGATACGGTGGTCGCCACCGCGCCCTCGCGCAATCCAAAATCGCGCGTTACGCAGGTTGCGTGCCGCGGCGCGCCATAGCGGTTGACCACCGAAACAAAGGACAGCTCGGGGTGATTTTCCAGCGAGACCCTGCCGTCCTTTACCGGCAGCGTCATCCACTCGCCCACCCGGCGGCTGCCGCCCGGCCGCTGATCCATTACGTACACCTCCGCCTGCGCCCGTTCTCCGGACACATGCAGACCAAAATCCCGCGGCGTTTCCATGCCGCATACGTTCATGGTATTCTTCGGCGTATAGGGCGCATTTTCCTCCGGGGCAACGCAGCGCCCCTCCAGGGCGCAAAGCTGGCCGCGAATAAACACTGCATGCGGCCGCCGGCCGTCCAGCGCGTCCGCCAGCTGCATATCGGCCATATATCCGGGCGCAATCGCCCCCAAATCATGGAAACCATATTCCTGCGCCGCGTTCAACGTACACAGCTTGACGGCCGTAAGCGGCTCCATGCCGCCTGCCACCAGTCGCGCGACGATCGCGTTGATATGCCCTTTTTCCAGCAGATCCTTGGCATGCACATCGTCGGTGCAAATGGATACCAAGTCCAGCCAGCCCATGCCCTTCAGCCCCTCGGTCAGCGCTTCCAGATGATCGCAGATGGAGCTGGCGCGCAGGTTGACGCGCAGACCGCTGCGCAGTTTTTCCCGCACCTCGGCGCTGCTGCCGCTCTCATGATCCGACGCCGGACCGGCAATACGGTAAGCCGCCAGGCGGCCGCCGCTCAGCTGCGGCGCATGCCCCTGCAAAAAGGTTTGCGCCCGCCAGCCTTCCGCCAGGATGCCTGCCATGCGCGCATCGTTTTCCAGCACCCCGTCATAATCCATGATTTCCGCCACGCCGGTGACGCCCTCCTGCGCCAGCAGCGCACGGATATCCTCCGCGCCAAACGCCGCGCCCGCGCCTTCCAGCGCCGGAACGGCCGGCACGCAGGAAGGCGCAAGCACATACTGCCGCAGCGGCGCGCGTTTCGCGTCCCGCAGCATAAAGCGCACGCCCTCCATGCCCATCACGTTGGCGATCTCATGCGGATCGGTGCAGATGGTGGTCGTCCCCCAGGGGATAATGGCCCGCGCCAGCTGCGCGGGAGCCATCATGCTGCTTTCCACATGCATGTGCGTGTCAATAAAGCCGGGAAGGAGATAGCGCCCCTCGCCATCAAACGTTTTGCGCGCCGGCAGGGCCGCCGCTTCTCCCGCCTGCCTTACCCGCGCCACCGCGCCCTCGAAAATGTCCACCTCCGCCGGATAGATCTCTCCCGTCAGCACGTTGACCAGCCGAATGTTGCGGACAGTCAGGTCGCAGGGAACGCGTCCCATGGCCGCCTCCATCAAACGCCGGCGATCCTTGATCTCGCTTGTTCGCATCTCGCTCTCCCTTACTTGCCTTCCTGTCCGGCAAAGTAATTCAGCTCCTCACGCAAAGCCATGAGCAGCTTTCCCAGCATGGAAAGGCCGTCATTCGTTTCGCCTATGCCCCAGTAGTAATCCACCATGGAATTTTCATGCAGCGTACAGTCGCCCGTAGCCAGCAGCAGCTCGCGCAGATCCTTGTTCTGTGTAAACTTGGCAAACAAGGCCCTGCGCATGGCCATCAGCTTCCAGGTATCCCAGTCGGGACGGCGCACGCATTCCGGGCTGTTGCCCAGCGCCTTGGCCTCCGCCGGGGTAGCCGCGTCATGGATGCGCTGCTGATAAGCCTTGTCCAGCGTTTTCTGCGCCTGGTAGTAATGCTCCACCGCCGGCCAGGTCACCCCGTCAATCACCATATCGCGCATGTAGTAATTGCACAGCTCACCATAAGGCTCCCATTCATTATAAAAGCGAATCTCTTTTTCCATGATATGCGTTCTCCTTTCGGTTTAGAGGGAAATGCAGCACGCGCCCGCCACATAGCAGGCAAAGCTGAGAAACTGGTATACGTAGGCGCGCGCCGGAGCGCCCTTGAACTCGCCATAGAACAGCCCCCATAGCTGCGTCCACAAACCATAGGTAAGCCCCAGCGGATAGCTGACCGCCGCGCTCAGGCCGCGGGTGGCAAAGGAATGAATAATATTGCCGCCGTAATGACAAAATCCGGAGAACAGCGACCATTTATGGATGGAAAACGGCGCTTTGAAAATCATATGCCACTGACGGCGGCGGGTCAGCACCGCGCCGCAGGTAAACAGCACGCCAAAGAACGCGCCGGTGCACAAAAGGCACATGAAAGACAGCGCGGACAAGCCCACCGGCTGGGTAATGGTTTCCAGGCTGTATGCCATGGCCGCGTCATAGCTGACGTTGAGCACCGCGGAAACCACCGTCAGCCCAAGTACCGTTTTCAGCCCGGCGGAGGGACGGCTCCCGTCCCCCGTCTCCGCGCCCTGGCTGCGGCTTTTATCCGCCAGGTACACCAGCACCGCCGCCCCCAGCAGGAAAACCACCGTCAGGATGATTTTTGCATTTGTCAGCGTTTCGGGACGTCCTCCCACAAAGGTGGTAATCGTTACGCCCGCCACCAAGGTAATGGATTGCAGCAGCGGCTGGGACAGCGCCAGCCCCACCTTGTCCATGATTTTCAGCGATACCCAAATGCCCGCCGCGTAGAGCATGCCGCCCGCCAGCGTAACCGCGATCTTGGCGGGCGCCTGCGCGGCGATGGCGCTGATGTTTTGCAGCACCGCCTTCCCGTCCAGCAGCAGGCTGACGCCCCAGACAAACACCAGCGAAAAAGCAAACATGACCATATAAAAGGCTTCAATGGGATAGCTTTTCAGGTGCTTTAGCGAAATGAACCAGGTGCCCCACATGAACGCCGCCGTCAGGGCGATCAAAATGGCGGGGAACCCCGTCAGGCTGTTGAGAAACTGCATTGTCCTTTTTCCTCCTTTGGCCTCAGAACAGACTGAACGGCTGATCGGACAGGAACATCGCCCGGTTCAGCTCCTGCGCCAGCGCGCGCGAAACCGTAAGCCCCGGCAGCGCCGCAAGCAGCGGCAAAAGCTGCTCCTCGCAGCCGCATAGCGACGCCGTATAATCGGCATTGGCCGCGAGCGCGCCCGCGGGCAGACTGGTCACGGCAATCACCCTGCGTCCGGCGCGGCGCGCCGTGACCGCCGCCTTGGCCGCCTGCGCGTCATCCGCCTCCCCGGCCAGAATCATTACCGGCGCGTCGAGCGGATAGGTCATGCTCTCCACATGGCAGAACTCCTCCAGATCCTGCGGCAGCGCCAGCACGCCGCACACCTCGGCCAGCTTGGCCGCCGCAAAGCTGGCGCAGCCATACAGCGCGCCGCTGCCCAGCACCATCATGTGGGGCGCCGCGTAATCCGCCGCTACCCTGCGCGCCATATCCCGGGCAGCGTCCAGCACACCGTTCAGCTTCGGCAGCGCGGCAATCTTCCCGGCCAGCCCCTCAAGCTCCCGCTGCCGTCCGCCGCTGACCAGCGCAAGCGCATACAGCGCGCACAGCGAAGCCGCATAGGTACGGATCCCCGGCGTGCGGCCTTTCTCGGAAATCACGGCGGGCCATACCTGCCGCGCCGCGTCGTTCATCACACAGTCAGCGCGGCCGGTCAGCGCCAGCGTATGGCAGCCCTTTTCCTCCGCCGCGCGCAGGATCCCCGCCGCCAGCTTTGAGGAACCGGAGGCCGAAATGCACGCCACCAGCGATTCTCCCGCCGCCTTTTCAGTCAGGAAAGGCAGCGTGTGCGCCTGAAAGGCATAGGCAGGCATGGGAAGATACAGCGCGTCGCTCCACTGCGCGAACGCCCCGACCGCCGACAGCGCGGCATGGTAACTGTCTCCGTTTCCCAGCGCGTAAATACGTTTGACGCCCGCGGGCAGCGTGCGCTGCGCCGCCTGGCGCAGCATTGCGGGCAGCTCTTCCCGGTACAGTTCATCGAGAGTGGACAGCTGCTCATCCACCATGGACGCATCCAAACGGCTCATACCTGGCCCTCCATTTTTGCAAAGCTGTGCATGTAGGCGCGCACGGCCTCCTCGTCGATCTGCCCGCCCCAGCCCTTTTTTTCAAAGCAGCTGCCCACCAGCGCCATGTTGGCATAGCGCATGCGGCGGGCCACATTTTCGGCGTTGGTAGCGCCGCCCAGCACCACGGGGATTTTCATTGCCGAGAGCGCCTGGGCCATGGCGTTATTTTTTTCCTCGTCCTTATCGACGATTTCCACGGCGTCGGCCCCGGCATAGGTGGCAAAATAGGCGCGGGAGCACAGTTCCTTGATTGCATCGCCCTCGCCTTTGAAATGATAGCCCTGGATCTCGGCAATCAGCGTGATATCCATGGCGTCAAGCTTGCGGCGATACTCCTGCACCATGAGCGGCTGCGCCTCCACCGTGCCGTAGGGCGAATCGCAGGTTCCCACCAGCGCCGTGCAGCGCACAAAATCCGCCCCGCACACCTTTGCCACGGCAATGGAAGGGGTAATGCAGTTCCACATCAGCTGCACGCCGACAAGAAAGTCCTTGGGTGCTGCCGCGCGCACGGCCTCGGTAATGCGCGTAATCGCCGCCACGCGCGCATAGTCGGTATCATCCTGATTGCTGTACGCGCGGTCCACCGTTTGGATCAGGCAGCCATGCGCGCCGCCGCGCGCCAGCGCGCGCACGTCGCCCACCGCCTTGTCGATGTTCTTTTGCAGCGAGCCCGCCTCGTAAAAGGGGGTGCCGGGCAGAGGCAGCAGATGTACCAGCCCAATAATGTATTTTTTGCCGCCAGAAAAATCAATCATTTTATTCCTCCGTCCGCGCGGCGTCGTCCATCATCGCCAGCAGCGTTTCGATATCCTCCGCCACCAGGAGGCGCGCCATGTCCTTTTCCTTGAGAAAATTATCCTCCCGCATGCGGCGCAGCTGCGCCAGGAAGCCGTCAAAGAAATGGTCATAATTCAAAAGGCCAAAGGGCTTGCTGCAAATACTCAGCTGAACCAGGGAGTAAATCTCGGTCAATTCGTCCAGCGTGCCCACGCCGCCCGGCAGGGCAATGCAGCCGTCGCCCTGTTCAATGAGCGTCACCTTACGCTCCTGCATCGTCTCGGTCATCATATCCTTGTTCACCGGCAGCTGATATTTGCTGCCGGCAAAGCGCCGCACGTTCACGCCCGTTACATGGCCGCCTTCGGCCTGCGCGCCCATGGCTACCAGCCCCATCAGTCCGCGCGAACCGCCGCCATATACCAGAGCGCGCCCCTGGCGCGCCAGCGTGCGGCCTACATGATCGGCCAGAAGATTGTATTTTTCCGGGCAGGTGCTGGCAGAGCCGCAAAAAATGGTAATTCTTTTCAGCATACGTTCGCTTCCTTTCTTGTCAGCCAAATTGGATTGGAGATCAGCCGCGCGCTTTCATGGTCGCGGAACGCCACGCCATAGAAGGGCGGCGGCGCGGCCATTTCATGAAACTCGATGCGCACGTAGGACGTGCCGCTTTTCTGGATCCAGCCCTCCGACAGGTCAAATTCATAGCGGTCGTCGCCGGCATGATCGTAATAAATGGTATCAAGCACCATGCCGTCCGCATAAATGAACAAATTGCCGCGCGGATGACCGGTCAGCTCCAGCGTTACACGGGCGGTCTGTCCCCCATCCAGCGCCAGCGTGTCGCCCATGTACGCGGTCCGTCCCGCCGCCTCAGCCTTCATATCCATGCGCACGCCCTCAATGCCCACATAAACACGCCCCCGCTTCAGCGCCTTGAGAATGTCCGCCTGGCTGAGCGAATCGGCATAGACCCAGGTGCGCACGTGTCCCAGCTTCCATGGCCCCTCGTTGGTGGGATGATGCGAATCGGACGAGCCAACGCCCGTCAGGTGCAGACCGCGAGTCAAAAACATGTCCCAATGCGTGGGGTACAAAATGGAGGTCTGCATCTCCGCCGTGCAGAATACCTCATACAGATCGGCCTTTTCCATGGGGAAATCGCGGTAGCGCCAGCCCATGATCCCCGACAGCGCATGGTTGACGCCAAACAGCGCGCCCTGGCGGTGCGCCGCGTCGGCAATGGCTTCCATGGTGGGGCGCTCCGGCAGCCCCAGGAACGCGGCCAGCTCGGCGTTATCATCCACCAGCGGATTGAGCCAGCTCTCCAGGCCATGGACGTTGGCATGTCCAAAGTCCCCCGAGACCTCCATGCTGCGCAGCAGCAAAGGCGGCGTTTCGCTGCGCAGGCGCTGCAGCTCCAGCCAGTGCGCGGCGGTAAAATGATCGGTCATGGCCAAAAAATCGATATGCTGCGCCCGCGCGGCGGCAATGACCTCCGCCGCCGAAGTATACCCGGTGCTCGCGTCCGAATGGGTGTGCAGCTCGCCGCAATACCAGCCGGGCGCGGGATTGAAGCAGCCTTCGGAAAACGGCCGCTCGCGCAGCTCACGCACAAGGACGTTTTCCGTCTGCGTTTCCGCCGGCATAGCGGCCGCGGACATAAAAGAAACATGCAGCGTGGCTTCAACATCTTCCAGAATACGGCGTTTATATAGAAGCAGCTTCCATTCGCCGGCAGGCAGCGGACCGGGGATACAGCCCTTGTCAGCCGCGGCCGGGGCAATGGTATACTGCGTATGAGCATTGCCAATGGTTGCGTTGGCGGCGCGCATCAGGCGCACGTCGCCTTGGGAATCAAACAGGATCATGGGGATCTGCGCGCTTTTTACTGAAAAAATATCCATGGCCACGGTCAGCTCTCCGCAGCCCTGCGGCACCTCGAAGGCGTAGCGGTAATAGCGGGCGGACTGGTTTTCTCCCGGGCGGTTGCTCAGCAGGGAAACCGTGACCGCAAGCGACGAAAAGGACATAATTGAGAATTGCTCCTTATATATTCTTCTGAAAGCTCCGGGGGAATATGTTCCCCCGAAGACAAGTCATCAACAAAGTGGGAACATTATCGCCGGGATGCAATGAAGGGGCGCAGCTCCTTCATTTTATAATCCGCAGCGGCGGCGCAGGCTTCGCCTGTTTTGCGCGGCATTGCTCAAATTACTTTGGCGAAGCCGATCGAAAGCGGCAATGCCGCCGCCGCGAGGAGCGGGGATAACCCCGCTTCCTTACAGATTTTCTGGCCGTGATGCGCAGCATCACAAGAAAATCTGCTTCCCGAAAAAATGAAATTTATTTCGTTTTTTCGCTGGGCGGCGACTTTGTCGCCACCCAGTCTCCGGGGGAGCAGGCTCCCCCGGAGGCAGTGTGCAGCTTAGTAAATGAAGGAACCGTCGAGCTTGTCCTCGTCAAACTCTTCCTGGAACAGCTCGTTGTATTCAGCCAGCGTCGCTTCGATGTCCTCGCCGTTGTAGATCAGGCGAACGATCATGTCGCTGACGGAGTTGAACACGCTGCCGATGTTCTTGGTCACGCAGGAAGCATTCCGGGCATACTGCATCTGGCTGAGCAGGTTAGCCGTGAAGGCATTGTTTGCCATGTATTCCTTCACCGCATCCAGCTCCATCACGCTCTGGCGCACGGGCAGGTTGCTGGTTTCGATGAATACCTTCGCGCAGCTTTCCGGGCTGGTCACATACTCGATAAAGGCCTTGCAGGCCGCCTTTTCCTCAGCGGTAGCGCTCACCGTCACCGCCAGGTTGGTGCCGCCGATGGTCACGGCGTTGCCGCCCTCGCCGGCGGGAACATACTCAAAGGACCAGTCGCACTCCAGCAGCGTCTGCGCCGAGGGGATGAAGGAGGAAGACTGGAACACCGTGGCAACCTTGCCCTCAAGATACGTGGAGTGCTGGTCGGAGAAGCTGCCGGAGGTGGTAGGCACCATCACGATCAGGTCTTCTTCATACATCTTGCGGAAGAACTTGAACAGTTCCACCATCTTATCCTCCGTCAGCATGGCCTTGCCGTCCGGCGTGGCGATCTGGCAGCCGTAGGAATAAGCAATGGCCTCGAAGATGTACTGGTTGAAATAGGCATAGCTGTAATAATAGCCCTCGCCCATGACTTCCTTGAATTTCTTGGCGTCGGCATAGAACTCGTCCCAGGTGCTGGCCACATGGTCCAGACCGGCCTGCTTGAGCAGATCGTTGTTGACGATGAAGCCCTGCGTGGTGCGGTTGTAGGGAACGGCGTATACCGTACCGTTCACCGTCAGGTCAACCATCATGCCGGGGAAGAAATCGCTCAGTACATCGTCGCTGAGAATCTCGTTCATGGGCACAAGCAGCTCGCGCTGCACGTACAGCGGCACGTCGATATAATCGGCCAGCACCATCTGCGGCATGTTGCCGGCATTCTTGGCGCCCGCCATTTTCTGACGAACCACATCATAACCGCCCTGATGCACGCAGTTGACGACCACGTCGGACTGGCTTTCATTGAAAGCGGCAACCAGCGCGTCAAAGGTCGCGGCCTTCGCGCCGGTCAGGGGGCTCCAGATCTCAATCTGGACAGGTTCGGCGCCGGCAACGCCTGCAACGGACAAAAGCAGCACGCATGCCAGCACAAGACCGAGGAAACGCTTGAACATAGGGAGTCCTCCTTTTTTTGCGGTATATACCGCTGTTTATCTCCATCCGCATACGCGGCAGAGTCCGGGGAAAAGCGGCCGGTCAGCCCTTGACGCCGCCGGCAATCTGGTTTTTGGCCAGGCCCTTCTGCACCACCAGATAAATAATGATGATCGGCAGGATGACCAGCAGCGTCGCCGCCATGATCAGATGCCACTGGTTGCCGCCGTCCTCCGCCTTCATCATCACCAGGCCCACGGGCAGCGTGCGCACCTTTTGGCTCGAGGTCATCATCAGCACCCAGAAATAATCATTCCAGCGCCATTTGAAAGCCATGATCGCGTAGGCAATCAGCGAGGGCTTGGCCAGATGCATCAAAATCTGGAACAGAATGCGCAGATGCCCGGCGCCTTCGATCTTGGCCGATTCGACAAAATCGATGGGAATGGACAGAAAGTTCTGCCGGATCAGATAAATGCCGTATGCGTCGGCCACAAAGGGAACGATCAGCGCCCAGTAGCTGTCCAGCCAGCCGAGCTTGGACATGGTCACATACAGCGAGATGACCGCCACCTGCGAGGGCATCATCAGCACGGCCAGCACCAGCATGAACAGCGTGCGCTTGAAGGGGAACCTGAGGAATGCAAAGGCATACGCCGCCAGCATGGCCGTCAGCAGCGAGAAAATGGTCACCGTGGTGGAGATGAACACGCTGTTGAAGGCATACGTGCCAAAGGCGGGCTGCATTTTCAGCGCCTCGGCATAGTTGGAAAAGTTGGGCGGCCACGGCAGGCGGAAGGGGCGGATCAGCAGCGCGCGGGCAGAGGGCATCAGGCTGGTAAGGATCATCCAGGCAAAGGGCAGGATGACAAACAGCGACATGAGCGCCAGGAAGAGAATTTTCAGCACCTTAAAGATCCAGCCCATGGGCGTAAGGTGTTCCCTGATCGCCGGCTTAGACATAGCTTTCTTCCCTCCCTTCGCCCACCTTGCGCTGAATGATGGTACAAATCAGCAATATCACAAACAGGATGATCGACGCGGCGGCCGCGCGGCCCGCCTTGTTGTTGACAAACGCTTCCGTATAAATGTAGAGATTGATAACGTTGGTGCCGTTATAGCCCGTGGTCATGACCTGTACCACGTCAAACACCTGCATGGCGGTGATAAAGGTGGTTGTGCTCAGGAACAGCACCGTGGGCGTGAGCAGCGGCACGGTGATGCTGAAGGCCTGGCGCAGCTCGCTGGCGCCGTCAATACGGGCCGATTCATAAATTTCCGGATTGATCTGCGAAATGCCGCTGGTGAAGATCATCATGTTATAGCCCATGGAACGCCACACGCCCAGCGAAATGATCGCCCAGCGCGCGTACTTGGCGTTGAGCAGCCAGTCCGGGCTTTTCGCGCCGAAAAGCGAGTAGATGATCTGCATCAGGCCGTTGGAGGGATTGAAGATCCAAATCCACAGGATCGCCACCGCCGAAGCCGTAGTAATGTTGGGAATAAAGAACATGGTTTTGAGCGTGCGCCCGGCCAGCCCGTTGTACTTGTGCAGGCAAAGCGCCAGCAAAAGGCCCAGCCCCAGCGACAGAAGCGTAGACCAGATGGTGTAGTGGAACGTATTGCCCAGCACCCGCCAGAAGGTCTTGTTGGTCAGCAGGCGCTGATAGTTGGCCAGACCCACATAGCGTTTGGCGCCGAAAAAGTCCCACGAAGTCAAGCTGATATACGCGCTGTCAAACAATGGATAATACTTGAACACAATGAAAACGACAAAAGCTGGCAGCAAAAAAAGCATTGCTGTCAGCATATCTTTCACGTAGTATTTTCCAATTTTGGCGGGCGTATGATGGGTGGAAACGGACGGGGCTTTCATGCAATTCCCTGCCTCTCTGGCGCCCGGCCTGCATGCCGGGGACAGAAATGCCTAAGTCCTCGCTTTTATAAATCACAAAAACCGCGCGGCGTCAGCCCGCATTGGAGTGCCTTATAAAATTGATTACCTTAGGTCGTTCCAGTATACTAAATGTTATGTATTTTGTCAACCATTTTTGTCGAAAAAATTCGATCACTTTGTGGAAAATGCGAATCAGAAGCGTCAAAGCCGCGCCAAAAACGGGGAGGCGGCTTTAATTGGATGCGATGAAGCTTCTTCCTGCCTTCACGGCCTTCTCCAGAAATTTTCGTTCCTCGCAGGCCGCCAGCAGCGCTTTCAGCTCCCGCGTGTCCGCGCCCGTCCAGCCGTGGAGCTTTGCGAAGCTGCGCAGCATCGCGTCGGAATAATATCCGCCCGGATTGGACAGATATGCCTGATTGTTGTCAAAGTTCGGCGCCATCCGCAAAATCTCGCCCGTCGTTGCCGAGCGTATCACGCCAAAATTGCGCATATGCCGGTCGGTGTTCATAAACAGCGCGTCCGCCAGCAGGATCCGCCGGTATGCTTTTTCAAACCCCTTGCCCAGCGACCGGATGTTTGCATAGACCGTCGTTTCGCCGTCGCTCTTGTCGTCAAACATAAAGCGCAGCGAATCATACGGCTCAAAGAATTCATCCTCGCCTACAAAATTCCGCGACCGGATCCGCGTGCGGTAACTGCCGTCATACTGATATTCCGCCGCATCCCAGCCGCAGCGCATCAGCGCATGGCTGATTTCACGCTCGCCGCGCGTCGCGTCTGCCGGCTGCAGCTTGTACAGCCACCACGCGCCCTTTTCATATTTCCAGGTTTTGGGAAAGCTGCCGTCCGTGGAAGCGTTGGGCGTTGCGATATTCTGCCTGCGCAGGGATGTATCGCTGGAAATCAAAATAAAATCGCTGACCGCATTTTGTTCATCCGCCCGGCATAATTGGGCGCGGGGAACAAACTCCCCCGCGGTAAAGCAGGTAAAGGTATCCGAAATGCTGAACATGCGCGTTCTGATTGCAATGGCCGTTTTATCACGGGTGCCAAACAGTTCCTGGGCCAGTTGGCGGTGCTGAAAAGCGTTCAGGTCGATCGCGCGCTCGCGCAGCCACTGCGTGAAGCCATCCGCCGACGCATTTTTGATCTGCATCGGCAGCAGCGTATCTTCCTCCGCCGTATAGGAAGTAATCACGCCATTTTCATACGCAAACGTTGCCACGCGTCGGTCCGCGTTATACAGGATATACGTCACCGCAAGCACCCCCATGGCTTACATTATACATTTTTATCAGCCAGCGCGCAACCTGATTTGACAAAACCGCTGAGAAGCAGCTTTTACAGTCCATATTAACTGCAAAAACCGCCTTCTGTAACGTCAAAAGGCGGTTTCATTCTTCTTTTTCCTTTTTTATTTCAAGCACATCTATTCGGCACAGAATATAATCTGTGGTCACCTCATAAAGATCAGCCAAAGCAAGCAAGTGACGGATGGGCAGTTCATTCGCGCCGCGCTCATAGCGCGCGTACATCGTCTGCGATATTCCTAAATAATTGGCAACCTGCTGCTGCGTCATATCATGATCTTCCCGCAAGTCGCGCATTCGTTTGATGTACTGCACCTGCATCCCTCCATGGGATTCAGTATATACAGTAAAATAATTTACTATTGACTTTAGTAAATATTTGTACTATTATAATTAAAAAAGCAGGAAGGATCTTTTATGAAAAACAAGTCAAACGATCTTAGCATCGCAGGTTTCATCATTTCATTATGCTCGTTGTTCCTCACTTTAGACGGCATCATCAGCATAGCCGGTCTTACGCTTTCTGCCGTTGGCTGGTCACAAGCCAAAAAATCCAACGAAAAAACCGGGTTGGCTACCAGCGGCGTTATCATCGGGATTATTGGTGTTTTATATATCTGGTTCCTTCGCTCTTCAATTATTTAACCTCCGTCACCATTTTTAGAAAACATTGAACGTATGTCAGCAGGGTGTCAAAAACGTTTTTTTGGCACTTTAAAACCGCCTTCTGTGATGTCAGACAGCGGTTTCATTCTTCTTTTTCCTTTTTCACTTCAAGTGCATCGATCCGGCACAGAATATAATCTGTGGTCACCTCATAAAGATCAGCCAAAGCAAGCAAGTGACGGATGGGCAGTTCATTCGCGCCGCGCTCATAGCGCGCGTACATCGTCTGCGATATTCCTAAATAATTGGCAACCTGCTGCTGCGTCATATCATGATCTTCCCGCAAGTCGCGCATTCGTTTAATGTACTGCACCCGCATCCCTCCATGGGATTCAGTATATACAGTAAAATAATTTGCCATTTATTTTAGTAAATATTTGTACTATCCATTCCGTTTCCTGACCTTGTCCTGCCCTCACAGTTGTGTTATGATAGCAAAAAAGCCACCCGGTTCAGCCCGCCAACCAGGTGGAAACACGATTTGGGGAGAAGCTGCCATGATCCGCGATAAGCAATTCTACCGTACCATCCTGAGGCTGTCGCTGCCCGCCGCCTTCCAGAGCGCGCTGTCGCTGCTCGTCGCCATGGCGGATAACGTGATGGTCACCCGCACGGGGGAATACGCGCTCTCCGCCGTATCCCAGAGCAACGCCGTGACCACCTTTGTCACCGCCGCGCTTACCGGACTGGCCACCGGCGCGGTGGTGCTGATCTCGCAGTATTGGGGCAAGCGCGATGAAAAACGCATCAAAACGGTCTGCGCCGTCTCCGCCTGCGTGTGCCTGCTGGCCGCGCTTGTGTTCGTGCTGGCGGTGGAATGTTTCCCGCGGCAGCTTCTGCGTCTGGTCGTCAACGCCGGGGAAACGCAGGTCATCGACCTGGCCATGCGCTATCTCCCCATCGTCGCCCTCAGCTACCTGCCGCTGGCACTGACCGTCTCCATGGTCGCCATGCTCAAAGGGGTCGAGGTCGTGCGCGTGACCATGTACGCCGCGTTTGTATCGCTGCTCTCCAACATTTTCCTCAATTACGCGCTGATCTTTGGTCACTTTGGCCTGCCGGCGCTGGGCGTGACGGGCGCGGCCATCGCCACCGTTGCCGCCCGGGTCATTGAGCTTTGCGTGGTATGGCGGTACCTGTTCCGGCGGCAAAAGGTTCTTCCGCTGCGTCCGCGCGACCTGTGCAGGCCGCAGGGCTGGGCCTGGCGCGATTATGTCCGCTACGGCCTGCCCGTGGGGCTGACCGACGCGCAGTGGGCGCTGGTCTGCCTGCTCAAGGCCGTCATTCTGGGGCAGCTGGGCAAAACGATGATCGACGCTTCCTCCGTCACCGACATGATGATGAACCTGGGCACGATGTTCACCTTCGCCCTGGCAGGCGGCGCGTGCGTGGTCGTCGGCAAGGCGGTCGGCGCGCGCGATTACGCCCGCGTGCGCGAATATGCCGCTACCATCCAGGTCATGTTCCTGGGCGTGGGCGTTTTCATGAGCCTGCTCGTTTTCCTGCTGCGCCGTCCCTTTGTCTCCCTGTACCGGCTCAATGCCGAAACCGCCGCCCTGGCAACGCAAATGATCGCCATCTGCTCGGTCACGCTTCTGGGCACTACCTACCACGCCTCCTGCTTTGTCGGTATCAACCGCGGCGCGGGCGACAACCGTTTTGTCATGCTGGTGGATACCCTGTGCGGCTGGTGCGTGGTGCTGCCCTGCGCTTGCCTGGCCGCCTTCGTGTTCCATTGGCCGCCGGCCGCCGTCTATTTCTGCACGCGCATCGACCAATGCTATAAATGGATCATTGCCTTTTTCCGCCTGCGCGGCCGCAAATGGATCAAAAACGTGACCCGCGGCGAAATGCCCAAGGAGGCCGCGCCATGATCCAGGATGTATTGGGGCTGCCGGTGCATCTGCAAGCGCCCTGGGATTTTTCCTTTCTCCGGCGCTACGGGCAGCCCTTCCGCGTGTTCGACCAGCGGGACAGCGGCTGCGTCTCCTTTGGCGTTGACAGCCCGCGCTGGGGCAGACTGTTCGTCAAATATGCCGGCGCGCCCGCCGAAAACGCCCGGTTTACGCCGCGTCAGGCCGTGCAGACGCTCTCCGGCGCCATGTCCGCCTACGAGGCCCTGCGCCACCCCGCCCTGGTACGCCTGCGCGGCCACGGCGCGGTCGCGGGCGGCTATGCCGCCATTTTTGACTGGGCTGAGGGCGAAAACCTTTATCCCGACACGCGGTTCAAGGGCGGCGCGCGGTATACCGATCCCGCTTCGCCCGCTTTCCGGCTGATGCACCAGCCGCTGCTGACCCGCCTGCGCATGATCGACAGCGTGTTTGCCTTTCATCTTTTTGCCATAGAACACGGTTACGCGGCGGTCGATTTTTACGACGGCAGCCTGCTGGCCGATTTTTCCACCGGAAAAATCACCGTTTGCGACATCGACTTGTACCGTCCCATGCCCGCCGTCAATGACGTCGGCGTGCTGCCCGGCTCCTCCCGCTTCCGTTCGCCGGAGGAATACGTGCTCGGCGCGCCGCTGGACGGCCTCTCCACCCAATACAACATGGGCGCGCTGGCCTTCGCCTTCTTTGGCAACCATGGCCTGCACGACCGCGAGGCCTGGACGGCGGGCGAAGCGCTTTACCTGATCGCCGCACGGGCCTGCGCCGAAGATCGCGCCGCGCGCTACCCTACCCTGAGCGGCTTCTTGAGCGCATGGAGAAAAGCGGCCGGGGACACCGCCGCTCATTTCGGCTGATGAAAATTGTATTACAATTTTCTAAACACTACTACATATTGCCCGAACCTGCTTGAAATTGTATTTTATCAATGATAGAATATGCTATATTTGGTAGCGTGGGGAGGGGTAGCCGTTGCAGCCTTTGGGAATTTGCGCCTGGTGTCTGGCGCTGGCGGCGGGGCTATACCTGCTGGCGCGCTACCGGCGCGAACGTCAAAAGGAAATTTTCCGCATGGAGGCGCTGCGCGACAGTCGTCTTTATAAAGATCTGTACCCGCTGATCCGCCGCGCCGCCGCGCGGGATCTGGATCAGGTGCGCATTGAGCGCAGCCGCATCACCTTTACCCTGGTATATCCCCCCGGCACGCTGGGCGTGTTTGAACTGCGGCAGGCCGGGCACGCGCAGATGAGCCGCATCCGCACCCGCGTGATGGCCGAGGTGCTGGCGGAGGATATCGAGCTGCTGCAAGACCGCCGCAAATATGCCCTGACGCGCTACCGCATTATCCGCGCCAACGGCGCGGTGGATTACGGCTACGTATACACCGTGCGCACCCCGTACAAAGACCGTATCATGGAAGCGCGCAGCCGCCTGACGATGCATATACGATAATCAAAGGAGTTGCCTCATAGTGAGACAACTCCTCAGGGCATCAAAAAAGTCTTTTTGATGCCCTGCGATGAAATTTCGCTAAAGCGAACTTTCATCGGAAGCGTCATTTTCTTGTAATGCTGCGCATTACGGCCAGAAAATGACATAGGAAGCGGCATTCCAGCCGCTCCTCGCGGCGTACACGCCGCCGCTGCGGATTATAAAATGAAGGAGCTGCGCCCCTTCATTGCATCCCGGCAATGATGTACTCACTTTGTTGATGGTCTGAGGAGTTGCCTCATAGTGAGACAACTCCTTTTTCTTAATTCAGCGCCGCCGATTTCCCTGCCAGCAGGCCGCTGGCAAAGGCAAACATCAGATTGTAGCCGCCGCAGTCGCCATCCACATTAAGGATCTCGCCGCAGGCATACAGCCCCTTGAGCGAGCGGTGCTCCAGCGTATCCGCCTTAAAATCCGCCGTGTCGATCCCGCCCTGCGTCACCTGGGCCTGATCAAAGCCGCGCACCCCGGTCACCCGCAAGGGGTATGCGCAAAGCAAGCGCGGCAAGCGTTCAAACGGCGTTTCCCGCAGCCGCTCGCGCAGCACGCGCGGCAGCGCCCCCAGCAGAAGCACCTGCCCGGGCAGGCGCGCCCGCCGACCGCAGAGCCATTCGCGCACAGCCGCTTCATTCTCAAAAGGCGAGGCAGGCGGCAGGCGGCGCATGCCGTACTCGCCCAGCCCCAGCGCCGGGGAAAAATCCACATACACGCAGGGCTTCCCGCCCGCTTGCAAAAGACGCCACGCATCGCGCGCCAGCTGCATGGCGCATACCCCGCTCAGCCCATAATCGGCAAAGAGCGCCTCCCCCTGCGTGCGGCATACCGGCCGTACACCGTCACACAGCGTCAGCGTGGCCGCCAGCCGCATGCCCGAAAGGCCGCGCAGCGGGGCTTTTTCCGTTTCCAGGGGAGACAGGGCCGGGGCGGGCGTCACCAGCCGGCAGGCGTTTTCTGTCAGCAGCCCATAGCTGTTGACCGCGCCCAGCTTGGGCGCGGCCAGCCCGCCGCAGCACGCCAGCACGCGCTCCGCCTTTCGTTCCCCTTTATTGGTCAGCACGCGATAGCCGCCCGCCGACGGGAGGATCTGACGCGCCTCCGTCTGTGTTTCCACGCACACATGCAGGCTTTCCAGCCGTTCGCGCAGCACGTCAAGCACAGCGGCCGCCTGATTGCAGGCAGGATAAACACGCCCTGCGCCGTCCGCGCGCGTGGGCAGACCAATACGGTCAAAAAAAGCCAGCAGCTGCCCGGCGGGCAGCGCCGTCAGTACCGCGCGGGCAAAGGCCTCGTCGCCGTAATAAACCGGCCTTCCGGTGTTGGCCAGATTGCAGCGGCCGTTGCCGGTAGCCAGGAGCTTTTTCCCCACGCGGTCGTTCTTTTCCAGTATAGTCACGGCCGCGCCGTTTTCCGCCGCTATAACGGCGGCGGCGAGGCCAGACGCCCCGCCGCCGAGAATGAGTACAGTTTTTTTCATTACTTGATATTGAGCAGCCGCGCCGCGTTGTTGTAGGCATACATGATGGCGTTCTGATGATCCTTGTCCACCTTGTCGCTGGCGTGGGTCTTGCTGTTGACAAAATGGATGCAGAACTGACCGTTGAAATCGTTGTTCGGAATTGTATCGCCCGCCGGGTAGTTATGCGGGATGCCATACATCGACGCGCAGTAGCTGTGACCGTTAACCGTCACCAGCAGGGAACGGCGCTGCCACAGGTTTTTGTCGCTGATCTCCTGCGCCGTCTTGACGCCGTAGATCTTGCACATGGCCGCGGTATCCGCCGCCGTCAGCGGCTCCACGTCGGCATGGTCGCCGCCCGCCCAGCGCTTGACCTTGAAGGAGATGCCGGTGCGCACGTCCGTTACCGTGGCGACGCAGCCTCTGTAAAAGATGCTCTGGATGCCGCCCTTGTACCAGTCAATCAATTCGGGCTTGTACAGCGTGACCGTGGTGCTCGACCCGTTCTGCGTGTCGTAATAGCCCTTTTCCACCGTGCCGTAGAGCGCGTGCTGCGTCTGCGAACCGGCGATGCCGTCCTGGGACAGTCCTTCGTCGCTCTGGAATTTGCGCACCGCGTCCGCCGTAGCGGAACCATAGGTACCGTTGGCGCTGCCGGCAGGCAGATAGCCCAGATCGATCAAGCGGTTTTGCAGCTTGGTCACATCCTCGCCGGTAGAGCCCAGGCGCAGGGTATTGTAGGACGCTTCCGGCCTGGCCGCGGGATCGCCGGTCTTTTCAAAGATCGCGGCCTGCTCCTTGGTCAGAATGCGCAGCAGATCGCCGCGGATCCAGCCGTTGGTGCCGTTGACGCGCACGTTGTACCAGGTGTATCCGCCCGATACATTGGTGCTGCCCAGCAGCGTACATACCTGATTATCCTTATACAGCAGCGCCAGCTGCTTGGCTCCCGAAGAACCGGCCGCGCGCACAATCACCTTGACAGTATTGGTCAGCGCCGTGGTGCTCCAGTCCTCCGGCTTTGGCGTGGGCGTAACGCGCGGTGTGGGCTGCGAGCCGATATACATGTTATACTCAGCGTCGGTCATCACGCGGCAGTACTTGCCCATGATGTAGCATTCCTCGCCGTTGACCTTGATCTTATACCACATGGTGCTGCCGACGGTCGTGGTGCCGGTAAACTGGAACACCGCGCCGCGGTTGGCCTGGCCCTTCGTGCCCGCCTTGGTGGAGGGCGATTTGCGGATCCATACCTTGTCGGAGGTCGTGGTAATATAATTGGTCGGCTTGGGGGCAGGCGTGGGCGTAGGCGCGTCGGGCGGCAGGGTCTGCCCGTTCAGATAGGCTTTTACCTGCTCGGCCGAAAGCACGCTGATATATTTGCCGTGGATATAGCCGATATTGCCATCGAAGGATACGCAGTACCAATCGACCGAGCCGTTGCGCACCGTCGCGCCGACGATGGGCAGCACCGTGCCCTTGTCCTTGACCTGGCCGTAGGTGCCGGCGCCCATTTTCGCGCTCTTGCGCACATAGACCTTGTCCGCGGTCGTGCGCAGGTAGCCCTGAGTTACGCCGCTGTTCGGATCGTCGGGGGTAATGATATTGCCATACATATCGCATATCTGGCAGTAGCTGCCGTGAACATAGCCCTTCTCGCCGTCCTGGCGCACGGAGAACCAGCTCACGCCGTTGTGGGTTTCAACGCCATAATAGGGCGTCACGTCGCCCTTGTCAAAGCGGCCCAAAACCTTCGCGCCCATGCTGGCCGTTTTACGCAGATTGACGCCGCCGGAGGTGAACAGGATATAGCCCAGGACCGTGTTGCCGTCGGGGGCGGGCGTATTGGTGGGCACTGCGGTCACGTTGCCGCCCGCGTCCGTCTTAACGCAGCAGGAGCCCAGCACATAGCCAAACACCGCTTCCCCGGCCTCGTACACATAATACCAGGTCACGCCGTTGACCACGGTAGTAGCATAGTAGGGCAGCACTTCGCCCTGCTCCACCTTGGCCACCACGTTATTGGAATTCACCTGCGTGCGGCTGCGGATATTGGTCTTGCCCGAGGGCGTGATCTTCACGTAGCCGGCCACGCTGCCCGAGGAGGCGCCCGGTTCGGGCGTGGCGCCCGCCGGAGGGGTGGGCGTGGGCGTCGCGTAGCTTTCCACTACCACCGCGCAGGTGCCCAGGATGTAGCCGTTTACGTTCTCATTTTCGTCATAGCAGTAGTACCACGTCTTGCCGCCGCTTTGCAGCGTGCTGAAGAAGGGCAGTTCCCGGCCCTGCTCGATCTTGGCTACCACGTTGCCCGAAATCATCGCCGCGGAGGAGCGCAGATTGGTCTTGCCCTCCGGCGTGATGCGGATACGGCCGATCGCGTCCGTGTTTCCTCCCGACGGCTGATCCGTGGAAGGGGCATCGGGCTGCGTCTGCCCGCCGGAGGTCAGCATGGTCATGTTGCTGGCCTTGACATAGCAGTTTGCGCCGTTGACCAGGATGATATAGTACGCCGTGTCCCCGATCGTGGAGGTTCCGGCCACATAATACGCTTCGCCGGCGGACAAAAGGCCCAGGCTGCTCAGCGCCGCACCGTTATAGCTGTAATAATTGGTGCTGACATTATTGGGCTGGGCATAGCTGGTGAGGATAACGCCGGCATTGCCGCCGGAGGACGCGCTGCCGCCGTCGGAACCGGCCGGAGGCGTGCTGCCGCCAGCGCCGGCATCATCAGAGATCTCGCCGCCGTTGCCGCCCGCCTTTTCCCACGCGCTCACTTCCTCCGCCGTCATGACGGTCAGGAACTCCTGGCTGACATACCCGTAATATTCACGGTCCAGGTGCTTGGGAATGTTGGTCACAACATAATAATAATCCGTACCGCCCGAGCGCTTTTCGCTGCGGATCTCGCATACCCAGCCGGTATCCAGCATGGCCCACACCTCGGTGCTGCCCGCCTGACGGCGCAGGCGCACCTCGTCGTGATTGATCCGGCCATACTGTTTTTCGGCCGCCAGCGCGCCGCGCGCCGGTAAAAATCCGCTCAGCAGCATCAGCACGCAAAGCAGGCTCATCGCCCGCTTCAGTGCCAGAATACGGCTTGCCGTGCTTTTTGTCATAAAGCCCACCTCATCATGCTTCACGCAGAATATTCCACTTGCATTCTATTACACATTTGTTACAAAGTCAAGGGAAATATGAAACAAATATATAAAAATGTTTATTTTTCTTTTTCCCCGTCCAGTTCCAGATAGAAAAGGACGTCGCTCTTCCCTTCCTGCGCCGTTCCGCGGTATACGCAGGTGTCCATTCCGCCGATTTCAAAGCCCGTTTTCAGATAGAAAAGACAGGCGTTGAGGTTATTGTCCTGCCCCACGGTGTAAATGCCGCGATAGCCGTTTTCCCGCGCCAGGCGCTTGCCCTCCTCAATCAGCTGCCGGCCTATACCGCCGCGCCGCGCGCGGGCGCTCACCTTGAGATCGTACAAATACAGATATTTGTTCCAGGAACGGCGGTAGATCGCCAGGCCCACGCATTCCCCGTCCTGATAAGCGCCGACAAAGAAGCAGTCCCCCGCCATCTCGGCATAGTCATAGTTTTCCTCCGGAAAGGTCATCTCGCCGGTCGCGGAGGGGGCAAAGCGCTCCACCGTGTACGACCATGCGCCGTTTTCATAAGCAGGCAGCAGCCGCCCGCAAAGGGGGAACGGCTCGTTTTTCAGCCGGATATCGGCCTGACGGCGCGCGTCGATACGGCAAATTTCCGCCGTCATGCCAGATACTCCCCGGCCGCCGCCAGCAGCTCCCCGGCCAGCGCTTCCGCCGCGGGCATGTCCGCCGCCCGGGCGCTGACATACAGCTTGATTTTGGGTTCGGTGCCGCTGGGCCTAACGCACAGCCAGCTGCCGCCCTCCATTTCGAAATACAGCACGTCGGATTCGGGCAGGCCCATGGGCGCGCTCCGGCCGTTTTCCGTGCGCAGGCCGCTCAGATAGTCGCGCACCGCCTTGACCTTGACCGCGCCAAAGGCGGCAGGCGGGTTCCGGCGGAGACCGCGCATGATTTCAC
Source organism: Clostridiales bacterium (assembly GCA_019420065.1). Lineage (GTDB taxonomy): Bacteria > Bacillota > Clostridia > Christensenellales > Aristaeellaceae > SFMI01. The sequence continues at coordinate 9,101 of JAHZHX010000019.1, read as the reverse complement.
GCATTTTTTCCACCCCATCCTTGCCGGGCAGGGTGCGGCTGGTCACGCGGTCAAAGTACGCGCCGTAGACGCGGTACAATTCCTGCAAACGGTCGTAGAGCGTGATCCCCTCCTGCATGCAGGCGCAGGCCGCCTCGCACAAAAGGAGGGAGGCGTTCACGCCGTCCTTGTCGCGCACCTGCGTGCCGCTGAGGAAGCCGTAGCTCTCCTCAAAGCCGAACAAAAAGGTATACGCGCCCGTTTCCTCAAACTGCTGGATCTTTTCGCCGATAAATTTGAAGCCCGTCAGCGTGTCAAAGCATGCCACGCCGTAGGAAGCGGCAATGGCGCGCGCCATCTCGGTGGACACGATGCTCTTGCACACCGCGCCGTTTTCGGGCAGCGTGCCGCGCTTTTTGCGCTCGCGCAGAATATGCTCCAGCAGCAGGCAGCCGATCTGGTTGCCCGTCAGGGTGTGGAACACGTTCTCCCCGTCGCGCACCGCCACGCCCATGCGGTCGCAGTCCGGGTCGGTGCCAAAGACCACGCTGGCGCCCACCTTTTCCGCCAGGGGAATGGCGTAGGCAAAGGCGGCGGGATC
>JAHZHX010000019.1:0-8511 GCA_019420065.1 Clostridiales bacterium | reverse complement strand
GTGGGGAAGGCGCCGTCGGGCGCTTCCTGTTCGGGCACGACGGTCACATGGGTGATGCCTACCTCCCGCAGCATGCGGCGCACGGGCAGGTTGCCCGAGCCGTGCAGCGGCGTATAAACGATTTTGAGCTTTTCACCCTCCTGGCGCAAAAGCTCGGGGCAAACCGACAGGCCTTTGACCATTTCGATATAGTCGTCGTCCACCTCGGCCTTGCCGATGATCCGCAAAAGCCCCTGGGACAGCGCCTGGGTCATTTCCATGACCGGCGTTCCGGCATAGGGCAGAGGACGGATGTATTCCGTCACGTTCGCGGCGGCCTCGGGCGACAGCTGCGCGCCGTCCTCCCAGTACACCTTATAGCCGTTGTATTGGGGCGGGTTATGACTGGCGGTGACCACCACCCCGGCGATGCAGCCCAGATGGCGCACGGCATAGCTGAGCATGGGCACGGGGCGCAGCGATTCAAACAGGTACGCCTTCACGCCCGCGGCGCACAGCGTCAGCGCCGTATCCAGGGCAAAGTCCGCGCTCATGTGACGCGAATCGCAGGCAATGGCAACGCCGCGCCGCGCCCATTCGGGGTTGGTAAGGATATACTGCGCCAGGCCGCGCGTGGCGCGGCGCACCACATATTCGTTCATGCGGTTCGCGCCGTAGCCCAGCACGCCGCGCATGCCGGCCGTGCCAAAGGACAAGCCGGTATAGAAGCGGTCCTCAATCTCCGCCTCCCCTATATTTTCAAGCTCTTTTACCAGGGCGGGGTTATCGGCAAAGTCGCGCAGCCAGGCCTCGTACGCGGCGCGATAATTCATTTCAGACATATATATTTCCCCTTTCGTTTTTTCCAACTAAATTATATGAAATAAATTGCCGGATTGCAAGCATAATCTGTGCATGGAAACGGAGGGGATTGTAACAATGCATCAAAAACCGCGTCCGCGCCTGCTTTTGTGTCTGGCCTGTATCCTGCTCACCGCGCTGCTGGGGCTGGCTTTCCCCTTTTTGCGCGGCTATATCGCCGCGGCCCCCGAGCAAACGCCGCCCGGCGTGCGCAAGGGAACGCGCACGCTGCTGAGCGTTTGGGTGCTTGGCGACACGCTGGGCGCGTCTCCCTGGCTCAGGGCGCAGTGCGCCGCCTTTTCCAAGGCGCACAGCGGGGTCAGCGTCTGGGTGCGCAGCGTATCGCAGGCGGATATGGCGCTGTGGACGCAGGAGCCATCCGCCGGGCCGGACGTGATTGTTTTTGCCGCGGGCGAGCGCGTATCCCCCGCGCTGCTGGCGGAAACCGCCGCCGGCGACGCGCTCAGCGGCGCTTACGCCGCCGCCGGGCAGCTGGACGGCCGGCAGCTGGCGGTGCCGCTGTGTCTGTCGGGCTACGCCCTGCTGGAGCGCACCGGGGAAGCGGCGCAGACGCCCGCCCCCCGCAGCCTCTTTGGCGTGACCGCCTCGCCGCCGCCCGCGCCGTCCGCAGCGCCCCAAACCCATATCGCGTGGCCCGACGCCTTTTATGCCGGCGAAGGCTTCGGCGCGCTGGCGCTTTCCTCCATGAACGCGCCCGCGGGCGCCGTGTTTCTCGATTCCGCGGCCCTGCTCTCCCGCTTCATGGCCGAGGAGAACGCCGCCGCCCTGCTCGCGGTTTCGCAGGCGCGGCAGTGCGCCGCGCAGGGAACGGGCTACCGGGTGCTTGCCGCCGCTTCGGCCAGCGACCTGGTCCTTTTCGCCGCCCGCAGCCGGGAAAGCGGCGCGCCGGCCGACGCGCTGCTGCATTTTCTTTTGACCGGGCAGGCGCAGCAGTCGCTTGGTGACCGTTTTCTGCTTCCTGCCCGCGACGGCATCACTTTATACGGCAGCTCCCAGCCCATGCTTCAGGCCCTTTCCGCCGCCCTGCGCGACGGATGGCTGCCGCACGCGTTTTTCTGGCCTGACGAGCAAAAAGACGCGGTTCTGACCGCCCAGGCGCTGTATCAAGCCGGCGGAACGGCGCGACTTTTGGGAAATTAACTGTTTTTTGCATTTACAAAAGCGATATAATTTGATATGATAAATACATCACTCGCAAAATCCAAAGGAGGTTCTTTTTTGTGGTGCAGGAGAAGGATTCTCGCATTTTATCCGTGCAGGGCGTCAAGCGCCTGCCATATTATTTGAAATTTTTGAAGGAACTGGAAAAATCCAATTCTCCCTACGTGCCCGCCTCGGCCATTGCCGACTATCTGGGTATCTACGAGGTGCAGGTGCGCAAGGATCTGGCCGCCATCTCCAGCGAGCCGGGCAAGCCGCGCGTGGGCTTCAGCGTGCAGGGGCTGATTGCCGATATCGAGCATTTTTTGGGCTATGACAACGCCAACATCGCCGTGCTGGTCGGCGCGGGGCATCTGGGCAAGGCGCTGATGAGCTATTCCGGCTTTGGCGACTACGGGCTGGACATTGCCGCCGCCTTTGACCGGGATCCGCAGCTGGTGGGCCGCCTGATCCACGGCCGCACGGTATATCCCATGGAGCGCCTGGCCAGCATCTGCCAGGAGCGCAACATCCCCATCGGCATCATCGCCACCCCCGCCGAGCATGCGCAGGAGGTATGCGACGCGCTGGTCGCGGCGGGCATCAAGGCCATCTGGAATTTCGCCCACGTGAAGCTGCATGTGCCCGAAAACGTGCTGGTGCAGAACGAGGACATGGCCGTATCCTTTGCGCTTTTGTCCAACCGCCTGGCGCAGTCGCTGCACGGCGTATCCCTGGACGAGGACAAGCCCTGACCCGGAGAGGATGAGCAACATGACGATTGCCGATATGGTAAAAATACTCCACGCCCGGGTGCTGCGCGGGGAGGAAAAGCTTTCCCGCCCGGTATATACCGCCTGCTGTTCCGACCTGATGAGCGACGTGCTGGCCTTTGTCAACGAAAAAACGGTGCTCATCACCGGCATCACCAACCCGCAGGTCGTGCGCACGGCAGACATGCTGGACCTGCGCTGTCTGGTATTCGCGCGCGGCAAGGTGCCCGCGGACGAAATCCTTGACCAGGCCGCCGAGCAAGGGCTGGTGGTGCTGACCACCCGCGAGACCGCCTTTACCGCCTGCGGCCTGCTCTATGAGGCGGGGCTTCGCGGCGTGCCCATCGAGTGGCCGGAAAGCGAGGAACCGTCATGAGCGCACTGCTGCACAAGGAATATCCCGTCGCCGCGGGCGATTATACCCGCGCGGGCGAGGCCTCGTCCGACATCAAGCGCAACCTGCGCCAGCTGGGCGTGCCCAGCATGGTGCTGCGCCGCATTGCCGTGGCCAGCTACGAGGTGGAGCTGAACCTGGTCATCCACTCCCTGGGCGGCGCGCTGACGCTCGAGGTGGAAAAGGACAGCGTGAAGCTGTGCTCGCGCGACGTGGGGCCGGGCATTCCCAACATCGAGCAGGCCATGCGCGAGGGCTTTTCCACCGCCAACGACGAGGCGCGCAGCCTGGGCTTCGGCGCGGGCATGGGGCTTCCCAACATGCGCCGCAACGCCGACGTATTCCGCATCGAAAGCGCCGTCGGACAGGGCACGCAGATTGAAATGGTGTTCTGCCTGCAAACGGCTTGACCCTTTTATGAAAGGAGCATCGGGCAATGGATCAGGAAAGACGCTACCATTCTGTACGGTTAAAAAAAGACTTGTGCAAGGGCTGCACCAACTGCCTGATGCACTGTCCGACCGAGGCCATCCGCGTGCGCAACGGCCGGGCGCATATTATTGACGAATTGTGCATCGACTGCGGCGAATGCATCCGCATCTGCGACTATCATGCCAAGGTGGCCGAGACCAACAGCCTGGAGGATCTCAAGGCTTTCCGCTATACCGTAGCGCTGCCCGCGCCCTCGCTGTACGGGCAGTTCCGCACGGTCAGCGATGCGTCGCTCGTGCTTGCGGCGCTGAAGAAGCTCGGCTTTGACGAGGTATTTGAGGTGGCGCGCGGGGCGGACATCGTCAGCCGCGCCATTCAGCAAAAGCTGCGCGAGCCGGGGCTGCCCCGTCCGCTGATCTCCTCGGCCTGCCCGGCGGTGGTGCGCCTGATCCAGGTGCGCTTCCCCGACCTTTTGCCAAACGTGGTGGACATTCGCCCGCCCGTCGAGGTGGCAGCCATGCTGGCCCGGCGCGAATGCTGCGAAAAGCACGGCTGCGCGCCCGAGGAAGTGGGGGTCTTTTTCATCACCCCCTGCCCCGCCAAAATGACAGCCATCCGTTCGCCGCTGGGGCTGCAAAAATCCAGCATCGACGGCGCCATTTCCATGCTGGAGCTGTACGGGAAGCTTTTGCCGCACCTGTCGCGCGAGGAGAACGTTGCGTCCACCGCCACCTCCTACGGCATTGCCTGGGCCGCCTCCAGCGGCGAGGCCATGGCGGTCTGCCCGGAAAATTCCCTGTCGGTGGACGGCATCCACAACTGCATCCGCGTGCTGGAGGAAATTGAAAACAACAAGCTCAGCGACCTGGTCTTTTTTGAGGGCAACGCCTGCCTGGGCGGCTGCGTGGGCGGCCCGCTGACGTTTGAAAACAACTATGTGGCCAAAAACACCATCCGCAAGCTGGTGGATCGCGCCCGCGCCCGCGACGACGCGCATCCCGCGCGCAGCGTGCCGGGCGATCTGATGAACAAGGTTCCCCTGCGTACCGAGCTGCCCCTGGAGCCCAACAGCGCCATGCGGCTGGATGACGACATTGAAAAGGCCATGGCCAAAATGCAGCGCATGAACCAGATCATTCAGGATCTGCCGGGCTACGACTGCGGCTCCTGCGGCTCGCCCACCTGCCGCAGCTTTGCCGAGGACATCGTGCGCGGCTACTGCGGCGAGATGGACTGCATCCACAAGCTCAAGGAGCAGCTCAAGGTCATGGCGCAGCAGATGGTGGCGCTGGCGCAGACCAAACGCGAATAAACAAGGAGTCATTTATATATGAAAGTAAGCGAGCTGATTCCCCTGCTGAACGCCGTCAATCTCACGCCCGGGGCCGACGCCTCCCGCGAGGTACTGTGCGGCTATACCTGCGACATGCTCAGCTGGGTCATGGCGCACGGCTGCGAGGGCATGGCCTGGGTCACGGTGCAGACGCATCTGAACGTGGTGGCCGTGGCCGTGCTGGCCGAGATGGCCTGCGTCATCCTACCCGATGCGATCGACATGGAGCAGGAAAGCATCGACAAAGCGGCAGCCGAAGGGTTGTGCGTACTGAAAAGCCCGCTCAGCAGCTATGAGCTGTGCGGACGCATGTATGCCGCGGGCGTCCCCGGCAAGGACTGAGCCATGCCGTGCCATGCCGATTTGCACCTGCACTCCTGCCTCTCCCCCTGCGGGGATGAGGAGATGACCCCTGCCAACATCTGCGCCATGGCGCGCCTCAAGGGGCTGGACGCCATTGCTCTGTGCGACCATAACACTACCCGCAACCTGCCGGCGATGGAAGCGCTGTGCGGGGAATGCGGGCTTGTTTTTTTGCCGGGGGTGGAAATCACCACGCGCGAGGAGGTTCACCTGCTGGGCTATTTTCCCACGGTAGAGGCCGCGCTGCGCTTTGGCGAAGCACTGCGCGCGTATCTGCCCGCGCGCAAAAACCGGCCGGACTTTTTCGGTCATCAGTATGTGATGGATCCCGACGATCACATCATTGCCGAGGAGGACGCGCTGCTTATCGCCGCCTCCTGCCTTTCCCTGAGCGCCGCCGCCGCGCTGGTGCGCAGCCACGGCGGGGTCAGCGTTCCGGCGCATATCAACCGCGGCGCCAACGGCATGCTGGTCAACCTGGGCTTTCTGCCCGATACGCCTGTGTTTCCCGTTCTGGAGATCTGGAAGGAGCTGCCCTGCGACCCCGCCGTGCTGGCGGGCAAGCGCATCCTGCACGCCTCGGACGCGCATTACCTGGGCGATATCCGGGAACGGGAGGACGCCGTTGCCCTCCCCGTGCGCGACCGCGCTTCCCTGTTTTCCTGGCTATGCGGTCATCCCGCGCCATAAACAGCAAAAAAACGATAAAAATACATAATTTATCGATAAAATAAGTAATATTTTTTTCATATGCATAGTGCATTTTTGCTATAGCTATGTTATAATACCTGTGTATGCCGCTGACGAAGGCTCTGCGCCGCAATCAGCAATTTCTTTTTTCTGCTTCAAATCATGAAACTTTACAAGGAGGTCATTCTCTAACATGCCGGACATGAAAGAAAAGTACGCGCTGCTGGATCAGGCCATTGCGGAACTGAAAGACCAGCCCGGCGCTCTGATGCCCGTACTTCAGCGGGCACAGAACATCTTCGGCTGCGTCTCGCTCGACGTGCAGAAGCGCATCGCCGAGGGGCTGGGCGTTACGCTGAGCGAGGTCTACGGCGTTGCCACCTTCTATTCCCAGTTCTCCCTTGCCCCCAGCGGCAAGTACGTCATCAGCGTGTGCCTGGGCACCGCCTGCTACGTCAAGGGCTCGCAGAAGATCCTCGACCGTCTGTGCGAAGAGCTGGGCATTGCCGTGGGCGGCACCACGGCCGACGGCCTGTTCACCATCCAGCCCACCCGCTGCCTGGGCGCCTGCGGTCTGGCCCCCGTCATGACCGTGAACGACGAGGTATACGGCCGTCTGGTGCCCGACGACGTGCCCGGCATCCTGGCCAAATACAAGCAGGACTGACCCCGATGCGCGATCTGTCGCTGCATATTCTGGATCTGGCGCAAAACAGCGTGCGCGCGCAGGCAAGCCTGGTGGAGATCGGCCTGACGCTGGACGGGGAAGGGCTGCTTACCCTCACCATCCGCGACGACGGCTGCGGCATGGACGAGGCGCTTTGCAAGCGCGTGCTCAGTCCCTTTGGCACCACGCGCACCACGCGCAAGGTGGGTCTGGGGCTGCCGCTGATGGCGCAGAACGCCCGCCTCACAGGCGGCGGCCTGACCCTTGAAAGCACGCCCGGCCGGGGCACGCTTGTCACCGTGACGCTCCATACCGGCAGCATCGACTGCCTGCCCCTGGGCGACCTGGCAGGCACCATGGTAACGCTTGTCAGCGCCAATCCCGTTTCGCCCGATTTTGCGCTCGCCTGCGCATCTCCCCAAGGCACGATGGATTTTGACACCCGCGCGCTGCGCGCCGCGCTGGACGGCGTAGCGCTGAGCGAACCCGAAATTACCGCCTGGATGCTTGACAGCCTTCAGGAAGAAATCAAACCGATTTTTGGAGGGATGATTCTATGAAATCTTTGGCTGAGCTGGAAGCCATTCGTCAAAAAACGCTGGCCCGCATCAACCTGCGCCACGAGGAGGCCGACAAACACGTGCGCGTGGTCGTCGGCATGGCGACCTGCGGCATCGCCGCCGGCGCCCGCCCCGTGATGCTGGGCTTTATGGACGAGGTCGCCAAGCGCGGTCTCAATAACGTGACCGTTTCGCAGACCGGCTGCATCGGCATGTGCCGTCTGGAGCCGATGGTGGACGTGTACCTGCCCGGCGAGGAGAAGGTGACCTACGTTCACATGACGCCCGAAAAGGTCGCCCGCGTGGTGGCCGAGCACATCGTCAACGGCCACCCTGTCACCGAGTACACCATCGGCGCTGCCGAGGACAAATAAGCTACCGCTGTTTAGGAGGAAATGCTCATGGATATTTATCGCGCGCATGTGCTCTGCTGCGGCGGCACGGGCTGCACGTCGTCCGGCTCGGCGCAGATCATCGAGCGCTTTGAGGAAAAGATCAAGGAAGTCGGGCTGGAGCACGAGGTCAAGGTCGTGCGCACGGGCTGCTTTGGTCTGTGCGAGGCCGGCCCCGTTGTCATCGTTTACCCCGAGGGCACGTTCTATTCCCGCCTCAAGGTTGAGGATGTGGACGAAATCGTCGAGGAGCATCTGCTCAAGGGCCGTCAGGTCGAGCATCTGATCTATACCGACCATGCCACCAACGAGCAGAACGCCAACAAGTCCCTGGAGGAAATCAACTTCTATAAGCACCAAAAGCGCGTCGCGCTGCGCAACTGCGGCGTGATCGACCCCGAAAACATTGACGAATATCTGGCCTTTGACGGTTACAAAGCGCTGGAAAAGGCCATAACTAAGATGACGCGCGAGGAAGTCATCGACGAGATCATCAAGTCCGGCCTGCGCGGGCGCGGCGGCGGCGGCTTCCCCACGGGCAAAAAGTGGCTGTTCGCCTATCAGAGCCAGGCCGACCAGAAATACGTCGCCTGCAACGCCGACGAGGGCGACCCGGGCGCGTTCATGGACCGCTCGGTGCTGGAGGGCGACCCGCACTGCGTGCTGGAAGCCATGGCCATTGCCGGCTACGCCATCGGCGCTTCGGAAGGCTATATTTACGTGCGCGCCGAGTACCCCATCGCCGTCAAGCGCCTGGAGATCGCCATCAAGCAAGCCAAGGAATACGGTCTGCTGGGCGACAACATCTTCGGCAGCGGCTTCAATTTTGACATCCACATCCGTCTGGGCGCGGGCGCGTTCGTCTGCGGCGAGGAAACGGCGCTGATGACCTCCATCGAGGGCAAG
>JAHZHX010000018.1 GCA_019420065.1 Clostridiales bacterium | reverse complement strand
AGCGGCCGCGCTGCATGGTTGACCTGCATACCGTAAATTCTCATTTTCCTACCTCCTTACTGCGCCGCAAAGGGATCGTCGATCCGCACGGTAGCCTCGCCGCGCTCCAGCGTCAATTTTGCCGTGCCGTCCTGTGCCGCCACATGCCGGCGCACACCCAGGCGCGCCATTTCCTCGCGCACGCGCAGGATATCCCATTGCCCGGAATCATAGCCGCGGCAGCCCTGATTATTGTCCCACAGCCATTTGGGCGCGCACCACAGGCATATTTTCGGCTGCACGGCATGGTATACCTCCATCTTGACCGCGCTCTGGCCATGGTGCGCCATCTGCACAATATCGCTTTTGAGCGCGCCGCCGTGCATGCGCAGCAGCTTTTCTCCGCCCTCGACGCCCAAATCTCCCAAGAACAGCACCGACACGCCCTCCGCCGTCATACGCAGCACACAGGAAGAATTGTTCGACGCATTATGGACAAAAGCCGGATCGCTGGTATACAGCACTTCCCAGGACGTATCATCGATTTGCAGGCGCTCGCCCTCGCGCAGCACATGCTCCTGCGCGGCAAAAAGCGGGCGCAGCTCGTAATACTGATCCCACATATAGACCGCGCCCGGCTCGCCTTCCTCCAGCACGCGCCGTTCAGGAAAATGGGCGTACAGCGCGCCGATGGTAAACGCTTCCCGCTGCTCACGCAGCAAGGCGAACAGCGCCATCGCATGGTCGGAATGCGGATGCGTAATGAACCAGGCATCCACATGCGGCCGCTCGCCGCCCAGCCTTTGCAGCAAATGCAGAAGATACTTGCTGTCACCCTTTGTACCGCCATCCACAACAATGAGCTTGCCCGCGCCGGTCTTGATGACGTAGCCCATCATCTGCGTGTGCGTCTGCGGCGCAAGCTGATACATTTCACAAGCCATTTTACTTCCTCCTGTATACACGAAAAGCGGGAATGCCGTCCCGGCAGCATCCCCGCGCAAAATTTCAATCCAGGAATTCCTCGCGCAGCGTCACGCCAAACTCATGGGCAATGGCGCGCAAATCATCGTCGGTAATGGTCTGCCGCACGTCTCTGCCGCTGGCAAGCACCAGCATATAGATCTGCGCCGCCTTTTCGATGGTATGCATCAGTCCAAAGGCGGTATCAAAATCCGGCCCGGACACAAACAGACCATGATGCGCCCATACCGCCGCGTCATATTCCTTCATCAGCCCGCTGGTGGCCATGGCGATCTCCGCGCCTCCCGGCACCATCCAGGGCACCACGCCCACGCCGCCGGGAAATACCACCGGGCATTCCGTCGCGCTCTGCCACAGGGCACGGGTAAAGTCGCGTGCCTCCAGCGGCAGGATATACGTCATGGCAATCACATTGGCGGGATGCGCGTGATAAATCACGCGGCACGCGCCGCCGGTGGCCGCCTTGCGCACCGAATGGTTCATAAAATGGCTGGGGAACTCGCTGGTGGGCCGACCGCCCTTTTCCAGCCCCCATACAATGCGCCAAGCGTCGCCCGCGTCATTGATTTCCAGGATGCAGACATTGTCCTGCGGAGCCAACGGCACATTGCGGAAATATTTGCCGCTCCCCGTAGCGATAAAATACTCGCCGCGCAGATTATCCGCCTGCACGCCCATCGCAACCCATTCGCCCGGCGTTTGTCTGAAATAGGGGCGCAGCATATCCGCTTCCTCCGCCGTCATGCGGTAGGTCAGATTGCCGCCATTGCGCTCATGCCAGCCCTGCTCCCAGCCGTCGCCGCACAGGCGCGCAAAGCCCTGCATCACTTCAAAATCCATTGCGTTCATGCTGCCTTACTTCCTTTTCGCAAGTACATTTTTTTCATATTCCAGAACGGCCGCAAGCCAGGATTCATCCCCTGGCACGCCCTCGCGCGCGCAGTATTCCGCCCACACAGCCGAAAAGGGCATGGTTTTATACTCTTCCTGGAGCGCCATCAGCTCAGTAAAGCGGTTTTCATCCTGAAGCTCTTTAAGACGGGCATGCGGCTTGAGCAGCGCTTCCAGCAGCGCCTTTTGCATATTGCGCACGCCAATCACCCAGGCCGCGACACGGTTGACTGACCCGTCGAAGTAATCCAGCCCGATCAAGGCCTTATCGCAGGCGCCGCAGCGCACAATTTCCTCGGCAATGCCGCGCAGATCATCGTTCAGGCTGACCACATGGTCGCTGTCCCAATGCATGGGCCGCGTCACGTGCAGGGGCAGCTTATCGTAGAACGCCAGCTGCGCCGGGATCTTATCGACGATCGTTTCCTCAGGATGATAGTGACCGTTGTCCATCAGATTGTATACGCCGGGGTGCGTCGCCGCGTAATTGGCATAAAATTCGCTGGAACCAACGGTGTATGCTTCAAGACCAATACCAAAGAACTTGCTTTCCACGCTGTCAATCACACCGGGCAGCTTTTCGGCAAAAATCTGATCCAGACTGTCCCGCAGGCGCAGGCGCGGCCCCAGGCGATCGGCCGGAACATTCTTGTAGCCATCCGGAATCCAGATATTGCAAAGGCAGTGCGTATGCAGCTCCTTGGCAAAATATGCGGCGATACGGCGGCAGGCAATCGTGTGACGGATCCAGTATGCGCGCACCTCTTCATCCGGGCTGGACAGCGTCAGGTTATCCCTCACCATGGGATGCGAAAAAAAAGTAGGATTAAAATCCAGGCCGATATTCAGCCGCTTTGCCAGCGCCACCCACGGCTCAAAATACTCCGGACGCAGCCGGTCGCGCTCGCCATTGCCGCCAATCGCATAGCTCGAGTGCAGATTGAGCCGCTTGGGCCCGGGAATCAGGCTGCATGCTTTTTCAAAATCTGCCGCCAGCTCCTCAAAGCTGCGGGCACAGCCGGGATAATTGCCCGTCACCTGGATGCCTCCGTCCAGCGTGCCGCCCAGGTTTTCCAGTCCTTTCACATCGTCTCCCTGCCAGCAATGAATGCTGATAGGGATATTCTTCAGCTGCTCCAGCGCCTTTTCGGTATCCACACAAATGTCCGCATACCGTTTTGCGGACAGCATATATCCTTCCGTCACTTGTATGCTCTCCTTTTATGTTCTGTCTGAATCTATCCGACTTCTATTTTATAAACAAAAGCCCTGCAAATAAAGGACGTTCATCATCTTTTGTTATAACCTGAATTAACCCGCCACTGACTTGGAGATACGCCCTCCGCCGCCTCAAATATGCGATAAAAGTAGCTGCTGTTGCTGTATCCCACCGCGGAGCAGATCTCCAGTACGCTCAGATTGGTTTCCATCAGCATGCGCTTTGCTTTTTCAATCCGCCGTTCCTGTAAAAGCGCCGTGCAGTTTTTCCCGGTAGCCTCCTTCACCACCTTGCACAGATAGGCCGAGGATACGCGCCTGCGCGCCGCAAAATCGCGCAGTACAAACGTGGCGTAATTCTGGCGGATCTCCTGCAAAAGCTCGATGGCATACAGGTTTTCCTGATGCGCGGTAACCGGCATGACCATGCATTCCGGCCGGCTCAGCAAATGCAGAAAGAGCAGGCCCATTTCCGTGCGTCGAAGCTGCATGCCGGCCGTTTTCTCCGCGATCAGGGTATACACTATGCTTTGCAGCAGCAGCTGCAGTTCCGGCCTGTCGGCAATTTTAAAATGCAGATAGGACATGTCCTGCTCATAATTGCGCAGCGAATCCAGCAGGAACCGTCCCAGCACGTTGTGCGTGCCGATCATTTCGGGTACAAAATCCAAAAAATCTTTTTGAATAATAAAATTGACCGCGATATCGTTTTCCCCGCAGCAGGCAATGCTGTGCGCGCTGTGCCGGTTAATCAAAAGCAGCTCGCCCTGCTTCAGGCATACGCTGCTCCCATCCGGCATGCCATGGCGCGTTTCGCCCTGCAGCATGTACATCATTTCCATATAATCGTGCCAGTGCATGGGAAAATCAGTAAAACGCGTATGCGGCCGCAAGGAAATCATTTGCTGCAGGGGAACAAAGCGTTCACCCTCCACCACAAACGCGCCGCTGTCCGAATAGCGTTCCTTTTCCAACGGTTCCCCACGCAGCAGCCGTTCTTCCTCCTGCGTATGGGGCATAAAATGCCGGATCAGCTCCGCATTCATTGCTTCTCCTCCTTTTGCCCTGACGCGCATTTTTTGAGGCTATTGTATGCTCCCCCGGCCGCTTTGTCAATCCCCGTTAGACAAAGGCCGCCGCGTAAAGCGGCGGTCCCATCAGCCCAAAAGCGCCCGGTCGTTATTAAATTCATCGCCGCTCGCACGGGCAAATTCCTCAAGCAGCATCGGCACGGTCAGATTCTTCTTTTCCTCTCCGCTGATATCCAGAATAATCCTGCCCTCATGCATCATAATCAGCCGGTTGCCATACGCAATCGCATCGCGCATATTATGGGTCACCATCATCGTCATAATATGACCTTCCCGGATGATTTGGTCGGACAGCTGCAATACCTTGGCCGCCGTTCTCGGATCCAGCGCCGCCGTATGCTCGTCCAGCAGCAAAAGCTTCGGCTTTTTCAGCGTGGCCATCAAAAGCGTCAGCGCCTGCCGCTGACCGCCGGACAAAAGCCCGACCCGAGAGGTCAGCCGCTCCTCCAGTCCCAGACCCAGCGAGGCCAGCCGGCTGCGGTACTCCTCGCGCTCCGCCCGGGTAATCCCCTTGCGCAGCGTGCGCCGCTGTCCGCGCCGCGCCGCCAGAGCCAGGTTTTCCTCGATCTGCATGGAAGCCGCCGTACCCGTCATCGGATCCTGGAACACCCGACCCAGCAGCGCCGCGCGACGGTGCTCCGGCAGCGCCGTCACATCCGTCCCATCAATGACAATTTTTCCTTCATCCACCGGCCATACCCCGGCGATCGCATTGAGAATGGTCGATTTTCCGGCGCCGTTCCCGCCGATAATGGTAACAAAATCCCCGTCCTCCAAATGGAGTGACACGTTTTTCAGCGCCACGCGCTCATTCACGGTACGGGCATGGAAGGTTTTTCGCACATTGACCAGGTCAAGCACGGGACACGCCTCCCTTCTTTCCATAATGGCTGTTCCACTTTTCTTTCCAATACGGAATCGCCAGGAAAAACGCCACCACCAGGGCCGACAGGAGCTTGAGCATCAGCGGATTAAGCTTGAGCCAAAGCACGACCTGGATGACCGCGTAATAAATAACCGCGCCCAACGCTACCGCCAGCAGCTTCAAAGCGAAATTATGGAAAATGCCGCCAAACGCCACCTCGCTGATAATCACCGCCGCCAGACCAATAACGATCGCGCCGCGGCCCATATTGACGTCCGCCGCGCCCTGATACTGGGTAAACAGCGCCGAAGCCAGCGCTACGATCCCGTTTGAAATCATCAGCCCCAGAATTTTGCTGCGGTTGGTATTGATGCCCATGGCGCGCGACATGGCCGGGTTGGCGCCCGTCGCACGCAGCGCGCTGCCATGCTCGGTGCCGAAAAACCAGTACAGCACCGCGATCAGCGCGGCAATCACCAGAATGGTTACGAAAATCGGGTTCCCTATGGCCAGCTTTTTCACGTTGCGGGCGCTCACCAGCAAGTGGTAGCGCGTTACGTTGATGGCCATATTTGATTTGAAGCCCATGATCCACAGATTGATGGAATACAGCGAAAACTGCGTGAGGATGCCGGCCAGAATGGCCGGAATGCCCATACAGGTGTGAAAAACGCCCGTCAGCAGTCCCGCCAGCATACCGGCCAACACCGCGCACAGCAGCGCAACCCACAAATTCACGCCATTGACCATCAGCACCACACTGACCACGCCGCCCAGCGCCATGGTGCCGTCCACCGTCAGATCCGCGATGTCCAATACCTTGTACGTGATGTACACGCCAATGGCCATCACGCCCCAAATCAGTCCCTGGGCTACCGCTCCGGGCATTGCATTGAGCAGAGATGAAAAATTCATGCTTCCTCCAGATAACGCCGCAGGAAGGCAGCGCGGCTGCTGCTTTCCTGCGGCAAATGATTTTATTCGGCCGCGATGGCTTCATATCCTTCGGGGATCGTTACTCCCAAAGCGGCGCATAGCTCAGCATTATATTTTTTGGTGGTCGTGGGCGCATAACGCACCGCCATCTGCGTAATATCGGCGCCTTCCACAAGCACTTCATACGCCATCTGACCGGTAATATACCCCAGCTCATAATAGCTGATGGACAGCGTTGCCACGCCGCAGCCGGAGCATATTCCTTCTTCGCCCACAACCGCGGGCACCCGTTCCACCTCCACTACATTGCGGATGGCCTCCGCGCAGCTGGCGGCGGTATTATCCGTGGGGATATACAGTACGTCGCTGCCCAGGCAGGCTGTCGTCGCCATGGAGGACACGTCGCTGGAATCGTTGAACGCATATTCCGTGCAGGCGTAGCCCATTGCCGTCAGCTCGCGCTTGATCACCTCAATCTGATAGGCGGAATTGGCCTCGTTGGCGCAATAAAGCAGGCCCACCGTCTTTGCCTCCGGGAACAGCTCCTTAATCATGGCTGCCTGCTGCTCCAGGGGCGCAAGGTCGGATGTACCCGACACGTTCACGCCCGTCTTTCCATCCACGCACGCAAGATCCAGCGCCACGCCATAATCGGTCACCGCCGTGCCCAGCACCGGGATATCGCCCGTAGCGCTCTGCGCCGCCTGCACGGAGGCCGTGGCGTTGGCCATGATCAAATCCACATTATTGGCCAGGAAATTGTTCATGATCAGCGTGCAGTTCGCCGCCTCGCCCGCCGCATTGTTGAGGTCAAAGACCACCTTATCGCCCAGCTTTTCGGTCAGCGCATCGCAGAAGCCCTGCGTTGCGGCGTCCAGCGCCGGGTGCGGCGCCAGCTGGCAAATACCAATCCGGTAGGTCTTGCTCTCGGCCCCGGCAATGCAGGCAGAAGCCAGCAGGCACACAGCCATCAGAATCGCGCACAGTTTTTTCATAAAGAATCCCTCCAACAAAAATAATCATCCTATATTAAAAGCGGCCCTCCATCTGTCAGAGAACCGCTTTTTCGCTTTCAGCCCGGAAACGGGACTCAGACGCATGCAGTTTGCTTCAGATGGCCTTGCATAGTCCACTCAACGTCATAATAACGGCGGTAATAAAAATACAGCACACTATAAAAGCGTGCTGCGCAATAAACGTATGCCTGATGCACACAAGAAGAAGCCACAGGAGCACTACACGCCTTGCACTGCTTCATTGCCTTCTCCTCCGTCCATCCTGGTTAGAATATGGACAAATTATATCCCGTCCTCTTGCTGTTGTCAACCGCTCCGCGGTATAAAATACAGCACAAATACAATCAATTCGCTTTAATCAGTCCGGATAACACATACGGGCTGCCGATATCAGCTCCTTTTGATAGCGTTCGACATAGTATTTGGCCATATCCAGGTTCTGCTCCTGCCAGTTTCCGCATTCTTCCGGACGCGCGCCGGGGATCTCGCCCGTATAGGAACGAATAAAATCACACATTTCCAGCACCAGGGGCATCGCTTCCCGCGCTTCCGCCGTTCCGAACAGAATCAGATAAAAACCCGTGCGGCAGCCCATGGGGCCAAAGTAGGCGACCTCGTCCTTCCTCGCGCCGGAACGCAGAAAGGTAGCGCCCAGATGCTCAATGGTATGGATGGCAGGCATATCCATCACCGGTTCGCGGCCGGGCGCGGTAAAGCGCAGATCAAACGTTGTTACGGCGCAGCCGCCGCGCGCGTCACGTCGGCTGACGTACAGCCCCGGCAGCAGACGCGTATGGTCGATCGTAAAGCTGGCAATTTTCTCCATTATTTTTCCTCCATGCCGAAAGCGCGGCGCATGGCCTTCAGATTGGCACGCGCGCCGGCCATGATGTATTTCACATCATATCCCGCCGAGATCATGCGGATCCCGCGCTCATACCATTCTTGCATGGTTTCCTCATCCGCCGCGCCCAACGACAGGCCGGCCACCTTGCCCGCCGCGTTGATTTTGGCAATCGCCTCGTCGATCACGCCCCGCACCTGCGGATCGTTAAATTGCCCCAGCTTCCCCATCGAACCGGACAGATCGTTAGGCCCGAAGATAAAAGCGTCCAGCTCGTCGATTGCAAGAATCCGGTCGAGGTCGCGCACCGCGTCGATATGCTCGATCTGGATAAACCGCATCAGCCGGTCATCCACCTGAGCGCGATACGCCGCGCCGTCGATCATGCCGAACATCGCCGCACGGCGCGGACCGTAGCCGCGCACGCCCTTGGGCGGATACATGCATGCTTCCACCGCGCGCATCGCCTCGTCGTAGGAGCGCACCATGGGAAAAATAATACCGTCCGCCCCCGAATCCAGCACAGGCTTGGCCAGCACCGGATCGTTCCAGGGAATGCGCACGATGGCGTTGATCCCCGAAGCGCGGGCGGCAATCAGGTGATTCAGCAGCTGATCGGTGTTGATGACCGAATGCTCCATGTCGATCCACAGATAATCATAGTCCAGGTTGCCCATCATTTCGGTCACAACGCACTCGCCCAGCGATACATGCGTGCCAATGCACAGCTCCTGCCGACGCAGCTTCTGTTTCATATCGGTTTTCGTTTTCATGGTTTTTCTTCCTTTCGCTTCCCTTTTCTTCACAGCCGGCGCAGTTTTTGCATCCAGTTTGGCTCCTCGCGGCCAAAGAAATCGCTCATCCGGCAATACGTATCATACAGGGGCGCATACGCGCGGCTGTTCTCCGCGCAGGGCTGCACAACCCGGCGAATGCCGCTGCGCATATGGCAAACCGCCTCGGATACGCTGCCATAGCCGCCCTGCTCCGCGCCCAGTGCTGCCGCCGCGCAGATCGCCGCGCCCAGCGCCGTCGCCTGCGGCTCGGCCAGCACCTGCAAAGGCCTGCCCAGCACATCGGCCATAATTTGCAGCAGCAGCTCGTTCTTATGGGCAATCCCGCCGCCGACGCGGATGCTGTTCGCCTTCAGACCGCACCTTTCAAACTGATCCAAAATGGCCTTATGTCCAAAGGCGATGCTCTCCAGCAGCGCACGGTAAATATCGCAGGGCAGCGTGTTCATCGTCAGTCCCAGCAGCATGCCGCTCAGCGAGGTATTGGCCAGCGGCGAGCGGTTGCCGCCCCACCAGTCCAGGGCGATCAGTCCCGCCTCACCCGGACGCTGCCTGCCGGCCTGCTCGCACAAAAGCTGATGCACGCCCATGCCGCGCGTTGCCGCCTCGCGCGAAACCTCCTCGGGCAGCGCATGGCGGACAAACCACTCCAGCATATCCCCCGCGCATACCTGTCCCGCCGAATAACAGGTAAAGCCGCGGATCAGGCCGTCCTCCCACGCGCCGGTCACGCCCGGCACATTCCGTTTTTCCTTTGCCAGCAGATGACCGCAGGTAGATGTACCCAGGATATAAATATAATCATTCGCTTCCGCCGCACCGCCGCCCAGCGCCGCCGTATGCCCGTCCGTATGCGCCATGCCGATCGCAACGCCCGGCTCAAGCCCCAGGACTGCCGCCATTTCCCTGGTCAAACGGCCCGCACACTCCCCGGCCAGAAACTTGCGGCCGCGCAGCTTTTCGTGAACGATCTGCACAAGCTGCGGCCCCACCCGGTTCAGATACGCATCATCCAAATCGCCCTCGCGCGGGTTCCACATCGATTTATAAATGGCGATCGATCCGTTCTGCACATCGGGATCCCCTGTCAGCAGGGCGGTCAGCCAGTCGGAAAACTGCATGAAACGATCGGCCGCGTCGTATACCTCTCGGTCGCACGCATATACTTCCATCACCTTTGGCTGCGCCCATTCGGGAGAAATGCGCCCGCCGTAATCCGCAAGCCGGGGCAGCCGCATTTCCACGGCCGCTTTGGTCATTTCGTCCGCCCAGGGCTGGGCGCGGTGATGCTTCCACAGCTTGGCATAGGCATGCGGACGGCTTTGGAAGCGCGGCTGCGCGCACAGCGGCCGCAGCTTTTCATCCACGGGCATCAGCGTGCAGGCCGTGGCGGCAATCGCCAAAGCGCCGATCTCCCCTGCCGGAACGCCCGCCTGCGCCACCGCGCCTTGCACGGTTCTGGTCAGCGCTTCCAGATAATCCCTTGGATCCTCAAGCGCCCAGTCTGTCCCCTCAAGCGGCGTGCCGTCCGCAAGCGCGCTGTCCATCACGCCGCTGGGATAGGCAAATACCGCCTCGCCCAGCGTCCTCCCATCGCTGATACGAACCACAATCGCCCGCGCGGACTGGGTTCCGAAATCCACACCAATCACATACTGCATTCTGCACCGCGTCCCTTTCCCAAAATCATATCCATTATAGATGCCTTGCGCGGCAACGTCAAGAAATGTTCTTGCGCAAACGCGCGATTTCCCCGGTTCCGGCATTTTTGCCGTTCGAATGGTTAATTCAGGTTGTATCGAAAAAATAACGTGCGTCCTTTTCCAAAGCCATATCGTTATATATAATAAATTTGTCAACAGGGGCACGATTCGGAATAAGAAAAGGATGCAGGAATTTACATAGCGACATGTATACCGATTTATGTTTATATTGGATTCAAGACGCCAGATTCACACAAATACACGGACGCCCGAAAGGAGGAACCCCCTTTGCAGACAGCTCCCCGCGTCATCAATCACCATAAACAATCTGCCCTGAAGCGCTTTGCCCGTTCCTGGCAGCTCTATGTGCTGCTTCTGCCCGCTGTTGCCTTCCTGGTTATTTTTCATTATGCGCCGCTGTACGGCGTGCAGATCGCCTTCCGCGATTACAAAGCAAAACTGGGATTTTGGAACAGCCCCTGGGTCGGTCTCAAGCATTTCAAGTATTTTTTGAATTCCCCGCAATTTCCCCAGCTGATGCGCAACACGATCCTGCTGAGTCTCTATTCCCTGCTTTTCACCTTTCCCATTCCCGTCGTGCTGGCTTTGCTGCTGAATGAATGCAACAGCAGCGGATACAAGAAATTTGTGCAGAACGTGACCTATGCGCCGCATTTTATCTCTACCGTGGTACTGTGCGGCATGGTGATTGCCTTCCTTACGCCGGACACCGGCATCATCAACAATATCATCGTGCGGCTGGGCGGCTCCAGCATAGACTACATGGGCAAGGAGCAATACTGGCGAACCATTTATGTGGTTTCGGATATCTGGAAAAATACCGGCTGGTCTTCCATCATTTATCTGGCCGCCCTTTCTGGAATCGACCCGCAGCTGCATGAATCAGCGCAGATTGACGGAGCCACCCGCCTGCAGCGCATGTGGCATATCAACCTGCCCGGCATCCGGCAAACGATCATCCTGCTCTTTATCCTGGACTGCGGCAAGATCATGAGCGTCGGTTTTGAAAAGGCGTATCTATTGCAAAATGCCCTGAACATGCCGGTATCGGAAATCATTTCCACCTACGTATACAAAACCGGCGTTCGCGGCGGCAAATTCTCCTACACTACGGCCATTGGTCTTTTCAACTCTGTCATCAACGTGATTATGCTGCTGCTGGTGAACCGCATTTCCAAAGCGGTCAGCGAAACCAGCCTGTTCTGATGGGAGGATAAAAGCAATGACTGCCAAAAAAATCCGCGAAAGCCGCGGCGACCGTATTTTCGCCTTTGTCAATTATACGCTGCTGACGCTGTTTGCCATCCTGGCGCTCTATCCGCTGGTCTATGTGCTCTTCGCCTCCATCAGCGACCCGATCGCCGTCAACAGCGGACGGATGGTACTGTGGCCCATCGGCTTCAATCTCAAGGGGTACCGAGCCATTCTGGATAACCAGTGGCTGCTGACCGGCTACCGCAACTCCATCTATTATACCGTGGTGGGCACCATTCTCAACGTGCTGGTTACCTTCATGGCCAGCTACTCTCTCTCCCGTCAGGACATGTTCGGCCATGGCGTAATTACCTTCTTCTTTGTTTTTACGATGTGGTTTGGCGGCGGCCTGATCCCCACCTTCATCGTGGTCAAAAAGCTTGGTCTGGTCAACACGCCCTATGTATTGCTGCTGCTGGGTCTGGTCTCGGTTTATAACTGCATCATCTGCCGTTCGTTCATATCTTCCTCGATTCCGGGCGAATTGCAGGAGGCCGCGCGCATCGACGGCGCAAACGACTTCCAGATCGTCTGGCGCATCATCTTTCCGCTGTCCGGCCCGGTGCTGGCTATTCTGGCGCTGTACTACGCCCTGGGGCATTGGAACGGCTATTTCAACGCCCTGATTTACCTGGACAACCGCAAGCTTCAGCCGCTGCAAATCTTCCTGCGCGAGATTCTGATCGAGAACCAAAAGGTTTCCATCCCTACCGATATTGAAGACCTGGAAGCCATGATCGAACGCACGCAGATGGCGCAGACGCTCAAGTATTCGCTCATCATCGTGGCCTCGCTGCCGATGCTCATCATCTATCCTTTTGTGCAAAAGTTCTTTGTCAAAGGCGTGATGATCGGTTCGGTAAAGGGCTGAAGCCCGTTCTATCGAGATATTCGGAGCAGCAACGCTCCGGATCAAATAAAAAGGAGGTTTCCAACCATGAGGAAACTGTTGTCTGTACTGCTTGTAGCAGCACTGTGCCTGTCCTGCCTCCCGATGGCTTTGGCAGAGGAAGCAGCGCCGGAACGCGAAGTCATCAACCTGACGATGATGGTCGCGTCCAAATCCGACCACGGCGACTGGAACGAATACTGGTGCCTGGATCTGATCGAAAAAGAATGCGGCATCCGTTTCAACGTGACCCAGGTGAGCGAAGAAGGTCTGGCGGAAAAGAAGAACATTGCCTTCGCGACCGAAAGCCTTCCCGATGTGTTCCTGAACGACCTGACCGATACCGAGCTGGCCAACTACGGCGCGCAGGGCTACCTGCTGCCGCTGGAAGAGTACATCACGCCCGAGCGCATGCCCAACTTCTACGCCGTGATGGAGCGTGAATTCCCCTCCCTGCTCAGCTCCATGACCTTCCCGGACGGCCATATCTACTCCTTCCGCGGCGTAAACGGCTCGGTTCGCGAATATGCGCTGTCCCGTTACTTCATCAATGTCGCCTGGGCCGAAAAGCTGGGTGTAAAGGTTCCCGAAACGCTGGATGAGTTCTATAACTATCTGGTGGCCGTACGCGACGGCGATCCGAACGGCAACGGCGATACCACCGATGAGATCCCCCTCAGCGGCCGCTATGGCTTGACCAGCTACACCGACCATTTCATTCCGATCCTGGTGGCCTTTGGCTTCCTGGAGCGCCGTGTGCAGGCCAATGCGGATGGTACCGTCATGTATGTGCCCGTGCAGGAGAACTACAAGGAATTCCTCAAGTTCATGCACAAGCTGTGGAGCGAGGGCCTGATCGATCCCACCTATTTTACCCAGACCAAGGATCAGTACAACGCCAAGGAGGCCTCCGGTCTGATCGCTTCCTTCACCAACCATGCGCAGTGGATGAACAATTCCGATCCCGAGTTCTATCTGCAATACGAGTCCGTTGATCCCTATACCTCCGAGTTCAACGCTGAAAAGATATGGCCTGCCAAGGACGCGATCTTCTACGGCGGCCTGGTGCTGACCAGCAATCTGGAAGGCAACCAGGAAGCGATCGACCGCCTGATGGAGTTTGCCGACTGGTGCTACTCCGAGGCCGGCACCGCGCAGCTCTGGTATGGCTATCCCTACGGCACCAATGAGGAATATCCGGATACCGGCTACTACTATGTGCCCGTCTCCCTGGATGATCCGCTGTACCTGGTCCGCAAGCAGGTGTTCCCCGCCGATCAGTACACCAACAATACCAAGTTCCACAACGCGAAGATCCTGCCCGGCAACAACTACTTCCCCTATGCTACCACCTCCTGGCGTTACGCCGCGCCCAGCCCCTCCGGCACCTCCTACAACCTGACCTGGAACATCGAAGGTCACATGGCTCCCTACTACAAGATCGGCTTCCCTGCCACGCTGAAGTACACCCCCGAAGAAGCCGATGAAATGACCCTGCTGGAGACCGATCTGGACGCTTACATCGCCACCATGGAATCCAAGATGATCATCGGCGATCTGGATATCGACGCCACCTGGGATGAGTTTGTCAACGGCTGCAAGTCCCGCAATCTTGACCGCTATATGGAAATTGTGCAGGGTGCTTATAACCGTTACGTATCCGCGCAATAATCTTTCTGCTGAGGGGCGCCGCTTCGTGCGGCGCTCCTTTTGTATGTGTATTGCCGTTTCTCTTTACAGAAAATTTACTTGCTCCCCTCGCGGTATGCGCTATAATAGGACAGGATATTCTTTATATTACTCCCCTGTGGCGAGGCAAATATGAAAAACATTGCGATCATTGAAGACGATCCGACCATCGGCAATATGGTGGAAGAAATTCTTCTCCATGCCGGCTACCGCGTGCTGCGCGCCTATTCCGGCACAGAGGCGCTGCTTTTGCTTTCCTCCTCGCAGCCGGACCTGATACTGCTGGATCTGATGCTCCCCGGCCTTTCGGGCGAGGATGTGCTCGGGCACATTCACGGCATTCCGGTCATCGTGCTCAGCGCCAAGTTTGACGTAAACGACAAGGTGCGCCTGCTGCGCGACGGCGCGTGCGATTATATTACCAAGCCCTTTGCCCCGAGCGAGCTTTTGGCCCGTATCCATGCACAGCTGCGTGCCGCAAGCGGTCAAAACGGCGCTGCCCCGCTTTGCTGGCGCGATATCGAAATGACGGATCAAACGCATCAGGTACGCGCCGCCGGGCAGGAAATCCACCTCACCCGGACAGAATATGCCCTGCTTCGCCAGCTGCTCCAGAATCAGGAACAAGTGCTGACCAAGTCGCATCTGCTGGATCTGATTGCATGCGAAACGCCCGACTGCACGGAAAGCACGCTGAAGGTCCACATCAGCAACCTGCGCATCAAGCTGCGCAGCGCCACCGGGCGCAACGATATTGAATCCGTATGGGGCATCGGCTTCAAACTGGGCAACGGATAAATCTATACCGTTTATTTACTGTTTTCTTTACCGCTTCCTTTACGCTTTCGCATTAAGCTATCCTCAGTTTCAAGCAAGGGAGGCTTAACTTATGGAATACATTGTCACTGCAAACGGGCTGACGAAGCATTACGGCGCTTTCAAAGCGCTCAACGGCATCAGTCTGCACCTGCCCAAAGGGGCAATCTATGGTCTTGTTGGCCGCAACGGCGCAGGCAAAACCACTCTGATCCGCCTGCTGTGCGGACTGCAAACCCCCTCGTCAGGGCGCTATACTCTCTACGGTGAGGCAAACGATTCCGCGGGCATCGCCGCGGCCCGCCGCCGGATGGGCGCGGTTGTCGAAACGCCGTCCATCTATCTGGATATGAGCGCCGAGGAAAACCTGCGCCAGCAATTCCGAATACTGGGCCTGCCCTCCTGTTCCGGCATTGCGGAACTGCTGCGCCTGGTCGGCCTGGAAAACACGCAAAGAAAAAAAGCCGCAAATTTTTCGCTGGGCATGAAACAGCGTCTGGGCATTGCCATCGCGCTGGCGGGAGATCCCGATTTTTTGCTGCTGGACGAGCCCATCAACGGGCTTGATCCTGAAGGCATTGTCGAGATGCGCGAACTGATTCTGCGTCTGAACCGCGAGCGGCAAATCACCGTGCTCATTTCCAGCCATATATTGGACGAGCTTTCCCGCCTCGCCACCCATTACGGCTTTATCGACCATGGACAGATGGTGCGCGAAATCAGCGCACAGGAGTTGGAAGAAAGCTGCCGCAAATGCTCTCATATCCGTTTCAGCGACGCGCTGTCCTTCTGCCGGGTCATGGGCGCGCTGCACCTGCCATACAGTCTGGTTACTGATAACGAAGCTGATATTTACGATGAAATTGATGTGACCGAAGTTGTCCAAGCGCTCGATCAGGCGGGCTGCCGCGTGCTTTCGCTGTCCGCCCGGGATGAAAGCTTGGAAAACTACTTCATCAATCTGTTGGGAGGACAGCGCCATGAATAACCTGTTGCGCGCACAATTTAGCCGTCTTTGGAAAAATCGTGTTTTTCATCTTTGTATTCTCGCCATGGCTGCGTGGGCGGTTTTCACCGTTATCATGGATATTCGGGCGCTGAATTTCAATCCCGCCTTTACCCTGGACGAGCACTTTTTCTATAACGCGCCCGTGATTGGTTTATTCACCGCCATTTTCATCAGCCTGTTTATCGGCACGGAACACAGCTGCGGCACGATGCGCAATTCCATCATCGTGGGACACTCGCGGAAAAGCATTTATCTTGCGTTATTGACTGTCTGCTCCTGTATGGCGCTGATCCTCAACGCGGTATGGTTCATCGTTTCCTGGCTGCTGGGAACACCCCTGGTGGGCGGTCTGACCGGCGATCCCTTGCACATTCTCTGCATGATCGCCGTGCAGCTTGGCATGACGCTGGCGCTGACCGCGCTGTTTACCGCCGTTGCCATGCTCTACCCCAACCGTGCCGGATGCGCGGTCGTCAGCATCCTGCTTTATCTGGGGCTGCTGATTCTGAGCAGCTTTATCTTCAACGCCTTGCTTGAACCGGAAATGACCAGCGGCGTTATCATGACCACAGACGGAATCTCAAGAACTGATCCTGTCCCCAATCCGGACTATATCGGCGGCGCAAAGCGCGCCATGTATCTCTTCTGGAATGATTTTCTGCCCGGCGGTCAAGCGCTGCAGCTGGCTGATAACAGTCTGGCGCATCCCCTGGCAAGCCTTTTGTATGACGCATTCATGTTCCTGGTCTGCACCGGCGTGGGGCTTTTCCTGTTCCACCGCAAGGATCTGAAATAAAGGAGGCCTTTTCATGCTCTACCTGGCAGCGCTGTGCGCATGTTTATTGATTGCGGTCTGCGTCCTTTCTCTCAAAATCATGCTCATGCGCCGCGCTGTCCGGGAAATCGAGCAGGGCTTCAGCCAACGCTTATGGCAGGATACAAACACGCTGATCTCCATTTCCTCCGGTGATAAAGCGCTGTGCGGTCTGGCGGAAAGCATGAATGTTCAGCTGCGCAATCTGCGCGCCATCCGCCGCCGTCTGCAAAGCAATGAGGGTGAACTGCGCGACGCCGTCGCCAACATCTCCCATGATCTGCGCACGCCGCTCACGGCCATCTGCGGCTATCTGGAGCTGCTGAGCAACGAAAACCTGTCAGATGAAGCGCACCGCTACCTTTCCATCATCAATAGCCGGGTAGAACAGCTGCGCAAATTGACGGAGGAATTATTTCGCTGCATGCTGCTTGGCACTGCGCCCGAAAGCGTCACGCAGGAAACCGTTTCTCTCAACGCGCTGATTGAGGACACGCTGGCTGCTTATTATACCGCGCTGAACGCGCGCGGCATCGTCCCTCGCGTTTCGCTGCCCGGCCTCCCCGTCCTGTGCCGAAGCGATCCGCAGGCGCTGTCGCGCATCCTTGACAATATGCTCAGCAACGCCATCAAATACAGCGACGGAGACCTGACGGTCTCTCTCGCTCCAACAGGAACTATCACCCTCAGCAATACCGCACATTCCCTGGACGCCGTTACCGCAGGCCAGTTGTTTAACCGCTATTATACCGTGCAGAGCGGACGCGGCAGCACCGGCCTGGGCCTGTCGATTGCCCGCCGTCTCACCGAGCAGCTGGGCGGAACGCTGACCGCCGATTACCACGGCAATACGCTGACGCTGCGCCTCGCCTTGCCGCCTGCCTGACCGTCAAGGCAAAAGCTGGTATTCATTTCTCGGGCCTGCCAAGCGCTGTCTGTATTTTTCGTACCGTCCGCAATACGCAGACCGCCGCACACGAAATTCACGCTTTTATCAATATATGTCCTTCCTTTTATAGTGAACAAACGCCGCTGCAACGCCAATGCAGGCAAACAGCAGCCCCACGGCAATGTTCACACCGTTCAGCTTTCCGTCCGCAACAATATCAGCGCCCTCACAGTATCCAAATGGCGTTATATATTTAAGGAATCGAGCCTGCTTTGTCATATTGGCAATCAAATTCAAAAAATACATCATGGCAGCAAATCCTATACCAATCCCGGCATTGCCGCGACGCAGAAACGCAGATATGCCAAAACAGACGCACGCGATCTCCATCTGAAGAAAATAATAAGCGCCATGTATCAGCAGTATCTCCTTCCAAGGGATCCGTTCTCCAATCAAACGCATCGATAGCAAGGACAGGCCCCAAATTATCACGTTCATAGCGGTGATTTGTATTAGAATTGCCATCAGCTTTTCGCTGGCAGCGCGCACTCTGGATATGGGATGTGTCAACAAAAACGCTGCCGTTCCATTTTTTTCCTCCTTTGAAAGGGCAGAAATACCAATAAGCGCGGCAAAAAACGCGCCGCCAAGGCCCAGGATGTTACCGCACTCGACGGAATAAAATCCAATCAAGCTTCCAAAGTTCAGCCGATCCATCCCGAACGCGGCAGTAAAGCTTCCCATAGACGAAAAAATATCGCCAACCGCATCCATTTCACCCTTCATTTCAGGAAACATGCACACGCAGATTACAAGCAGAAAGGCAATGGCTGTTGTCCAGATCGCGAAACTAATTTTTCCTTGCCGAAGTTCATGCTTAACAACGGTCATTTTCCATCGTCTCCTCCCTCGTAATAGTGCAAAAATACTTCGTCCAGTTCGGGTTCGGTAATGGAAATATCTTCGACTTCTCCTGTCGCTATCACCGAAAGCAATGCCCGCATATCTCCGCTATATAAAAACGCGGCGCTTTGCGGCGACACGCTCAAATCTCTTACGCCCGAAAGCGCGTCATAATCAATGCGCCCATGGATGCCGACACGCTTGGCCCCGGTGCATAAAAGCTCCTGCACGCTGCCGCCTGCGACGATCCTGCCCTCGCGGAGCATTGCCGCGTGGGTACAGTAATGCTGAATTTCCGAAAGAATATGACTGGACAGGAATATGGTCATCCCCTGAGCGTTTTGTTCCCGAAGTATATCAAAAAACACTTTCTGCATCAGCGGGTCAAGGCCACTGGTGGGTTCATCCATAACCAGCAGATCCGGTTCATGCTGCAGGGCGCAGATAATAGCAACCTTTTTGCGGTTTCCGAAAGAAAGCTCTGTCACTTTTCGGGCTGTATCCAACTGCAAACGCTCGCACAGCTGTTTCGCATTCTTGCGGCAATCGCGCCGCCGCAGTCTGGCAGACAGCTCCAGTACATCCCATACCCGCATGCCGGAATAAAACGCCGCCTCCGCGGGCAGGTAGCCCGTCCTCTCCAAAATCCGCTCCCGCTCTTTCCATGTATCCAGCCCGAAGATCCGCGCGCGTCCGCCGCTTGGCCGGATCAATCCCAGCAGCGCGTGGATCGTTGTGGATTTTCCCGCTCCATTCGGGCCGATAAAGCCAAAGAAATCGCCCTGCTGAACGGTCAGGTTGATGCGTTCAATGCCGCGCGTCTTGCCATAATGCTTGCTCATTTCATCCGTTCTGATGGCTTCCATGAACCTCACCCCTTTCTTAAATAAACATTTTTCCATAGCTCCATCAGCTTTGTGAAGTCCCTTTCCATCTGCTCCACATCCACATCTCCCCGCTGCACCATCTCCCAGAGATATCCCTCCGACGCCCAGTACATCTCGCGATACATCAAGGATATATCCAGACCGGGAATAAACTGCGCCGGATCCAGTTTCAGGCGTGCCTTATCCGCCTTGAAGCTGAAATACCGATGATAGCTTTCCTGAATGGCAGCGCTGATTTCGGCGTCCTTTTCATAAAATGCCTTCAGCGTAAAATTGGCCATATCAGGAAACTGGCGGATGATCTTCATCTTGGCGCGCATTCCCCGCTCCATGCTTTCAAACAGCCCTTCCTGTTCATAGCAGCCATAGCGGGTCAGCAGCTCGATGGTCGTCTTTGCACATTTGTCCCACAAAAACAGATACAGCTCCTTCTTGTTGCGAAAATAATGGAACAGCAGCGACTTGCTGATTCCCGCCTCCGCGGCGATTTCGCTCATGGGACTGTTTTTATAGGCATTCTGCGAAAACACCCGATAACCTGCGTTGATGATTGCCTGCTGTCTCTCCGGCGGCAGAGAAAAAAATCGCTCGTTCATCGCGCACCTCCGTTAACCGGTTGGTCAAAAGGATTATATATCCGTTGACCGATTTTGAGAAGACCCCAACAAAGCAATCCAAGACAAACGCAGCAAAGAAGTGCCGCGCGCCGACCCGTTTCCGGCATAAACAGTAACAAAAAAGGGAATAAAGCCTTGCTTAATTCCCCCCAGCGCATCAAACAATTCCGGCGCCGGATCATTTTGAAAACCCTTCGCTCCAGAACCGTATGTCCTGATCGACGGCATATTCAATCACATTAAAACCCGCTTCATGTCCGATGAATCGGGGTTTCCGCATCCATTGCTGGACAACCTCCTCAGCCTGGGCAGCGTCCGCGAAAAACGCGCCTCTGGTAATATCATCGCAATCCTCTTCGGGAAGATATTTTTCATGATACGGCGAATATACCTTGAACAGAATTTCTTTTTCCGTGCGGTCACGCAGATAGCATTTTCGCTTTGAAATAATGAAATCGTTCGGATAAGAAGCAAAGCCCGGAAGGCCGGCAAACCGCCGTACCGCCTCCCGGGCTTTATTCATCGTGGAATATACGCCAATTTCTTTGGTTTCACAGATAGGCGCTCCGACCTTATCCGCCGCCGCGGCATATTGATGGATCACATAGAAAATATAGCAATACTTGTCCATCATTCCCGTATCAGCGGCCGCCGCGGATATAGGGTTTGGCCAGCGCTTCCGGTTCGTGATTGCGGCCGCTGGTGAGCATCAACGCAACCAGCGTAATCACATAAGGCAGCATGGCCAGCGCCTGCATGGGGACCGTGCTGCCCAGTGCCTGCAAACGAATCTGCGCGCCGTTCGCAACGCCGAACAGCAGCGCCGCCAGGAATACCCCCTGCGGCGAATAGCGCCCCAGGATCACCGTCGCCAAAGCAATATAGCCGCGCCCGGCCGTCATGTTGTCGGTAAACATGCCCAGCTGCGCAACGATCAGATACGCACCGCCGGCGCCGCCCAGCAAACCGTTGACCATGCAGGCCAGCATCTGCGTTTTTTCCACCGGGATACCGGCAGCATCCGCCGCCATCGGATTTTCTCCAATGGCCTTCATGGACAGGCCAGTGCGGGTAAAACGGTAGAAAACAAACGCGCCGATCAGCAAAAGATAAGTGGCATACGCCAAAATATCCTGCTGAAAAAACGCCTCGCCTACCACGGGGAGCTTGCTCAGAAGCGGAACGCTGACCTTGGGCAGCATAGAAATCTGAAGCTGCGCGCCGCTGTTGCACATCAGCTTATACAAATAGCTGGTGATCCCCAAGCCCAGCATATTGAGCGCCAAACCGCTGACCGTCTGATTCTGCTTGCCGCGCACGCACAGCAGCGCATGCAGCATGCTTACAGCCGCTCCGGCCAGCATACCTATAATCAAGCCGAGTAGCAGCGAGTTTGTATAGTATGCTCCGGCAAAGGAGAAAAACGCGCCGCACAGCATCACGCCCTCCATGCCGATATTCAGCACGCCGCTGCGCTCGCTGACCAGCTCGCCCAAGCCGGCCAGCATCAACGGAATGGCCATGCGCACGCCCGAAGCCAGCAGCGCCGTTAAAAACGACCAGGTCAGAATTTTCTCAAGCATGCGCAGCACGCTCCTTCCGTTGATGCGTCTTACCCAGCCAGGCGCGCAGCAATACACTGACCACTACCGCGCCAATAAGAATATTCACCATTGCGGCGGGCACGCCGGTTTGACGCTGCATGGAAGATGCGCCTACCTGCGCCGCGGCATACAGCATGGCGACAAAGGGCACATACTGCGGCTTGTTGGCCGCCAGCAAGGCAATCAGCACGCCGGTATAGCCGCAGTTATCCGAAAAGGCTTCAAGCAGCTTTTTCTGAATCGCCATAAACTCGATCACGCCCGCAAGGCCTGCCAGACCGCCGCTGAGAATCGCGGCGCGCACCATTCCGCTGCCAACCGAAATGCCGGTGCATTGCGCCGCGCGGGCGTTAAGTCCTACCACGCGCATTTCATAGCCCCAGGTGGTCTTTTCCAGCACGAACCAGACTGCGGCCGCCAGCGCCAAAGCGATAAAGAAACCGATATGCAAGCGCGTACCTTTCAGCAAACGCGGCAACGCTACGGCCGCGTTCAGCTTCTCGCTCTGCGCCATGGACAGGTTGGGATCCTGCAAAAAGGTACGCACCGCCACGCCCACAAAATTGATGGCGATGTAGCTGAGCATGATCGTAACAATAATCTCGGAAATGCGGAAGCGCAGCTTCAGCATTGCGGCCAGCAGCGCCCAAAGACCGCCTGCCAGAAAACCGGCGATAAACGCCGCCACGATCCGCAGCGCGGGAGACAAAAATTCGCAGCGCAGCGCCACGGCCGCAGCCGCAACCGCCCCCATATAAAACTGGCCCTCAGCGCCGATGTTGAAAAAGCCTGTTCTGAACGCAACCGCGCAGGCAAGTCCGGTCAGAATCAGGGGGGTAGACTTGACAAAGATCTCGCAAAAACTGTTCTTGTTGCCAAAGATGCCGCGGAAAAACACGCCCCAAGCCGTGACCGGCGACACGCCGGAGGCTACGATCAGCAGCGTTGACGCAACAAACAGAATCAACAAATAGGCAAAAAAGCCCGCCAGCTTACGCGCTGTTTTCATGCCGTCGCCTTCCCTTCGTTTTCCTGCGCTTCCTCCTCGCCCAAACCGCCCATCAGCAGCCCCAGGCGCTCCACCGTGGCCTCTTCCCGGCTGAGAATCCCGGCAATCCGCCCGTTGAACATCACCGACAGATCACGGATCTCTTCCAGATCGGCCGAAATCAGCACTACGCCCTTGCCTTGCCGCTTTTGCTTCAGCAGCTGCTCATGCACAAAGGCGGACGCGCCAACGTCCAGACCGCGCGTTGGTTGGCTGGCCACAATCAATCGCGCGTTTTCGGAAATCTCGCGTGCAAGGATCACCTTTTGCTGATTTCCGCCGGAGAGCATCTGCACCGGCGTATGCGCGCCCAGCGGCCCCGTCGTATGCACGCTGTAGGCCTTCATTGCTTCTTCCGCGCTGCGCACAATCGCTTTACGGCGAAAAACCTTCCATCGGGAAAAGGGCTGTGCAGCATATGTCCGCAGGATCATGTTTTCGCTGATATCCATCGCCGGAACGAGCGCGTCATGCTGCCGGTCATCCGGAACGTAAGCAATTCCCGCCCGGGTGCGCTCGCGCACGGCGCTGCCGCTCAGATCGCTGCCGCCAAGCATGATTTTTCCCTGGACGCGGCGGCGGCGAATGCCCACGATGGCCTCCGCCAGTTCCTTCTGTCCATTGCCTTCCACGCCGGCGATACCCAGGATTTCACCCTCGTGAACGGTCAGCGACACGTTTTCCAGCGCGGGACGCTTGCGCCCGCTGCGGAACACCGATACGCCGTCAAGCTGCAAAAGCGCCGCTCCGCTGCGCGTTTCGAAGGTGTTTTTCACTTCCTGAAGCGCGCGTCCCACCATCAGGCCGGACAGCTCCTCCGCATTTGTTTCCGCCGTGCGCAGCGAGGCCATATTCCGCCCGTCGCGCAGCACGGTCACGCGATCGGTATTGCGCAGGATCTCGCTCATCCGGTGCGTAATCAGGATCACGGTAAAACCGTTTGCCTTTAAATGCTGCAATACCGAAAACAGCTGCTCGGTCTCGCCGGGTGTAAGCACCGCCGTCGGCTCGTCCAGAATCAGCAGCTTGATATCGCGCATCAGCGCCTTGAGAATCTCCACGCGCTGCTTTTCGCCGATGGACAGTTCGCCAACGACAGCGTCCGGATCAACCTTGAGGCCGTAATGCGCCGATTTTTCCAGCACCTTGCGGCGCATTTCGCCGCGCGACAGAAAAAACGGCATGCCGCTGTAACCAAGCAAAATATTATCCAGCACCGTCAGCGCATTTGCCAAAGAAAAATGCTGATGCACCATGCCGATTCCGGCGCTGAGCGCCTCCTGAGGAGAGTGGAAACGGCATTCCTTCCCCTCCCAGAAAATACGGCCGCTTTCGGGGCGGTAAATGCCAAAGAGAATATTCATCAGCGTTGTCTTGCCGGCGCCGTTTTCTCCAAGCAGCGCATGAATCTCTCCTTTTTCAACAGAGAGGCTGACATGCTCGTTGGCATACGCGCCAAAGAAAGAAATGCTGATATCCTCCATTGCCAGAAGAGGCAAAGCGCTCAACTCCTTTGCTTATAGACTATTGCCCTGCATCGCAAAGACAGCACGAAACGGTTTGGGAGGGTTTCCCCTTCCCAAGCCGCTGCGTAATACTTTATTGGATCTGGAATTACTTGCGCACGCCGCGATCGGCAACAAGGTTCAGTTCGCCGGAGAGGATCTGCGCCGTGATGGCGTTGAGCTCCTCCTGTACCTCGGCAGGCACGTTGGCATTGAAGGGAGCCAGTTCCACAACGCCGTCGGCCATGCCGCCCTCGCTTACGCCGCCCTCAAAGGTGCCGCCCACGATATCCTTATAGGCCTTTTCGATCAGCTTGGGCACGTTGTAGAGCACGCTGGTCATCACCAGTTCAGGAGACAGGGAAGACTGGTCATAGCTGTCGCCGCACACATAAACGCCGCGCTCGATCGCCGCGTTCAGCGCGCCCAAACCGGAGTCGTTCGCACAATGATAAATGAAGTCGGCGCCGTTATCCAGTACCGCGATGCCGCATTCCTTGCCCGCTACGGTGTCAACATAAGAGTTGGTGTACACCTTCTGCACGGTCACTTCGGGATCGGCCGCCTTCACGCCATCCTCAAAACCGTTCACGATCTTGTTCATCGAAGCGGACTGCACGGCAGACACCATGCCAACGTTCTTCGCCTTGCTCATTCTGGCGGCCATCACACCGATCAGATAGGAGCTTTCCTGGCTCTTGAGCTGGTAGGAACCAACATTGGAGCCGTTGCCGTCCACGCCCTCGATGGCAACAAAGTAAGTATCGGGATACAGCTCGCCCACTTCGCACATGGGATCGCTGAATTCATTGCTGTGGCCAAACACAATGTCATAACCAGCCGCCGCATAATCGGTCACAGCAGCGGTCATATCAGCAGTGGTGCAGTTTTCGCTATAAGCAATCTCGCAGCCGTACACATCGCGCAGGAGCTCAAGACCTTCGTAAGCAATCTGATTCCAGCCATGGTCATTGGCAACGCCGGTAAGGATCAGCGCAACCTTCATGGTCTTCTTTTCCTCGGCAACGGAGGCGGTGCAGGCAAGAACCATCACAACGCAGAGCAGAACGGCCAGAAACTTCTTCATCGTAGTTTTCCCTCTTTCTTCTATTTATAGGGTTATCTTCAGCGCTTTCACGCCTTGGAGCAGCGGGTAGGGAAGCGATGGGGCAGCACGATCCCGGCGCGGGTGCGGATCGCCTCGGCACGCTGCTGCGCTTCGGTGTACAGGGCGTCCTCGTCAATCGTCAGCAGCTTGCGCTCGCGCATCAGCCACTTGCCGTCGCACATGGTGCTTTCAATATTGCTGGAGTGCATGCTGGTTACCAGATTGGCCACCGTATCATGCAAAGGCAGCATCCCGGCGGAGCGGGGATTGATAACAATCAGGTCGGCCTTCTTGCCCTCGGTCAGGCTGCCGCAGTTTTTCTCCTCCATCAGCGCTTCCGCGCCCTTGATGGTCGCCATGTTCAGCACTTCCTGCGCCTTGACAACATCGGGCTCCAAGCGCCAGCCCTTGTGAATCAGCGAGGTCACCCACATTTCGTCCACGATGTCCATACGGTTGCTGGAAGGCGCACCGTCGGTACCAATGGACACGCAGATGCCCTCGCGCAGCATGCGCGGCACCTTGGCAAAGCCCAGCACGCGCATGGCCGAGGCAGGGTTGTGTGACACCTTGACCTGATGATCGCGGAACATTTCCACTTCTTCGTTGGTCAGCCATACGGTATGCACCGCCAGGAAGTTCTTGTCCAGCACACCCAGATCGTTGAGGTGCGTTACGGTCTGCACGCCAATTTTTTCTTTCAAATATTCTACTTCATCGCGCACTTCGGCCACATGCATATGCACGCCCACGCCGTATTTGTCGGCCAGCTCCTTGGAACGCACAATCAGCTCGTCGCTGTTGTTAAAGATCGTGCGCAGGCCAAACCACACCTGTACGCGGCCGTCAGCCGTATTATGGAAGTTCTTGATGTCCTCTACCGTGCGATCCAGCTCTTCCTGCGTGGAGCGCACCCACTTTTTCGGCAGACCCTCGCCGCAGTCCATGATGGAATTGGCCAGCTTGGCGCGAACGCCGGTCTCCGCCACAGCGCGGGCCATGCCGGAAACGAACTGTCCGCCGGGCTCGGCAAACATCGTGCAGCCTGCCTTGATCTGCTCGGCGCAGCACAGCAGGGTGGAGACATAGGAGTCTTCCTCGGTCATGTTGCTTTCATAAGGCCAGATGCGTTCGTGCAGCCAGGTCAGCAGGTTCACATCGTCGCCCAAGCCGCGGCCCAGCTGCTGGGAGGTATGCACATGCGTATTGATAAAGCCCGGCATGATGATCTTTCCCGCGCAGGAAATCACTTCGTCATAAGCATCCTGCGGAGCGTCGCCGCAATATACGCCGGCGATACGATCGTTCTCAACCACAACGCAACCGCGTTCATACACGCCCTTTTCGGCGTCCATCGTTACAATATAGCCATCCTTCAGCAGCGTCTTCATGCATACATCCTTCCGGCAAAAACACGAACATTTTTGCCACTTTTTTTGATAAAATACGTTTTTATATTATATCATCCGCACCGGTTTGTCAAGACCCAAAAGAATTTTTATATGATAAATAATGCGCATTTTTCCCTTTCTTTCATTTGTTTATTGTATACTTTATGCCCACATTGAAAATTCGCTTCAACGCGCCGGCAAATATTTTCCCTTTCCGTACATTGGATTTCATTTTGAAAAACGTTTGTTTTTATCATGTTTTTATTGTGGATGCTTGAATTTTTATATTCATATTTTTTCTTGTTCCCGCATAAAAAAAGAGTGCTATAGTTTCTTATTCCCATTCCATTTTGTATCTGCATGGCAAAATAATTACCTTATCATTATAAAATATCAATAGATTTTATACCGCAATGGAAATCCGCAAAATATAAAAATGCACAAGGCATGCAGAAAAAATTTTTTAATATTCTTAAAAAATGTCTTGCAAAAGGCTTTGTTATATATTATACTATATTTACGAACAAAGCATTTGATTATTCGAACATTTTTCCATTATCTTTTCACTGTGAATTAAAACGTTCAAGAACGTTTTAAGAAATTTTCAAGGAGGTTCTTACCATGAAGAAACTCGTCTCACTGTTCCTGGCTCTGGCCATGCTGCTGTCCGTCGCCAGCATCGCCGTCGCGGATGAGCCGCTGCACATCCTCTTCTGGCATAACCGCGGCTCGGGCGCCAACTATGACGTAATGAAAGCGTCCGTTGACACCTTCAACGAGACCGTCGGTAAAGAAAAAGGCATTTTTGTTGACGAAGTATACATTGGCGGCTATCCGGAAATGTATTCCAAGCTGCAGCTGGCCTCTCAGTCCGGCGAGCAGCCCGTCGTGTGCGTGGAAGGCAACACCTACGTTGCCCCGCTGATGGACGACGGCATCCTGGCCGACATGATGCCCTATGCCCAGGCCACCAACTTTGACGTGAACAACCTGCTGGACTGCTTCCTGCAGATCGAGGGCAATACTGACGGACATCTGTATTCCCTGCCTTACGTCCGCTCCACTCCCCTGCTGTACTACAACAAGACCATGGCTGACGCCAAGGGCCTGACCGCTCCCACCACCATTGACGAACTGATCGCCTTCGCCACCGCGATGAGCGAAAAGGACGCCAACGGCGAGACCACCGTCTGGGGCATGGAAATGTACAACGACTTCGGTTACTACAACGCCGCCTTCCTGTGGCAGCTGGGTGAGCCCATGATCGACGAGAATGGCACCTCCCCCGCTTTGAACGGCACCTCGCTGCTCAAGAACCTGACCGACTGGCGCAGCTGGGTTGACGCTGGTATCTGCCGTCCCTTTGACTCCACCAACGCCGCCGCCGTGGCTCGCGAAATGCTCTACCAGGGCAAGCTGGGCTGCATCCTTGAATCCAGCGGCTCCCTGAAGAACAACCTCGCCGGCATGGAAGGTGCCGGTCTGGAGCTGGGCGTTGCCTACTTCCCCACCTATGATCCCGACAATCGTTTCGCCGAGTGCGGCGGCGGCCAGATTTGCCTGGTGGCCTCCAACAACACCGACGAGCAGCTCAAGGCCGGCTGGGAATTCCTCCAGTTCCTGATGAGCGACGAGCAGGTTTACCTCAACACGATCGGCTCTGGTTACCTGCCGGTGACCAAGTCCGTGGCCAACTTCGAACAGATGAAGGCCTTCTGGGCGGAGAATCCCCACTATAAGACCGCTTTCGATCAGCTGAGCGAGATCGGCATCTGCCAGGAGTATCCCTTCTTCCTGAGCCTGCAGGAATTCATCCAGAACATTCAGGATTCCGTTTCCCTGCTGATCCAGGATGGCGGCATCACGCCCGAAGAGGCCGTTCAGCAGATCAAGGACAACACCTCGCATCTGTTCTGATTCACCTAACCCATCAGGCGGGGAGGCAATCGCCTCCCCGCTTCTCCGATTATTCCACCATTTAGATTCAGGGGGAGACAGCAGTGGCAGAAATCAAATTTAATAAAGTATGTAAATCCTTCGGCAGCACAAAAGTGATCGAAAATCTGGATCTGACCATCCAGGACGGCAAATTCACCGTGCTGGTTGGCGCGTCCGGTTGCGGTAAAACCACGCTGCTGCGCATGATCGCCGGGATTGGCCCGGCCACCGACGGCCAGATCCTGATGGACGGCAAGGACATTACCGACCTTGACCCTGGCAAGCGGGATATCGCCATGGTATTCCAGAATTACGCCATTTACCCCACTATGACCGTGCGCGAAAATATTGAGTTTGGTCTGCGCAACAAGAAGGTTCCCAAGGCCGAACGCGCAAAGCTGATTGCCGAGTATGCCGAGGTCGTGGGCCTGACCGATTATCTGGACCGCAAGCCCGGCACGCTTTCGGGCGGTCAGCGCCAGCGCATCGCCCTGGCGCGCGCCATGGTCAAAAAGCCCAAGGTCTTTTTGATGGATGAGCCGCTCTCCAACCTGGACGCCAAGCTGCGCGTCGCCATGCGCACCGAACTGATCGAACTGCACAACCGCCTCAAGACCACCTTCGTTTACGTTACCCATGACCAGGTGGAAGCCATGGCCATGGCGGACGTGATCGTGCTGATGGACAAAGGCAGAATTATGCAGGAAGGCTCTCCTGAAGAAATCTACCGCAATCCCAGCAACGTATTTGCCGCCCAGTTCATCGGCACGCCGCCCATGAACATCCTCGACGGCGAAAACGGCGTCAAGATCGGTTTCCGCCCCGAGCGCGCCATCATAGGCCTCAAGAGCGTTGCCGACGCCCCGCTTCGCCGCAGCGGCCACATCCTCACCCGCGAAATGCTCGGCTCGGAAACGCTGTATAAGGTACAGCTCCATGACCGCGCCGTCATGGTCAAGAGCCTGGACGATTCTCTGCGTCAGGATATGGACGTAGTGCTTTCCGTCAGCGCCAATGACCTGTACTTCTTTGACGCGGACGGCCAACGCATTCACAACGATATTCCTGATTATGCAAAATATATCGCCATGGCAGGAGGGCAGAATAATGGTTAAAGGCATGCCGGCCCCCAAGCGGCAGGTCGATCTGCGCGCTCGCAAAACGCGCATAAAGGACTATCTGGGGTCCTATGCCATGATCCTGCCCGCCATCATCTTCCTGCTGATTTTCACGGTGTATCCCATGCTGAATCTGCTCAAGATCAGCCTTTACACCGGTAACGCAGCCAACGCATACAAAAAATTCGTCGGTCTAAACAACTACCGCCAGATTCTCTTTGTCCGCAAAGAATTTATCACTGCGCTGAAGAATACCGCCTATTACACGGCGATGATTGTCGTACTGCTGATTACGCTGTCGGTCATCTTCGCCGTATGGCTGCAAAAGCCGCGTAAAATGAACAATTTTGCGCAAACCGCCTTCTTCACCCCGCATCTTGTCGCCTCCGTTTCCTGCGCGTTCATCTGGAGTTGGCTGCTGAGCAGCGATTCCAGCGGCCTAATCAACACGGTGGTTCGCCTCTTCGGCGGCCAATCGATGAACTGGCTTGGCAGCACATCAACAGCTATGAACTGCGTCATCATCATGAACACCTGGAAATCTATTGGCTACTACGCGCTGATTATCCTCTCAGCACTCAAAGCCATCCCCACCGAAATTTATGAAGCCGCGCGGCTGGACAGCGCCTCCAATATTAAAACCTTTTTCAAGATCACCCTTCCCATGCTGACGCCGCAGCTGTTTTTCCTGCTGATTACCATTACCACCAGCTCGTTTAAGGTTTTCGACTCCATCCGCATCATGACCAACGGCGGCCCGGGTACCTCCACGCAGGTGCTGTGCATGTTTATTTACCAGTTCGCCTTTATTCGCCCCAACTCGCTGGGCTTGGCCACGGCTGGCGCCACGATCCTGATGCTGATTCTGATCCTCATCACCTTGCTGGACTTCAAGGGACTGGAAAAGAAAGTCCATTACCAATAAGAAAGGAGGGTTTCATTGATGCATCAATTAAAACGCCGTTTCCGCAATTATCTGCCGCTGCTGTTCAGCGATATCCTCAAGCTGTTAGCCGTGCTGATATTTGTTTTTCCATTCTACTGGATGTTCATTACCTCGTTCAAGACCTATAATGAAGCCATCCTGACGCCGCCGACCCTCTGGCCGGTCAACTTCACCTTCGACAACTTTATCAACATTGCGCAGAAGGAAATCAACTTTGGCCGTTACGCACTCAATACCGTCATCGTTACGCTGTCGGTCATCGTGCTGCAGCTGGTCATCATGGTTCCGGCCGCCTACGCCTTTGCCAAGCGCAATTTTCCGCTCAAGGGCGTTATGTTCGGCGTGGTACTGGTCGCTTTCATGATTCCTTCGCAGGTAACCTATATCCCCATTTACCTGATGATGGCCAAGGCCCGTCTGATCAGCTCCCTGTGGCCACAGATTCTGCCCTTTGCCGCCAACGCCTTTGGCATTTTCATGCTGCGGCAATCCTTTAAGCAGATCCCGGATGAGCTGGTGGAATCCGCCCGTCTGGACAGCGCCAGCGAAACGCAGATCATGACCCGCATCATGCTGCCCATGTGCAAGTCCTCAATGGTAACCATCGCCATGTTCTCCTTTATCGGCCATTGGAACAGCTACTTCTGGCCGTTGGTCATGACGAACAGCGAAAAATACCGTCCGCTGACCATGTACATTGAAAAGCTGAAGGACATAGAATATGGCCTGATGTGGAATAATATCATGGCAGCCAACGTCATTCTGGTTGTTCCTGTGTTGATTGTCTTCCTGTTTGCCAGCAAAAAAATCATTGCTGCCTTTGGCTATAACGGCATGAAATAAGCGCGAAAACGCTGATCTCCCCCGATCAGCCCTATACCCATACAAAGAGGCCGCGGAGAAATTCGCGGCCTCAAATCGTCACCATAGCAGGGCGTCATCGTCGGGATGCAATGAGCGCAGGTTTTATGGACGGCAGTTCAAGAATTAAGCTGCCAAAGGCGACGCGATGGCCGTGGCATCCACCGCCGCAGGGGAAGCAGCATTCCCGATGAAAGCTGTGTCCGCGAAATTTCATTGGCAGAATGTTAATTAAAAAGGCCTTTGGTGTATGCTGAATGATGCGGTAAAAACCCTGCACGGCCGCTTCAAAGATTCTGCCTCAGATCGCTGTCAAAGTCTTGTCAGCATTCCGAGGCAGTGGTATATCTTTGTCTTTTTTCTTATATATCAGCGCAGGAACCAGCTCATCATATAGCCGGTCGTACCGTTATAACTGACCTGCGACCATTCCTCTCCCCAGGAGAGAAGATTGACCGTGGCGCCGCTGGGTACACGCACATTCACATTTCCGCTGCTTTTTTGCGGCGCGGAACGCAGATTGACATACGTGCCGCCATTGCTGTTATAAACCTGTTTGGTTGCCGTGCTGCTGCCAATGCTTAAAAATTTGGTCATCATATATCCTGTTTGGCCGCCCGCTTCCACATAGCACCAGGCTGTGCCCTGTTCCAGCACCCGCACTGCCGTGCCGTTGCTGAACTGCCCCAATACCCTGGCGTTGGAATTGGCCTGTTCGCGCAGGTTCAGCTTGCCGCTGTTGCCCGTGCGCACTACCGTGCCGCCGCTTGTTCCGGCATTGCCGCCTGTGCTGCCGCCATTGATATAGGAGGAATCCGCAAAGCCCTGCGCGCCGTTATATTCCACCAGCCAGAAGGGATCGCCCTTGAGCAGCACGGTCAGCTGCGCGCCGTTGGGGATACGGGAGGACACATAGCTCTCGGTCGAGGGCTCCTCGCGCAGGTTCAGCGAGCCGCCCGTGCCGCCGTTCAGTCGCGTATTGACCGTAGCGGAGCCTACGCTGCTCCCGTTCCCGCCAAAGGACAGATACTCACTGCGGAAATATCCAAACAGCGTAGCGCCATTGACATTGATCGACACCCGGC
>JAHZHX010000017.1:21392-35693 GCA_019420065.1 Clostridiales bacterium | reverse complement strand
GCCGTGTGGCTACCCCGGAGGACAAGCCCACCAACGGCGAGTTCATCGCCCTCATCGCCGATAAGCTCGCGCTCGAGGAACAGAAAAGGAACGCGCTGTGAAGCTGGGGCGGCGGCTTTTTCTCCTGTCCGCACGCCTGGCACTTGCCAGGCGCGCCACTGCGCAAGCCGCATTGGCTGTTGCCGCGTCACAAACCCGCAAGGGGTTTGTTCCTATGCGCCCCTTCCCCAAACCCCACCCGAAAACCAATCGGTTTTGGAGCGGGTTTGACGGTTTTAGACGGCAGGGGGATATGCTGGAAGCTGCCTTTTACCGGATATGCAAGCATATCCGGGCAAAGGCGACGCTTCCAACTGCGCCGACTGCATCGGCGCATCGCGTCTGCATAGCAGACGCGCCCCCTGCCTGGATATATGAAACTGACAGAGCGTATAAAAAGCTGTCGTTGCATCCGGCAGCTTTTTTCATTCCCCTGAAGGGCAGGATGAGGTCTCTTTCCAACGGATTCCAATACTTTCTTCGTGCGTGTTGATCGGGATGAGCCGTGCCTCATAGGCGCCGCTGTCAGGGTCTATCGTCAGCTGTATTTGCTTTTTGTGATTGCATTGAGTAGACATATATACGTAGGTTCCGGGGGATAGGTTATCGACAGCGTATAGTCGGTTTAATTTTTCGTCAATCGGGAATACCTGCGTTTCATAGGTAAGAATGGCACACAGGCATGATTTTTGTTCCACGTAAGCCGCCCATGTCCAGAATATAATATTGAGAAAAACAGCAATGGCTATACAAGGCAGGTATTCGCGGAGCAGATAGGTGATTTTTTTCATGTGGGTTCCTCCGTTCTTTTTGTATGCTGTCGTGCAATGATTCTTATATCATTTCCCATGCGCTTTGCGTACAGAACCGTATTGCGCGTTCCTCCGGAACATCCGTTATAAACGGCAATGACTCTTGAACAGTGGTTCACCATCCATTCGTTCCGTTTTTGGAAACACGCCGGAGTGTATTCCGGGGAGATATATTTAACTAAATCTGCTGCCTGAAGTACGTTTGAATATCGTCTTTGCCAGTCCGATTTCCACCTATTCTCAAAGCCTTTATAGGGACTTGCGACAATCAGCCGGATAGGCATGCCTCGTTTCCTTTCCGCAAGAACAAGCTCAGCGGCGATAATGTCCACGCCGCGTGCTGCGCCGGATATAAACGTTGTGTATCCGTTCTGGACTGCTCTCCGGATTTCGCTCAGAAGGCAATCCGTCAGTTCTTTTTCAGACATATGCAGCTTTTCGGGGCGGTGTCCTGTAAAACAGCATCTGTGCAGCTTTTTTTCAGATTCAGTCATGTGTTCCATTATTCTACCTCCGTCATATCCTTATAAAGCCTATTCTTCACGCATCAGGGCAGATTTTTATTCATATTTTGCTCTGCTTGGGCGCAATATGTGCATATAGGGCGCAATCAGAATCTTCTGACAACTTTGGGATTCTGATAGAATAACGCCGAAAAGGCGGTGAAGGTTTTGGCAAAGGAAGAAGGCAATCTTTTTGTCAACTATAAGCTTTTGGGGCAGCATATCCAAGACGTTCGCAAGTC
Organism: Clostridiales bacterium; assembly: GCA_019420065.1. Lineage (GTDB taxonomy): Bacteria > Bacillota > Clostridia > Christensenellales > Aristaeellaceae > SFMI01. Next base: position 34,097 of record JAHZHX010000017.1, on the reverse strand, counting down.
ACGGTCAATTTCTCAAGAAATGCTGGCGGAAATGTTGGATGTGTCAGTTGGTCATGTTGGCAAAATTGAACGTGGCGAACGCTACATTAGCCTTGAACGCCTTGCCGAAATCAGTGTTATCCTGAAGGTGCCCATGGAAGATTTGACAGCTGGCTGCATAAATGCAGAAAAAAACTTTCAGCCTGTAGTAAATGCGTCATTGCCGGAAATTATGGACAGGATGCATACATTATTAGAGGGACAGCCGCAGAATATTATCAACTTAGCAGTATCCCTTGTGTCTGATACTGTCAAATTATTGAATGAGTCGGATGTCGTTTGATGTCCGGCTTCATTTATTTCCCTCCTTAGTGTAGCTTTTTCATAATATCATTTCCCTTATATGAGTATGTCACCTCCTATAAGAGTATTTTTCCTGTTGACATTATATCATACTTGCTCTTATTTGAGAAGGTTACTCTTGAAAGAATCTGTGAAAATAAATCAACATGAGATAAATTACGAATAAGAAGCAGACGTCAGGAGGGAGAAAATGCGTAAATCCGTCAGATCTGCGAATATAAATTACAAGCTGCTGGGCGAGAACATCGTAAAATACCGCAAAGCCAGATCCATGACCCAGGAAGACCTTGCGGCAGCGTTGGGCTATGAAAGCGCCAGTAATTATGGAAAATGGGAACGCGGTGACCGTCCGCTAAATCTTAGGACGGTTGCAGACATTTGCGTGATTTTACATGTTGAGTTAGATGACATCTTGAAAGGCTGTCTAATCCACGAGCCTTGGCCGGATAGATGCCACATTGAAATTAAGGATGATACCGCCAAACGTTTCGGGAATTTATTCAAAGGACAGTCTAAAAAGACAGTTGATCTTGCTTATGCCATCGATAAGAGCCTTATCGACGAAATAGGGCGCACTTAAATGGTGTAAATATAGGAGGCGGGCTGGTGTGTATAAACAATCGCATCATTGGAAACAATATAAGAATTGCCCGACTTCAACGCCGAATCACTCAGGAAGAAATTGCCGAGCGGATGAAAATAACGACAAACTACTATGGACGATACGAACGCGGAGATATGCGTCCGAATCTGGATCGGCTTATGCAAATCAGTGAAATTCTCTCAACGCCCATTGAAAATTTCTTTGCGGGCGCATATGATTTAAAAAATTTTGAACAACCGCCGGAACCGGATGCGACCGCGCGCGGAATTGCCCGTCTTATCAGCGGGTGCAGCGAAGAAGCCAAAGCCATCATGCTTCAGCTTTGTGAGGCGATTGCAAAATTGGATAAAGAAAAATAACCGCCATTCTGTACAGAGCGGCGGTCGGGCTGCCGGATGCAACATTCGGCAGCCATATTCATTTTGGGGCCTCAACGTGGTTTCTTTGGTTCTTTCTTTTCCTAAAGAAAGAAATGTATCCTTCGTATCCTCCGTTTCCTCGTATCCCCCGTTCCCTTTCTCTCGCCCTTGTTCTCGCCCCCGCGTTTATGCTATAATAAAAGGAAGAAATCAGGATGAGGAAGGGCGTTTTTCATGCAGGGAAAAATGCGGATCGCCGGTCTGGTGGCCCATGTGGACGCGGGCAAAACCACGCTGTCCGAAGCGCTGCTGTATCAAAGCGGCCAGCTTCGCAAGCTCGGGCGCGTCGATCATGGCAGCGCTTTTCTGGATACCGACGTACAGGAACGCGAGCGCGGCATCACCATTTTTTCCAAGCAGGCGGAGCTAAGCTGGAAGGGGCAGGCGATCACCCTGCTCGATACCCCGGGGCACGTGGACTTTTCCAGCGAGATGGAGCGGGTGCTGCCCGTGCTGGATTGCGCGGTGCTGGTCGTCAGCGGGGCGGACGGCGTGCAGGGGCATACCCTGACGCTGTGGAATCTGCTGCGCGCGTACAACGTGCCGGTTTTTTTGTTTGTCAACAAAATGGATCAGCCGGGATGCAGCCGCGCCGACCTGACGCGGGAGCTGAAAGCGCGTCTGTCCGACGCCTGCGTGGACATGCTTGCCCCGCAGCGGCTGGATGAAGTTGCCCTGTGCGGCGAGGGCGCGCTGCAGGCCTACCTGGAAACGGGAGACATTCCCGCCGCGGAGATCGCCGCGCTCGTTGCCAAGCGTGCGCTGTTCCCCTGCTTTTTCGGCTCGGCGCTGAAGCTGAGCGGCGTCGATGCGCTGCTCGACGCGCTGATTGACCTTTTGCCTCCGCGCAGCTATCCCGATGTCTTCTCCGCCCGTGTCTATAAGATTGCCCGCGACGCGCAGGGCGCGCGGCTGACCTATCTCAAGATCACCGGCGGCAGCCTGCGGGTCAAATCGCTTCTGCGCGGCGAGGGCTGGGAAGAAAAGGTCAACCAGATCCGCCTGTATTCGGGCGCGAAATACCGCGCGGTCGAGGAGGCGCAGGCCGGTATGGTCTGCGCCGTGACGGGCCTGGAGCACACGCGCGCCGGCGAGGGGCTGGGCACCGGGGAGGAGCGCGCCGCGCCGCTGCTCACGCCGGTATTCACCTACCGGGTGCTGCTGCCGCAGGGATATGATCCGCATCAGGCGCTGCAAAGCCTGCGCCGTCTGGAGGAGGAAGACCCGCAGCTGCATGTGACGTGGAACGCCGCGCTGCGCGAAATGCATGTGCAGCTGATGGGCGAGGTGCAGCTGGAGATCCTCCGCCGCCTGCTGCATGACCGGTTTGGGCTGGACGCGCGCTTTGGCGAGGGCAGCATCCTTTACCGCGAAACGATTGCCGCGCCGGTCGAGGGCGTGGGGCATTACGAGCCGCTGCGCCATTACGCCGAGGTGCAGCTGCGCCTGGAGCCGCTTGAACGCGGCAGCGGTATGCAGTTTGCCGCCGCCTGCCCGGAGGATATGCTGGAGCGGAGCTGGCAGCGGCTGATCCTCACCCATCTGATGGAGAAACAGCACCTGGGCGTGCTGACCGGCGCGCCCGTCACCGATATAAAGATCACGCTGACCGGCGGACGCGCCCACCTCAAGCATACCGAGGGCGGGGATTTTCGCCAAGCGACCTACCGCGCCGTGCGGCAAGGGCTGATGCAGGCGCAAAGCATCCTGCTCGAGCCCTGGTATGATCTGCGCCTGGAGCTGCCGGGGGAGTGCGTGGGCCGCGCCATGAATGATTTGCAGCAGATGGGCGGCAGCTTTGACCCGCCTGAGGCGCAGGGGGAAATGACGCTGCTGCGCGGGCGCGCGCCGGTGGCGGCGGCGCGGCATTACGCGCGCGAAGTCGCCGCCTATTCGCATGGCCGGGGACGGCTTTTGTGTACGCTGCGCGGCTATGCCCCCTGCCGGGATCAGGAAAAAATCATTATGCAGGCGGGCTATGATCCCCAGCGCGATCCGGACAACACGCCCGATTCGGTTTTCTGCGCCCATGGCGCGGGCTATACCGTCAAATGGGACGAGGCGGCCGCGCATATGCACCTGCCCTCATCGCTTCATCCCGCGCGCGCGGAAACGCCTGCCGCGGCAGCGTACCGCGGTTCGGCCGACGAGGACGCGGAGCTAAAGCGCATCTTTGAGCGTACTTACGGCGAGATCAAGCCCCGCGTGGGCGGCGCGGCGCGGCAAAGCCGCCCCACCGTGAACGACCGCCCGATCAGCTTCCAGCCGCCGCAGGAGGAATACCTGCTGGTGGACGGCTACAACATCATTTTTGCCTGGCCGGAGCTGAAGGCGCTTTCCGAACGGAGCCTGGAGCACGCGCGGCAAAGCCTGATGGACATTCTGTGCAATTACCGGGGCTTCAAGCCCTGCGAGATCATTCTGGTGTTTGACGCGTACAAGGTGGCGGGCAATCACGGCGCGCAGGAGGATTACCGGGGCATTCATATCGTTTACACCCGCGAGGCCGAAACGGCGGACAACTATATCGAACGCGCCATCCGCGAGATTGCCAAGCGCCACCGGGTGCGGGTGGCGACGTCGGACGCGCTGGAGCAGCTCATTATCCTGGGCGGCGGCGCGCTGCGCGTATCGGCGGCGGAATTCCACGCCGAGGTGGAGGCGGCCAAGGTCGAGATCGCCGCGATCCTGCAAAAAAACAACGGCGCTCGCCCGGCGGTAACGCGCATGGCGCAGGCGCTGCGGGAGGCGCGGGAAAAGGAAAAGCCTTGATTTTTTTCACGGTATGGCGCGGGAAAACAGAAATTTTTGGAGGGCGTGAACGTGGCTTTTGACCGTATCTATTTTATCAGCGGAACGGCCTACGCCGGCAAATCGACGATGGCAAGGCTGCTTGCGGAAAAGCACGGCGGCGTGCTCTGCGAGGAAAATTACCACGACAGGTTTTTCCCCGCGCCGGACAAACAGGAATTTCCCTTTTTATGGTATACGAGGAAGCTGAAGGACTGGCATGATTTTATCCGGCGAACGCCCGATGAATACGAAGCGTGGATCAACGGCGTAGCCAAAGAGTGCGAAAGGCTGGAGCTGCGAATCCTGGAAAAGCTGAGCGCGCAGGCGAAGCCTGTTTTTGTGGATACGAATATCTCCCTTGAAACGCTGCGAAAAATTGCCGTTCACGGCCATGTGCTTATCATGCTTGCAGACCCGCAAATATCCGTGCGGCGTTTTTTTGAAAGGCCGGATCGGGAAAAGCAATTCCTGTACCGGCTGATCATGGAGGAGCCTGACCCGGTATATGCGCTGGAGAACTTTCGGCAGTGCTTGTCGCGGATCAATTCGCAGGAAAGATATGACCGCTTTCTGCGCTCCGGTTTTCAGGTAATCCGCAGGGATGAAAGCAGAAGCATTGCCCAAACGCTTGCCATGGCGGAAAAAGCGTTTGGTTTGGATCGCTAAAACAGCTATAGAAAAACGCGCGCCCAAGGCATACCGCGCCGCCTTCTGCCGCGCGTGAACAGGCACGCAAAAAATCCCGCAGGTCTTTGCAGCCTGCGGGACGGAGCGGATTTTTTTATTTTGCGATGAGCTCGACCGCGAGCGCCTCCTGAGGATGCTCCCCACTCAGGGAATACACCGGAACGAGCGTCAGGCCGTTGTTTTCCGAGACTGCCGGGTACATAAGCGTGAAAGAGAGCGCGTTTGTTCCCTGGACGCTGATTTCCTGCACGCCGTGCTTGCCGATCAGACAGCCGTTTTGATACAGATACCAGTTTTCGATCAGGTCGGTCTTGTCGCCGCCCTCCCAGGTATCCCACACCTTGACCCATGCTTCGGGACAGGTCAGGCGCAGGGCGCCTTTCACATCGACCTGCCCGCACGCCAGGACGGCCTCCGCCTGATAGCTTTCCTGCGCAGATGCGCCCTTCAGATAGGTACAGCGGGTATTTTGGCTGAGCGTGAAGGTCAGCTCGGTCTTTTCGCCGCGCTCGTAAACGGCGCGATAGGTATCGCCGTCCTGGAACTGCACGCTGTGACCGCGATTGAGCACGGCCTTGAAGGTCAGCTCCGGCGACAGAGATCCCTCGGGGATTTCGCATTCCTTCCAGCCGACAAGGCTGCCGTCCTCCTGGATGCGCTCGTCGCCGCCAATGATATCCAGATACGTTCCGTCCGCAAGGTACAGCCCGTCCGCCAGCGCGGCGGTGTTCATTTCAACCCAGCGCGGCTCCTTGCCGTCCAGAAAGTCGATCGCCCGCTGCCCCTGGGGATGGTCGTTTAGCATATGCTCGGCGCAGACGAAATGCTCGCGCACGTCGTTCCATTGGTAGTCCTTGTCCGGCGCGCCCTCGTGCAGCGCGACGGCGAACCAGTCGCCCGTGACGCGATAGGAAATAAATACCCGGTTGCCCTCGAAATAGGCCTGGCTGATATCGACGGCGATATCGTCGCCCATCTGCGCGGCGGCATGGAGCGCCGCGGCGGCGTTTTCCAGCGCGGGCAGGCGCTCGTCGGCATTATTGGCCTGGGACAGCTCGCCAAACAGCCCCAGTCCGGCGGCCAGCGCCGCCGAAATTGATAGAACAAGCAGTACGATAATCAGGATCATGGATACGGAAAGCTTTTTTGCCATGGGTTCTTCTCCTTTCATATCCGCAAGAATCCGCCGCGCGAGCCAAGGATCCTCCTGCAAACCGGAAAGCGAGGCGTTCATCGCCTTTTGAACCTTTTCCTGTTCCTCATGCAGGGTCATGCTTTATCACATCCTTCCAAAGCGGAACGCAGTTTTTTTCTTGCGCGGTTCAGCCGGCCGCTGACGGCCTGATGCGTGATCCGCAGGACTTCGGCGGCTTCGGCATACGTCATTCCCTGAAGCCAGCACAGCAGCGCCGCTTCCCGGAGCTTGACCGGCAGCGCCATGATGGCGGCGGTCAAAGCGCCGTTTTCCTCGTTTGTCGAAACGCAAGGCTCGGGAAGCATATCCGGCGTAACGAACCGGTTCGTATGCCGGAACCAGGCCGTTCTGCGCATATCCTTGCATACGTTGACGGCGATTTGCGTCAGCCAGGTTTTTTCGCTGCATTCGCGCCTGAAGCCGTTCAGCTTCTGATACGCTTTCAAAAAGGTTTCCTGCACCGCGTCCCTGGCCAGCTCCTCGTCATGCAGATAGGCGTAGCACAGGCGCAGGAGTGACAGCTGGTGCGCGTCCACGAGACGTTCAAACGTTTCATTGCCACTGTCAGGGCCCTTGACAGCTTGCATGGCTTCCTCGCCTCCTTTCACCTATTTGACGGCCAAGTGCCGCAAAATGCAACATGCGCGTGAAAAATTTTTCCGGATGCAAAAAATCCGGACAGCGACCGCCCGGATGCGTTCCTCTGCCGTTCCGACGAGAATCTGGCGGGAATTTGCGGAAATCTTAAAAAAATACCATGCAAAGCGTGCCGGCAACGATTCCGGCCAGGCCCAGCAGCGCTTTGCGGGTGAGCTTTTCCTTGAAAACGAAATAGGAAAAAGCGATGCTGACCAGTATGCTTAGCTTGTCGATGGGTACCACCACGCTGGCAAGGCCGTCCTGAAGCGCCTTGTAGTAGCACAGCCAGCTGGCGCCGGTCGCCAGGCCCGACAGACAAATGAAGCCCAGCTCCCTGCGGGGGATGCGGGCGACCTCTCCCTGCTTGCCCGTGACAAAGACCATGCCCCATGACATTATCAGCACAACGCCCGTGCGGATCGCCGTGCCCAGATTGGATTCAATGCCGCTGATGCCGATCTTTCCGAGAATGGAGGTAAGACTTGCGAAAACGGCGGAACCCAGCGCATAGAAAAGCCATCCGCGGCTTTCGTCAGTATGAGCCGCCTGCTTCTTCTCGATCATCAGAAGCGTGCCCGCGGCGATAAGCACGATCCCCGCAGCCTTTGAAGCGTTGATTCCCTCGCCCAGAAAAATCGCCGCCAGCAGGATGGTCAATACCGTGCTGGATTTGTCGATGGGCACGACCTTGTTCACATTGCCGATCTGCAGCGCCCTGAAATAGCACAGCCAGCTGGCGCCGGTGGAGAGCCCGGAGAGGATCAGGAAGCACAACGATTTTCCGCTGATATGCTGAAGCTGATCCTGCGAACCGACGATAAAAACCATCAGCCACGAAAAAAGCAGCACGACAACGGTTCGTATCGCGGTCGCCACGTTGGAATCCGTTCGACGAATGCCGCATTTGGCCAGGATCGACGTTACGCCGGCAAAGAACGCCGACCCCACTGCATAAAAAATCCACATTCTTGTTTTCCTCCTGTACACCGGTTTAAGGCAGCGATCGCTTTTGAACGCAAAAAAGGCATATCATTCATTGCGTTATCTTATTTTTCTGATCAAGCAAGCGGAAGGACGAAAGCAAGGTATAAAGCTCGTTTGGCATTTGTGTCAGGCTTTGGCCATCGGGATAGCTGCAATAAAAAGCATGGCCGTAACCATTACCGTCCTTTGTCATCAGTAAAGCACCCCATCCGCTGCTCCTCAATTCATTATAGTAAACAAGGTAATGGTAATCTCCAACCGTCATGTCACTGATGATATTCGTGCTTTTCCAAACAACGGAGAGTTTCATTATCAAGTCCAGCCAGCTTCTTAATCTTTTCTGCCAATAGCAACGCATCCCGTTGTCTTTTGAAGAGAGGGTATAGCCCTTTTTCTGCACTAATCAGCCATGCTCATTAACATCTGGCTCATAGTTCGGGTCATCTACAGGCGGTTTTTGCCTTTCATATCCATAGCCGCCTTCATCCGTTGTGATACTGAAAGCATCATTCTCCGTTGTGAGTCCGAATACTCTGCCGGTCATATTCGTTCTCTCAAACGTGATTTCATAAGGTGGATTATTCCAGTACAGGCCTGCGGCTGCGTCATAATCAGTCACGCGCCAATTGCCATGCATAACCTCATAGGTATCCTCCATGGCTCGCGTTCCCATCCAGCCTGCGTATGTTCCGTCTGCATACAGCATGACCGAATCATAGAACATTTCGCCGCCGGCAACGCCAACCCAATACCCGGCGAGGCCTTCCATCACATCGTATCGAACGGCGCTGTTCTGAGGAACCTCGATGGAACTGACAGGAACAAAACCACGAATCAGTGTTCCGGTGGTCGTTTCGATATACGCCCAATCGCCCATGGAAGCAAGCCACCGGACTTCTGTCCCCTGTTCAAGCGTCACGACGGACTTCTTCGAATTCAGCGGATCGTCTGTTAGGAACGTCTGCTGTACCAGATACCCATGCACCGGCTGGAAGGATAGTGCTTCAATCTGTGCCTTTTTCGGCAAGGCCTTTGCATCAATCCAGCCAATACGGTATTGTTCTTTTGAAATATCGTACTGGATCATAATGAAGCCATTTTCTTCACCAAAGACCTGAATCCAGTCATTGGTACTGACAGCAGCCTTTCCGTTGGCAGCTCTGCCGTATTCCTTTCCGGGGCCCTGATAGACTTCATACTTCTTGCCGGAGGTAAACTTGATTCTTGTTGCGGACAAAGTCCCCTCAGGAATCTTCGGTGGGTTGGTCAATGATGCCCGCGCCTTGGATACAGTCTTCGGCAATGAAGCCAATGTGAAGTATTGGAAGCGGTTTTCGACCACACCATATACATTGGTCTTCTTATTCTCATCCGAGTAGAAAGTCAGACAGTCCGGAGAAATCCAAATGCGGATGCGTCCGTTCTCTTCCGAGCTATATTCATAGCGCGTGAAATACCATTGTCCGTTATCTTCACGCTCAATAGCACAGTAGATCGGTTCCGCATAAGGTCTCGACGAGTAATGGATATCGAACTGCCCATATGTTTCACAGGAGATTGAGGGGATCCATTCTCCCTGCAAAACAGCAGAAATGGAACTTGCCACCACTTTCCATTCACCGTTTTTCTTTTCCAGGATGACCATCCGATTCTTCCCGTTCTTAGAAATAACAGCGACAGCGGCAGCATGGCCATGCTCATCATAATAGTACGATGCCGGTGAATCGTTATCCGGTTCATACTTGCCATTAGCTGTTTTGTATGTTTCTGACGGAACTGTCCACCCATCCCACTTTTCATCCAATACGTCGAGAATTTCATCAGGTAGCTGGTCAGTGGCTGCAAACGCCGTAACGCTACAAGTGTAAAAAACACAAAGAATGAATAGGACTGCAAACAACTTTTTCATAGGCAACCTCCTTTATCACTTAAGCTATGCATCCGCTTCTTTAATTCTTAGCACCATATATGAACAAATAGCTTTAATCAATAAACGAAATAGCCCGCCTAAATCATCCCTTCCTTTTGAAACTTTTCCCTACTATTTCTCTAAACTAACAACCTCAAGAAATGCAATTAAGCTCCTTCCACCATTTCCCGTCTTTTGCTTTTCTGAACCCTATATCCCGCAAGTTTTCTGTTTCTATTGCTCCCAAATGGTATCAGTTGGTCAAAGTCTCTTTGAGAATACAGTTTATCACTTCATCGCTATATCCTGCTTATCGCAGAACAATACGAATACTGAATATATTAAATCTTTGTGACATAGCTTTTGCTCTGATTTCGCAGATTTCCGTGTCATGAGTGGGTTTTTTCGGGCGAAAAAACGTCCATTTGAGCGGCAAAATCCGAACATTTCAAGAAAACATGGTTGACAAATGTTCGGCATATTGGACGAACAAAAAGAAAATCCGGACGAATCTTCGTCCGGATTTTGGTGCGGGAAACAGGACTTGAACCTGCAAGCTCGTACGAGCACATGAACCTGAATCATGCGCGTCTGCCAATTCCGCCATTCCCGCATGCAAGCTAACTTGCGAGAAATATATTATCACATGGAAAACGCTTTGTCAAGTATTATTTTGAAATTTTTTTGGACGCGGCGGCTTTCCGGATGCTTTCGGCGGCTTCCACGTCGGCAATGTCCGCGTCCTTTGTGAAGGCGCGCCAGTATTTCACGCATACCGCGCCCATCAGCGCCATCAAAACGGCGCGTGCCAGCGTGGTAAACTGCACGGAGTAGACCGGCAGCCCCCAAACGGACATGACATTGTCGCCGCTCAGGTTGCTGATGGCCGTGCCCGCCAGCATGCCCAGGAAGGTGAACAGATTGCAGCCGATGCAGTTGAAGGAAATGTGCGCGGTGGCGTTTTCCTCCGGCAGGTTCATGTACAGAACGTTTGCGTAGGAAAGATTGAAGCCCACGTTCAGAAAGTTCTGTACCGTACACAGCGGGATGTACAGCCAGGCGCTGCGTTTCGTCATGAGGAAAAAGAGCACCTCGGTGGGCACCCAAAGGAGATTGGCCGCGCCGAAGGTCTTGATCCAGGAGTAGCGCCGCAGCCTGCGCCGCCAGAAGGGCGCGGCCAGGATCAGGATCACCGTATACATGACCGACATGGCGTTGATCAGCGTATAGGAAAAATGCATGTGGTTGAGCAGATGATAGCTCCACAGGCCGCTGTTGAGGCCACCGTTCAGGCTCCAGCAGAACATCAGCAGCATGCATAGCAGAAATTTGCGATAGCGGAAGGGCAGCGTGAACACGTCGCGCAGGCGCAGGGCCGCGCTTTCGGCCGCCGGGTATTCGCGCGCGCACGCCTGCATGCCCACGTCGAGCAGCACCAGCAGGAAGGCGGCATAGCGGAAGGCGAGGATCAGCGCGCCCTGATGCGCGGAGCCGCTGACCGCGTCGGCCAGCACCCCCGAAAGCAGCAGCACCGCGCTGGACATGAACGAGGAAAAAATCTGGTTCAGGGCGATATAGCGGTTGCGGGCTTCGTTTTCCTGTGGATAAAAGGCATAGAACCAGGTGGTAATGCCCGGGCTGAAGAGCGCGTATACCGCGTGTGCCACGAACAATATGGCCGCAAAGCAGACAAGCCGCGCTCGCGCGCCCGTGACAAAGGAGGGCATGAGCGTGGTTGCCAGGATGTACAGCGCGTAATAAAATACCTTGGCGCAAAGCAGCGCGCGCTTGCGGCGGCGGAAGCGGCGCAGCACCATGGGCGAAAAAAGGCTGAAGCAGTTGGCAATGTAGGGAATAAAGCTGATTACGCCGACGCTGGTGATGGACATGCCGTACATGGAGAGAAAGCCGGTATAGAAAATACCGGTGACGAACACGTTGTATACCGCCGTCATCAGGGCGCTGCCCAAACTGATGAGCCGCCCCCGGGCCTGATCGTCATGAAGGCCGTAAATGCCGGCAAACGAGGCGGAGAATAAGCTTCGCATGGCGCGCTTCCTCCCGGCTATGCTTTATTTAGACCGCCTGCAGGCGCTGGCACAGCGCCGTGTAGCGGCGGGCAATGTGGTTGTTGTGTACCATGGCGGCGATGGCGTCCTCCCGTCCGGCGAGCACCACCAGGCGCTTGGCGCGCGTCAGCGCTGTGTAGAACAAATTGCGCGTGAGCAACATGGGCGGGCCGCCCACCACAGGCATGACCACGCAGCCGAATTCGCTGCCCTGGCTTTTGTGAACCGACAGGCAGTAGGCCAGCTCCAGCTGCTCCAGCAGCGCGTAGTCATATATCGCCGTGCGCCCGTCGTCAAAAAACACGGTCAGGGTCTTGTCCTCGCCGTCCACGCTGAGCACCGTGCCCATGTCGCCGTTGAAAACGCCTTCGCCTTCTCGGTTCTTTTCGTCCACCCATTCAAGCTGGTAGTTGTTTTTGATATGCATTACCTTGTCGCCGCAGCGGAAAACGCGTTCGCCCACAACAAGCTCCTTCTTGTCCGGCGCGGGAGGATTAAGCGCCGCCTGCAAAAGCGCGTTGAGGGCGATCACGCCGCACGCGCCCTTGCGTGTGGGCGAGAGCACCTGGATGTCGCGCAGCGGATCGGCGCTGCCCAGGTACCGCGGCAGGCGGATGCTGCACAATTCCACGACGGCGCGGGCCGCGTCCTCGGCATAGGGGCGGCGTTCAAAGAAGAAATTGGCGTTCTTGCGGTTGAGGACAGGCATTTCGCCCCGGTTGATGGCATGGGCGTTGCGCACGATCAGGCTGGTTTCGTCCTGGCGGAAAATCTCGCTGAGCCGCACCGAGGGCGCCGCGCCGCTGCGCAGAACGTCGCCCAGCACGTTGCCCGCGCCAACCGAGGGCAGCTGGTCGGCGTCGCCCACCAGGATCAGACGCGTGCCCGGCCGCAGCGCCCGCAAAAAGGCGCGCATCAGAAACACGTCCACCATGCTCATCTCATCCACGATCACGCAGGTGCAGTCCAGGGGATTGTCCTCGTCGCGGGTAAAGCTGCCGTCCTCGCCGCCGTATTCCAGCAGGCGGTGAAGCGTGGAGGCCTCCTGCCCGGTGGCCTCGCTC
>JAHZHX010000017.1:0-21382 GCA_019420065.1 Clostridiales bacterium | reverse complement strand
GCTTGGCGGCGCGGCCCGTGGGCGCGGCCAGCAGCACGCTTTCGGTATCCAGGAGCGACAGAATGCAGTTGATGATGGTCGTTTTGCCCGTGCCGGGGCCGCCGGTGATGACCAGCAGGCCCTCCTGCGCCGCCATGGAGATGGCCTGCTTCTGCGTTGGCGAAAAGGAGATCCCGTGCTCGCGCTCAAAGGCGGCGATCTGCGCGGCAACGGTTTGGCGCATCACCATCTGCGCGCTTTGGCGCATCTCGGTCAGGCGGCGGGCAATCTCGCTTTCCGCCTGCCATAGCTGGGGCAGAAAAATGCCGTTCAGCCCATCGACCATGCAGGCGCGCAGCTTGCCCGCCAGCAGCAGGCGCTGCAAATGCGTTTCCAGCAGCGGCGCATCCACGCGCAGCAGGCGCGCGGCCAGCGCAAGCAGCTCTTCCCGGGGCAAAAAGGTGTGCCCCTGGCTGGAGGCCGCCTCCTGAAGCGCGTAGATCAGCCCGGCGCTGAGGCGGTTCTCGCTTTCGGGCGCAATGCCCATGCTCAGGGCGATGCGGTCGGCGGTGAGAAAGCCCACGCCCTCAATGTCCTCCACCATGCGGTATGGATTGTCCTGGATGATGGCCTGCGCCCGCTCGCCATAAGCCTTGCTGATTTTGACCGCCAGCGCCGGGGTCACGCCGTAGGACTGCAAAAAAACCATCGTCTGCCGCGCGGCGTGCTGCTCGCGAAAGCTCTCGGCGATCTGTGCGGCGCGTTTGGTGCCGATCCCCGCCACCTCGACCAGACGCTCGGGGTGTTCGCTCAGCACGTCCATGGTTTCCTTGCCGAATTCCTGGATAATCAGCCGCGCCGTGGCCGGCCCAACGCCGCGGATCAGCCCCGACCCCAGGTACCGCTCCATGCCAAGCAGCGTGGAGGGGGCCAGGATCTCGCACTTTTGCGCCTTGAACTGCTTGCCGTACTGGGGGTGCAGCGTCCATTCGCCCTGAAAGACGGCCTGCTCTCCGGGCGCGATTTCGGGCATCACGCCCACCACCGTAACGCTTTCGCGTCCGGCGCGCGCCTGCAAAACGGTATAGCCGTTTTCATCGTTGCGAAACATTGTTTCCGAAATCGTCGCACGCAGCTCTTCCATTATAGCTCCTTTTTTTCACGGTTCCACAGGCCGTAGCGTTCCTCGTCACGCAGCGCCGTGAGCAGATATTCCCGCGCCTGCGGGTAGCGGCGGCTCAGCGCGTCGAGCAGCTCTTTGATTTCCTGCCGGGCGGTATGCCCGTCCGCCGGGCAGGGGTTTTTGACCACCGGCACGCTGAATTTGCGCGCCAGGTGGAGGATCTCCTTTTCGGGCGCGTACACCATGGGGCGGATGACCGTTACGCTTTGCCCCTCCATGCGCGTGATGGGATGAAAGGTGTGCAGCCGCGCCTCGTAGAGCAGGCTCATGAGCAGCGTTTCCTCCGCGTCCTCGCGGTGATGCCCCAGCGCCAGCTTGCCGCAGCCCTGTTCTGCCGCCATGCGCAAAAGCGCTCCCCGGCGCAGCCGGGCGCACAGGGCGCAGGGATTGGGCTCGCGCCGCACCTCAAACAGCTCGCGGATCAGGTCGCACTCCTCTACCACATAAGGAATGCGCAGCGTTTCGCACAGCGCCGCGATGGCGGCGGTGTCAAAGGGGTCGCCCGTTTTGAGCGTCAGCGCCACGACCGAAAAGGGCTTGCATTCAAAGCGGCTGTATACAGCCAGCGCGCGCAGCAGCACCAGGCTGTCCTTGCCGCCCGATACGCCCACCGCCACGCGGTCGCCCGCGGCGATCATGCCAAAATCCTGATCGGCGCGGCGGATATCACCGAGGAGCCGTTTCATACCAGCCTGCCTCCATCCCCTCCGGCCGCTCGCCGTCCAGGTCGTAGAAAATGCGCGTCAGCTCCAGCCCGCTGGGCGGCGCGGTTACGCCCAGAACAAGGCGGTTCCCGGTGGCAAGCGCTTCGTCGATGCAGTCGGGGCTGAGCCGCCCCTGGCCGATGGCGATCAGCGTGCCCGCCATGATGCGCACCATATTATAAAGGAAGGCGTTGCCGCGCACGATCATGGTAACATCGTCCCCGGCGCGGCTGACGTCGATGCCGTGAATGGTGCGCACGGTGGTTTTGGCCGTGCCGCCCGCCGCTTGGAAAGCGCCAAAATCATGCGTGCCGAGCATGCGCAGCGCGCCCTCGCGCATTTTGTTTTCGTCAACGGGCACAGGGATGTGGGTGGTGAAGTTGCGGCGGATGGCGCTGCCGTGACGGGCGTTGCAGATGCGGTAGGTGTAGATCTTGCCCCGGCAGGAAAAGCGCGCGTGGAACCATTCCGGCACGTCGCGCGCTTTGGTTACGCGCACGTCGGGCGGCAGCATGGTATTGAGCACAAAGGGGAACTTTTCCGTGGGAATGGTGCCGAAGTGGTAAAAGTGCGCCCGCTGTCCCACGGCGCTGACTCCCGCGTCCGTGCGGCTGGCGCCCCAAACGGTGGTCTCGTTTCCCAGTGCACGGGAAAGCGCCTTTTCCACCTCGCCCTGCACGGTGCGGCGGTTCGCCTGCCGCTGCCAGCCGTTAAAGCCGGCCCCGTCGTATTCAATGGTCAGAAGGACCCGTTTGCTGCTTTGGTACTGCGTCACATGCTCATCCCTTTCTCAGCTGCATTATAGCATTCTTGCCCCATAAAGGCAAGAAATCAGAAAAAATGGGCAAATGCCCGTTGACAAGCGCAGGGAAATTTGCTATACTATCATAGCACTTTGGTAAAGAGGCTGTCTGAAGCCGATAAGGAGAGATGGCCGAGCGGTTTAAGGCGCCAGTCTTGAAAACTGGTGACGTCGAAAGGCGCCGGGGGTTCGAATCCCTCTCTCTCCGCCACCTTTACCTTTGACCGGCCATGGAGAAGTACCCAAGAGGCCGAAGGGGCTCCCCTGCTAAGGGAGTAGTGTGCGATAAGCGCAGCGAGAGTTCAAATCTCTCCTTCTCCGCCAAAAACCCAAAAACAGCCCGTTTCCGCATGAAACGGGCTGTTTTTTATGCAAAATCGCACATTTTCGAGGTGTTTTAGTGCAAAACCGATATCTGTGGTCAAGCTGTGGAGGATACGAGAAATAATAATTATTGGCGTATATTCTGATTTGTTCTCTGCTATGGCCCCTGCTATGGCCCCACATTTCCGGTTTTGCGCTTGAGCTTATCAACCGCAGCAATCGCGTCGGAATCGTCCGGATGGGCGTAGCGGGAAAGCATGGCCGTTGATGACCAGCGCATGACCTTGCGCACGGTTTCCGGGGCAATGTTTTCCGAGATAGCCAGGGCTGTGGCCGTGGTGTGGCGGCAGGAGTACGGCGTGAGGCGGCGCACGCCAGCCGTTTCCAGCGCTGCGTAGTAGCGGGAATAGAAATCATCCTGGGAGC
The DNA here is from genome assembly GCA_019420065.1 of Clostridiales bacterium. Classification (GTDB taxonomy): domain Bacteria; phylum Bacillota; class Clostridia; order Christensenellales; family Aristaeellaceae; genus SFMI01. Next base: position 17,964 of record JAHZHX010000017.1, on the reverse strand, counting down.
ATGGCCAGACACGATCCTCCTTCCCATCCGCAGCTGCCTGGAGGACAGGGATGATATCGGCAGGAAGGTAGACCGGCGCGGCCTTGCGCACCTCGGTTTTAAGACCAACGCCTATAATGCGGCGGTTATCGTAGTCTATCATATCAACGGTCAGGCGGCGCATCTCGCCCGTCATCATGCCGGTGTAGATCATAATCAGCGCGATCGCCGCGTCTGTGCAGCCCGCTTCATAGGCGCGCCAGAGCGCGCGCTGCTCGTCCTCCGTGAACGGCTCACGGGCGGTTTCGTTCTTCTCCGGCAGGATGATGAACGAGGGCAGATCTTTGGAGCACCAGCCGTCGGCAGCGCCGAGGGTAAACAGGTGCGACAGCAGCACCTTCATATCGCGCGCCGGATAATATGTGTCCGCCTTTTCCCCCACGACGCGGCGCAGATCGGAAACCGTGAGGCTGTCTATGGGGCGCAGGGAGATGGGCTTGAGCTTTTCCCAGGCGATTTTATAGGCCGTGCGCTTGGAATCGGACAGCTTTTCCATTTCCCCGCCGCTGTACGTTTCCCAGTAGTCTGACAGCATGGGGGCTTTTTTCTTTTGGGCACGCTCACGCTCATACATGGTAGCCGCGTAAGCAAGCGCTTCAGTGCGTGTCCGGAAGCCGCTTTTCCGCAGACGGCGGCGGCGCTTGACGCCGCCTGCGTCAGTCACCCAGCCGATGGTGATTTCCGCCATCCAGCTATTGCCCACCTTGTACGCGGTACCAGTGCCATTCGGGCGCTGGTGAACACGGGAGGAAGGCTTGCGCCGGAACACGCGCCCGCAATAACAGCACAGCGCAGCGTCATCCGGTATATCCCTGTTGCATCGTGGGCAAATCATGCCTGCACTCCCCTTTCAGCTAATTTTTAAAAAGAATAGCTTTTATGTAAGTAGAGCTGATTATTTCGGGTTTCGTCTTCAATAAAATCATCCACTATTTGCGCAAATTCCTGAAGAATAAACTGAGAATATACATCAGGTCAAAATCTGAGAATTCTGATTCACAATGTGCGATATTCTTTTTTTATCTCAATCCCTGCCCTGCCACATTGGTAGCGTCAGAGTGCCTTATATATATAGACAAAGCCATATGCTTGCTTTTGTTGATAGAACTACTCAATTATGGTAAGATAACAACAAAAGAAGCGCTTCTGAATACAACAACGAAATGAGGTACGACCAATGACGAAACAGGAAGCTTATGCCCTGATTGCTGGACTTACCCCTGATGAGAAGCGTCTTCTGCGCGTGCTGCTTTTAACCCTGCGACAAAATCAAGCACCCGCTGAACCTCCGAAGGAGACAGGTCAACGAGAAGCTTGACCAATTCATCATCCAGCCCATCGTCACTGACGGTGGGCGCTTTTTCTTTGCTGTTGTTTCTTTCATTTGTTTGTCCAAGCAAATAGTCAATGGATACGCCAAAGTATGAAGCAAATTCTATCAGCCGTGCATTATCAATTTTTCTGTTGCCGCTTTCCCAGTTGCTGACGGTATTCTGCGAAGCGTTAAATATCTTTCCAAATTCAGCCTGAGTACATCCTGTTTGGAGCCTAAGCTCCTTTAGTCTGTTCATTACGACCACATCCTTCTAAAACGTTTATACGCCAAACATTTCCGATGAAAAAAACGGCAGGTTGCGCTATAATGCATATGGCCATGCGCATGGATAGTTAGATTAGGCGCCGATCTATCAATACAAGAGAGGGTGTCATCCATGCGGAAAGTCTATATTGAAGTACCTGAGCTGCCGACCGTTGCCAAGTACGTATTACTCGACCGACCGGGAACCATCTACATCAATCTTTCCTGCAAAATCCAAGGAATTATTATGATTATCATCTCTGGACAAAGCTATCAGTCCCCTTGCGCCTGATCTGGCCGGAAGCCCGCGCTTTATGCGTGGGCTTTTGTGTTAGGTTCAGCTTGTTGACTGTCGGCAGCATCGGCATATTGGCGGGCAATGGCCGAAGCTGAATGATAGTTGTATTGCATATCTGAATTATCAGATCCAGCCGAACCAGTTTTTATATATTTTCCGGAGCGAACAAGATCATCGGCTGAATCAATCAGCTTCTCTTGCCCTTCCTCGTTCAGTTTATTAAAAAGAGAAAGTAGTTTCTTTTCATTTGCTGGAGAAACAATGCTTTCCGGCTCTCCTATTTCATCTTGATACAGATAGTTCGCATCACAACGAAGAACCTGAAAAATTTTATACATTATACTCGCTTTTGGAGAATTTGCGTCTGTCTCATAGTTTCCAACAGCGCCTTTAGAAACGTTAAGGCGTGCGGCTAATTCGATCTGTGTAATCCCGAGTTCTTCGCGCCGTTCCTTTATTCTTGATCCTATGCTCATGTTTCATCCTCCTTAAATAGCATTGTATGCTGTAAATATCGAAATGTCAACATAAAAGTCAAGAAAAACTGAGTGAAACATATTGACTTCACAGTAATACTGTGATATATTGCTTGTGGATTCAGTTATACTGAGAATGGAGGCGAAATAATGAGCAAGGATCCCGTGGCTGTTGGAATCAAGCATCTTCTGAACGAGAAAGGTTTGGTTCAAAAAGCTGTAGCTTCCCGCGCTGGGTTTACTCCCAAGCAGTTTAGTGACATGCTGAACGATCGAAAGACGATCAAAGCAACTGACATCATACCGATCTCAAAAGCGATGGGTGTTTCTGTCCAGGAAATCTATGATGTCGGTGCTAAGCACAGGACGCAAAAGGCGGTGTAATTATGAACAAGCCAACCATGACAGTAGAAGAATTAGCGGCGCTGCCGGGGGTGCAAGTAGGCACGAAGGAAGCGGCGGCGGTGCTATCTGCGTTCCGGAATGTCTGAACGCCCGCAGAGGTAGTCGAGGGATACGTTGAAATAGTCCGCAAGGGCGAGAAGGACGGTCGCAGATGGGATAACCTTACCGTATTCGTAGCGCTGATATGACTGTTCAGTTATTCCTATCCCATCAGCAATTTGCCTTTGCGTGAGATTGCGTTCACAACGAATCTTCTTGAACTGCAAAGCAATATTGTACATGACAATACCCCCTTAAAATTCGGGAAAGGTATTGACACATCAAATTTGATGTGATAGCATAATAAACACACAGCAAATATGATGTGCAAACCAGAAAGAGAGGAGACGGTGAGAAACGTGAAGCTGCAATCGACCCGCGAGAAGTCCGGCAAGACACAGGCGCAGGTCGCAAAACTGGCGGGGATAACAGAACAAGCCTACCAGCGGTACGAATACGGCCAGAACGAACCCGGCGTGCGGACGGCAATCCGCATCGCCGACGCTCTGGGCGTGACAGACATCCGGGAACTGTTCGCAGCAGCGCCCGGAGAAGAAAAAGCCCCACCGGATTATACCATGACACCAAATCGAAATACAACAGAACGGAAGAAAAAAGGATAAAACGAAAGAAAGGAGGTGCGGCCATGAAAGCAACAATGACGCTGGAGGAGCTGGCGGCGCTGCCGGGGGTGCAAGTAGGCACGAAGGAGGCGGCGGCGGTGCTATCTGCGATCCGGAATGTCTGAACGCCCGCAGAGGTAGTCAAGGGATACGTTGAAGTAGTCCGCGAGGGCGATGAGGACAAGCACAGACGGAACAACCTTGCCGTACTCGTAAGATTGGAAAACACGTTCGGCAACACCGGCGATTTCAGCTGCTTGCTTCTGGGTGAGTTTGTAAGCCTTGCGGAATCGTTTAAGACCGTCAGGAAGCTGCATGACAATACCCTCCAAAAATTTTGCAAAAGGTATTGACACGATATAAATAGCGTGTTACGATGAACGGGAACACGATAAATATAGCGTGCCACTATTAGAAAGAGAGGAGACGGTGAAAAACATGAAACTACAGGCCGCCCGCGAGAAGTCCGGCAAGACACAGGCGCAGGTGGCGATGGAAGCAGACGTATCCGAACGTATGTATCAAAGTTACGAATACGGCCAGAACGAGCCCGGCGTGCGGACGGCAATCCGCATCGCCGACGCTCTGGGCGTGACAGACATCCGGGAACTGTTCGCAGCAGCGCCCGGAGAAGAAAAAGCCCCACCGGATTATACCATGACACCAAATCGAAATACAACAGAACGGAAGAAAAAAGGATAAAACGAAAGAAAGGAGGTGCGGCCATGAAAGCAACAATGACGCTGGAGGAGCTGGCGGCGCTGCCGGGGGTGCATGTGGGCACGAAGGAGGCGGCGGCGGTGCTGGGGTGCGACCGATACTCGTTGAATATCGCGGCGAAGCAGGGCACGCTGAACATTGCGCACACGTTTGTGGGCAACCGGCTGAAGATCAGCAAGGCGGCCCTGCTGGAATACTGCGGGTACATCCAGCAGGAAAAGGCCCCGCTGTCCATCGTTTTCAGCAAAGGGAAAATTCTGCACGATGAAATGAAGAACGTATGACGACTATGAAGCGGCCTGTGAAGCCGCTGGCGTGCAAATTTGATGTGACGGCAGCGCAACGAACATTTTGCAGATGCAGAAAAGAGGGTATATCACAATGATTAAGATCCAGCCCATCAGCATGGAAGCAGATACGTTTGAGCTGATGAAGCGGGACATGACTGATACCATGAACGATTTGCTGCGCAACATGCAGGAGTACGGAGAAAACGAAGCCACAATGACGCTGAAGATGAACATCTCGCTGGAAAATCAGCGGATGGATAACGACGAAATCGTCACGGTGCCCATTTTTAAGCACAAAATCACGTTCAATGTCCAAATCAAAATCGAGAAAAGCGGCATGCTGGGCGGAGGGTACACGCTGGAAAGCGATGGCAAAGGCGGGTATTACCTGCGCAAAGTCGTTGAGCAGGTGGATATGTTCGGGGATACATAAAAGCGCTGGAGGAGAGCCATATGGCATGTGTGCTGTTTATCGTATCGCTGTCGTTACTGACGGCAGTGATCGAGCTGCCCATGGAAGCGGTGGCGCGCAGACGCAGACGGCGGTATGTGCGCGCGTTTTGCCGCAGCCGCATGCGCAACTGGGCAAACGAGCGGGAGTGGAACGAGAAAAACGCAGTATACGGGAGGCAGGAAGAATGACGGCGGAAGAGATCATGGAACAGATCATTGCGGGGATCGCGGAAAAGGGCTGGAACAATAAGAGGGCTGCGCATCTGATGCCCGTCAGCGCGTTTGAGCTGCGCTGCTGGAAGGAAGGACTTTTGACGCCCGAGCTGCGGACGGTGATCAACGCGCTGGACAAGTTAGGATATGAGCTGAAGGTTGTGAAGAAGGAGGAAGGAGCGGATGTTCTGTGCGGAAGTGAGACTGAGGACGGGCGAGAAGAAGCTGGTGTATGCGCGGAGCATGGCGGGGATGATGACGCGGATCGGGAGGATCGCTGACGTGGCGTGCTTTGTGGTGCGGCAGATCGCGTGCAAGGATATGCGGCAGGGGCGCTGCATCTAACGACAGCGACCGGAAAAACAAGCGGAAAGGAAGATGCGGATGCTTGACCGAGGGATCACGGCAGACCTGCTGGAGGAGAAGCTGATGACGCTGGAGCAGCTGATGCCGGAGGACAAGCAGCTGCACGGCGCGGTGCGGGAAGCGATCCGGGAGCTGCGCGGGGAAAAGAGCAGCCCGGCGTGCAGCGAGGGCGAGGTGCGCGATTTTGCGCACGCGCTGGAGCGGGGAAGCGAGGTCGCGTGCTACCTGGAGTTGCGCAAGCAGCCGCAAATATCAGCTGTAATTGTGCAGAGAGCGACGGAAACCATGATCGTGGTGCATGACGGCGTGGATCGCCTGGGGCTGATGTACGAGGGCTATAACCACACATGGCGCATGTACCGGGAGCTGCCGAGCGCGGAGCAAAGGACGGCGTGGAAATGGACGTAAAACGAAAATGGGGCAAAGAACTGTACCCATGGCTGCGCTGCCCGTGCAAGCGCTGCGAGAAGCGCGAAGTAGGCTGCCACACAGGCTGCGAAGAGTACGCAGCGTTCCGGCTGCGCAGCGAGGAGGCCAAAGAGCGGGTACAGGACATGCGCATGGACGCGTTAGGGCATGCCCTGCGCTGATAATGGAGCGGAAGAGATGGCAGGAAAAAGAGATCATGTGTACGACAAGACGGCGCGATGCCCGTTTTATCGGGGAACGCGGGGCAGGAATACCATCCTGTGCGAAGGGCCGTTTGACGGAAGCTATATCGGGATGAACATCACAAATAAGGATCTTTTTGCCTGCCAGGTCGGGAACTATTGCGGCGGGGACTACGCAAAATGCGAGATATACCGCATGGTTGCGGAAAAATATAAAGACTAAAAAACGGGAATAAACGCGCGAGCTGCCTTCGGGCAGCTTTTGCGCGTATTTGGGGGAAAAGCAATTTTCTACCTTATAAATGGGTAAGCGGCTGCGGCCGATTACAGGCTTGAATATGCGTATTAACAAATGACGCGCAAGGACGCGGACAGCCCCGCAAGGGAGAGGGGTGACCCCTTGAGGGGAGAGGGAAGCGCGCACGCGGCCCGCTCCCCTAAGGGCGGAAAGGAAAGAGCATGAAGGCAAGCGCAGAGAGCTACGAAGCGTTGTTTTGCGAGGAAAACGGAAGTCCGGAGCGTGCGGAGCGCGGCGTAAGCGGGTACAGGGTGAAAAGGATATTGGCCGGGGACACGCTGGAAATAGAGGGATACGCCATATGGGATAACCGTCAGACGGCAGCCAGGGCGAGAAAGCAGACGGAAAAGCACCGGGAGCAGGTGCAGGCGGTGAACCGGCGGAACAGCCAGAAGCGGCTGCGGCGGCTCATCAACGAAAACTTCGGCGCGGGCGACCTGCTGCTGACGCTGACGTATGACCCGGATCGGCAGCCGGAGAGCGCGGAGGGCGCGCAGCGGGAGCTGCGTAACTACCTTGCCCGCCTGAGACGGGCGCGCAAGCGCAAGGGGCTGGACGAGCTGAAGTACGTATACACGACCGAGACCACCCACGGGGCGCTGGGCACGCGGTATCACCACCACCTGATTGTGGGCAAGGGCCTTCCGCGCGAGGCCGTGGAGGCGCTGTGGAAAAACGGGCTTGTCAACAGCCGCAGCGCGCGGCCGGACAGCTTCGGGCTGAGCGGCTGGGCGCATTACATGAGCAAGCATAAGGAGACGCAGGACAAGGCGTGCCGACGGGGCTGGGCATGCAGCCGCAACCTGCGCCAGCCGCGGGTAACATACGCGGATCACAAGCTCAGCCGCCGCCGGATGCGCAAGCTGGCCGAGGACATGCGCGCGCACAGCACGGAGATCTTCGCCAGGCTCTATCCGGATTACACATTGGCCGAGCTGCCGGAGCTGCGTTACAGCCCGTATGTGGACGGCGTGTATCTGAGCGCGCGGCTGATCCGGCATGGGGGAGTTACCATCGGGCGCTGGGGCGGGATAAAGTAATAGCAGCACGCAGCTGCTGCAAAGTGAGTGCAAAGCGGGGGCAAACGCAGGTGCGCGCGTGCGCGCGGAAAGAGGAGGCGCCTCGTTTTTGTGCTGCCCGGAAAGCGCGCGCGGGTAAACGCTGCGGGAAAGGAGGGGGCGACAATGGCGGCTGACGCGGATTGGGACGCGCTAAAAGTGGAATATGTGACGGGGAAAATGAGCTATCGCAGCCTTGCGCAGGCGCACGGCGTACCGCTGAGCACGCTGGAGCGACGGGCAAGAGGCGAGAAATGGGCGGACGAGCGCAGGAAATACGCAGGGACGGTCACAAAGGGCGCGATCAAGCGCGCCGGCAAGCGCGAAATCAACCGGCTTGCCAAGCTCCAGGCGGCGGGCACGCGCATGAGCACGGAGCTGGAGCGCCTGATGCGGGACGCAAACCGGCAGCTTTACACGCATGTGTCGGAAAAAGACGGAGAATTGACCGAAAACAAGCTGCATGTGGTGGACGAAAAAAAGCTGCTGAGCATTAGCCGCAGCATTGACGTGATGGCGCGCGCGATGCGCAGCCTCTACGACATCCAGACGCAGGCGGAAAAGCTGCGGCAGGAGCAGGAAGGGGGCGAAACCGAGGTAACAGTGACCATGAACAGAACGGGGGAATACACAGATTAACGTTGAGGTACACAGATTAACGGGGGGGAAAAAACACAGATTGAATGTTACATGGAACTTTGGGAATCCAAGCGAAAAGCAGCGGGAAGTCATGCACCTGCGCAACAAGTACATTGCCTATGGCGGCGCGCGCGGGGGCGGAAAGAGCTGGGTGGTGCGCAAGTGGGCAACGCTGCATTGCCTGCGATTTAGGGGGATACGCTGCCTGATCGTGCGCGCCACCTACCCGGAGCTGTACGAAAACCATATCCGACCGCTCATTGAGGATACGCGCAAGATTGCGAAATACAACGAGCAGAAAAAGACGCTGACCTTTGTGACGGGAAGCACGATCCGTTTTGGCTATTGCCGCAACGAAAAGGACATGGAGCAGTACCAGGGCGCGGAATACGACCTGGTGTTTATCGACGAGGCGGGGAACATCCCGGAGGAGTGTATCAAGCGCTTTCAGGCCATCGTGCGCGGAACGAACAGTTTTCCCAAGCGAACGATGTACACGCTCAACCCTGGAGGGCGCAGCCACGGCTACTTCAAGCGCCTGTTCATCGATCGCGACTTCCGCGAGGGCGAAAATCCGGAGGATTACGCGTTTGTGCAGGCGCTGGTCACGGACAACACGGCGCTGATGCAAAAGCAGCCGGAATACATCAAGTCGCTGGAATCGCTGCCGGAGCGATTGCGCAAGGCCTGGCTGGAGGGGCGCTGGGACGTGTTCAGCGGACAGTTTTTCGAGGATTTTGTCGATTCTCCGGACGCGAGCGGGCATACGCACGTCATTGCGCCATTTCCGCCGCCGCCCAACTGGCCGGTATGGCGCAGCTACGACTACGGCTATAACAAGCCGTTTGCGTGCCTGTGGTGGACGCTGGACACGGACGGCGTGCTGTACCTGATGATGGAGCTGTACGGCTGCGACAAGGAGCCGAATCAAGGCATCCATTGGACGGCGGACAGGCAGTTTGACGAGATCGCGCGCATTGAGCGGGAGCATCCATGGCTGCGCGGGCGGCGGATACACGGGGTGGCCGACCCGGCGATCTGGAACAAGGAGAGCACGGGCCTGAGCATCGCGGATGCGGCGGCCAGGCGCGGCGTGTACTTCGACCCAGCGAACAATGACCGCATCAACGGCTGGGCGCAGTGCCATAACCGGCTGGCGCTCGACGAAAACGGCCGGGCGATGATGTATGTGTTCGAAAACTGCTCGCATTTTAGGCGCACGATCCCCACGCTGATATACGACGAGCACAGGCCGGAGGATCTGGACAGCGACGGCGAGGATCATATCGCGGACGCGTGGCGCTATCTGTGCATGGCCAACCCCATCGCGGCGCGCAACACGGTGATGGAGCGCAGGCTCCTGCCGCAGCAGGACCCGCTGGAATTGTACGAGAGTACGCGCAAAGCAAGGTATCACAACGGACGATAAGGGAGGTAATAGCGGATGCAGGGGACAATGGGCGTACCGATCGGCGGCTACACGGGCGGCGCAGGCGCGGAAATGCCGGGGATTGCCGGAGGCAGCGGCGTCATGCCGGCGCGCAGCATGCCGGAAAACGACGGAAGACGGCGCGCGGAAAGGCAGTCGGGCAATCGCATGACGGCGGCGCGGCTGAGGAGGGCAAATGAAATCCTTGCGCGCTACAAGGCGGGAAAGGCGGCGCAGGACGACCGGGTGGTCAAAAACGAGCTATGGTACCGGCAGCGGCACTGGGAGCTGATCGAGGGGCGCGGAGGCGACGAGGGCAGCCGCTACCAGACCAAAAGCGCATGGCTGTTTAACGCGCTGAACATATTGCATTCCGACGCGATGACGGCGTTTCCGACAATCAATGTGCTCGCGCGCGAGCAAAGCGACGAGGAGGAGGCGAGACGGCTCAGCGCCATACTGCCGGTGGTGCTGGAGCAGTGCGACGTGCGGGACGCGTACGACGTAAACACCTGGCGCAAGGGGCGCAGCGGAACGGGCGTATACGCCGTGCTGTGGGATACGGAAAAGCTAAACGGCCTGGGCGACATATGCATCACGCCGGTGGATGTGCTCAATCTTTTCTGGGAACCGGGCAGGCAGGATATTCAAAAGAGCGCAAACGTGTTCCACGTGGAAATGATCGAACGCGAGTTCCTGCGCGAGCGCTATCCCGAGCTGCGCGAACGCTCGATGAACGGCGGGGGCTTTCAGGTGCGCGAGTACGCAAGCGACGACCAAAAGCAGACGGGCGACAGCCGCGTGGCGGTGGTGGACTGGTACTACAAGACCTGGAACGGGCAAAAGACCGTGCTGCACTACTGCAAGTACGTGGGCACGACCGTGCTCTATGCCAGCGAGGACGACGACAACGCGCCGGAGGGCATGGAGCCGCCGAGCGTGCGCGGCTGGTACGACCATGGGATGTATCCCTTTGTGGTGGACGCGTTCTACCCGGTAGAGGGATCGTGCGCGGGGTTTGGCCTGATCGACGTGAACAAGAGCGCCCAGGAGCAGATCGATCTGATGAACAGCGCGGTGGTTACAAACACCTTGATGCGCGCCTATCCCCGGTTTTTCGAGCGGCACGACGGCGGCGTGAACAACGAGGATCTGATGGACTGGACAAAGGTCATTATCGGGTACGACGGAAACGATCCGTCGAGCGACCTGTACCCCATCGTGATCCCGGAGCTGCCGGGCATCTGCGTGCAGGTGCTTGGCAACAAGATCGAGGAGCTGAAGCAAACGAGCGGCAGCCAGGACGTGGCCAACGGCATGACGAGTGGCGGGGTGACGGCATACAGCGCCATTGCGGCGATGATCGAGACAGCGGGAAAGAACACGCGCGCGTTTTCAATGGGCAGCTACCGCGCGATGAAGCGCATCGGCGAAATGACCATCGAGCTGATTCGCCAGTTTTACGACATGCCGCGGCAATTCCGCATTATCGGCGAGCAGGGGGCAGCCGAATATGTGGAGTACAGCAATGAGCGGCTGCAAAAAAAGGCCATGGGCATGGACTACAACGGGACGGAAATGTACCGTTTGCCTGTTTTTGACCTGAAGGTGAGCGCGGAGAAGGAAACGACCTACACGCGCCTTGCCCAGAACGAGCTGGCCAAGGAGCTGGCAGGGCTGGGCGTATTCAACCCGCAGATGACCGATCAGACGCTGATGATGCTGGACATGATGGACTTTGACGGTCGGGATGAGCTAAAGCTTAAGGTGCGCGCGATGGGCGACATGGCGCAGCGGCTCGCACAGTACCAGCAGCTGGCGCTACAGCTGGCGCAGCGGTACGACCCGGCGGCGGCAGAGCAAATCGCGGGCATGATTATGAGCGGCGCTGGAGGCGATCAGACAGTACCGATGCAAGCGTCGGGCGCAAAGATCAAAAACGACCCGGTCACAGGAGCGCAGAAAGCGGAGCACACAAACGGCGCAAAGGCGCGCGGGCTGGTGGACGAAAGCACCAGACCGGAATAACGAAAGGAGCGAGGGAAAATGATACGGGCTTACTACTGGCCGCGGGAGCTGCGGCTGATTATCGCGGGGCACGCGCCGAAGAACAGCGAAAAAAACAAGCAGCAGTGCGCGGGGGCGAGCGCGCTTTTATACGCGCTGTGCGGCGCGGTGAACGGCTTCCGGCGCAAGGGATGGGCGCGGCTGCGGGGCACCTACACGCTGCACGACAGCGGGATCGCGGCGGTGCGCATCAACGCGCGCCGGTGGCGCTTCAAAACGTGCCGGGTGGCAATCGGCATGTGCTATGGCGGGCTGTTGATGATGATGCAAAAGTGGCCGGAGGCGGTGAAGTGCCAGGTAATGACCGGCGTGCCCTTTGATGACAAGCGACTGATGGACAAGGGCGAGGAAGGGGGAGTTACATACCTGAAAAAATTCCTGTACGATGTACGCGAGGGCTCGCCCACCGACGGGCAGAAGGGAGATTGACCATGGAAAAGCTTGAAATGCGGCTGGATCTGTTTGGCGAGGGAGACGCGGCAGCAGCGGAGGGTGCGGCGGCTGCGGAAACCGCACAGACAGGAGCGGGCACAGAAAGCGAAAACGCGGGTGTAAACGCGCTCCCCGCGCGCGAAGGGCGTAGGCCGAACATCTTCCCGGCAGTGCAGCGGCAGGCAGTCCGCCGCCCGCAGCCGGAGGCGGTCAGGCAGGTCCCCGCTGCCAACGCGGATGCAGCGCAGACACAGCAGCAAGCGCCAGAAACCTTTGAGGAAGCGATCAAAGGCCGCTGGGCCAAGGAGTACGGCGAGCATGTGCGCGCAGCCGTACAGGAGCGCTTCCGCAGGCGCGAAGAACAGGACAAGCGCTATAACGCGGCAATGCAGGCGCTCATGAACGTTGCGCCCATGTACGGCGTGCTGGCGGACGACGCTGAGAGTCTGGACATTGAAAAACTGACCCAGGCGATTGCGGACGACGACAGGCTGTACGAGCAGGAGGCGCTGGAAAAGGGCGTGCCGACGAGCACGCTCAAGCACATCAAGCAGCTGGAGCAGCGCGAGCGCCAGCGGCAGGCGGAGGAGCGCAGGAGTCTGGAGCAGGAGCAGCTGCGAAACCACCTGAGCAATCTCAGGCGGCAGGAAGAGGAGCTGAAGCGCGAGTTCCCGGACTTTGACCTGAACGCCGAGGCGCAAAACGCGGCGTTTGTGCGCATGACGGGGCCGGGAGGCGGTCTGACGCTGCGGCAGGCGTACATGGCGCTGCATGGCGACGAGCTGATGCGGCGCAATATCGCGCAGACAGAAGCGACAACAAAGCGCGCAATGAGCCAGGCCATCCAGGCGGGCAGCATCCGCCCGCAGGAGAACAGCCTGACACAGACAGGAGGCGGCGCGCCGCAGCGCGACCCGAGGAGCTACACCCGGGCGGAGCGCGCGGAAATCCGGCGCCGCGTGATGGCGGGAGAGCAGGGCATACGCCCTTAATATCCCTCTCCCGCAAAAGGGAGGAAAACGAGTGAAAAGATTTATCCTCATGCTGTGGACAGCGGTAAAAACGCTGTTCGCGCATGGCAGCATGCGCCTGGACACGTTTGGCGAGGGTAACGTGGTCAACACGACCGCGGGCTACACCAACGCCAACACCGGCGCGACCACGGCGTTCAACGCGGGTTATACGCTGGATCCGACGTTGAAGACCTATTACGACACGGAGCTGTTGGAAAACAGCCGCGACAAGCGCTACTTTGCGCAGTTCGGCATGCGCCAGCCGCTGCCGCGCGGGCGCGGCAAAACGGTGGAATGGCGCAAGTGGAAAACGCTGCCGCCCGCGATGAAGGCGCTGGTGGAGGGCGTGAACCCCAACGGCCGCAAGATGGGCGAAACGGTTGTGAGCAAAATGATCGCCCAGCACGGCGACTATGTGGAAAAGAGCGACGTGCTGGATCTGCACGCGCTGGACAACGTGGGCCTTGCGGCCACGGAGGAGCTGGGCAGCGCCGCTGCGCAGACGCAGGATCTTTTGATCCGCAACGAGCTGCTTGCCGGCACGAACGTTATGTGCGCTGATACTGTCAGCTCGACCGGCACGGCGACGGAAAATGACGTGCGCTGGAAGATGACGGGCAAGTCGTACCTAACGGGCGACATGGTGGCGCAGGCGGCGACCAAGATGGAGGTGGACAAGGTGCCGCAGGTGGACGGACGCTATTATGTGGCGCTGATCCACCCGTATTGCAAGTACGACATTCGCCGGGATGAGGACTGGACGGACGCGCATCAGTACGCGGCGGTGGAAGAAATCTTCAACGGCGAAATCGGCGAGCTGCACGGCGTGCGTTTTATCGTGACGACCAACGCCAAGGTATACGCGCCCAAGCCCCTGTGCGGGGAGACCAGCCGCTATCTGACCGTGAGCGCCTATTCGGCCAGCGCGACGGGCACGGCGACCTACGGCACGGCAACCGCGTACCGCATTACGGTCAGCGAGGACCTGAGCGCGGACGTTGCCAAGGCGCTGGTAGGGCGTTATGTGCTGCTGGAGCAGAGCGGCGATAACGTGGAGCAGCTGCTCATTAGCGGCACGGACGCGACCAACAAGTATTTGTATCTGAGCAAAGCGCCCGCAAAAACTCCTGCTCAGAACAACTATCTGAACCCCGGCGAGGGCGGCAAGGAGCTGCACAGCGACAAGAAGCAGAACGCGGTGTTTGCCTGCATGTTCCTGGGCAAGGACGCATACGGCGTCATCGATCCGGACGGCGCGGGGCTTGAAATGATCTACCACGACAAGCGCCTGGCGGGCGGCCCGCTGGAGCTGAAGAGCACCATCGGCTACAAGTTCGAGCAGGCGACGGCGATCCTGTATCAGGAGCGCATGCTGCGCGTGGAGTGCCTGTCCAAGTACAGCGCCACGGCCAAGGACGTGCTGGACGAATGGGAAGAAAGCGACTACGAGCAGTACGCTTAATAACAAATGGCGGGGAAGGCGGATGCCGTCTTTCCCGCCGCATCATACATAGAAAGGCGGTAACAGAATGACAAACGAGAAAAAGACCGAGCAGCAGGAGAGAAGCGACGTAACGCAGGGCAAGGTGATCGTACATCTTCCGCGCGCGCTGCCGCAGGAGGAGGACGCAATCTTTGTGAGCAACGGTCGGGAAAACATTCTGGTCAAGAAGGGCGTTGAGGTCGAGGTGCCCTATTGGGCGGCGCAGCGCTTGCAGCAGATGGAGGACGCGCAGCGCACGGCGGCGGCGTATGAGCGCTACTCGAGCGAAATGGCCTCACGCGTGTAAGAGGGCATGGCCATGGCGACGACGGCAAGGGAACTGCTTTACGATATTGACCGGAAGAACCCAAACGACGTGCAGGAAAGCATCAAGCGCAAGTGGCTTTTAGACCTCGAAAAGCTCATGCTGCACGAGGTGCTGGAAACGCACGTTTTGTCGCCGGAGGAAGAGCGAAAGGCGCGGGAGATAGCAGCCATGGAAGACATGACGGACGACTATGCAGTGCTGGCGCAGCCGCCCTATCAGGAGGCATACATCCAGTATGTCAACGCGCAGATCGCGCTTTTGAATGTGGATACGACAGCCTATGAAAACGCGCAGGCGCTATACAATAACGCGCTGCTGACGTACAAGAATCGCTTTAACCGCACGCACAGGACGGGAAACACAGTACGAGGCTGGAGGTTCTAAAAGTGGCATATCTACCAGGGCTTCGCCGTAAGCGCGCGCGGCAGACGATAACAAGCGTGTTTGGCGGAATCAACCGGAACGAACGCATCAGCGACGGCGAGTTCGCGCGTGCGATCAATCTCAGCACGCGCGAATATCCCCTGCTCTGCACGCGCCGTCCGCGCGGTACGGTGAAAACACTGACCGCACCCGGAGCGCTGCTTGCCAAGGAAAAGCTGTGCTATACCGACGGCGCAAAGGTTTACTACGGCGAGAGCGAGGTAAGCGGAATTACGCTGTCAACCGCAGAGGACGCGCAGCCCAAGCGGCTTGTGAGCTTTGGCGCGTATGTGCTGATCTTCCCGGATAAGAAGTACTTCAACACGGTAGATCTGACGGACTGCGGCGACATGGAGGGCACGCTCACGACGACCGGCAGCGTAAGCTATGCCATGTGCCGCGTGGACGGGTCGGATATAAGCAATGTGACGGTGAGCGCCACAGAGCCAGCCGCGCCAGAAAATGGCGCGTACTGGATCGATACGAGCGATCAGACGCACATCCTGCGCATGTACAGCAGCACCTACGGGACGTGGAACGAGATTCTGACGGTGTACACGCGCATCGGGTATACGGGCGTTGGAAGCCTGTTCCACGCGGGCGACACGGTGACCATCAGCGGCGCGGAGGCAGACGAGAACGCAGGCGAGAGCGCGAAAAAGCAAATCGCAGCGCTCAATGGAAGCGCGTATGTATACAGCGCAGCGGACGACAGCATTGTTGTTCTGGGGCTGCTGGATGAAGCGTGTACGCAAAGCGGCGGACTGTCCATCCGGCGCAGCGTGCCGAAAATGGAATTTGTGATCGAGAGCGAAAACCGCCTGTGGGGCTGCCATTATGGGCAGGACGCAGACGGAAATACGGTCAACGAGCTATATGCCAGCAAGCTGGGAGACTTCAAAAACTGGCGCGTCTATCAGGGGATCGGAACGGACAGCTACACGGTGTCGCTGGGAAGCGACGGGCCATTCACGGGCGCGATCACCTACGGCGGATATCCCCTGTTTTTCAAAGAGAAATGCGTACACCGCATATACGGAGCGCAGCCGAAGAATTTTCAGGTCATGACAACGCAGCTGCGGGGCGTAAAGAGCGGGTGCGAGAAGAGTCTTACCATTGTGGACGGGACGCTGTACTATGTCAGCCGTGCGGGTATTGAGGCCTATGACGGCAGCCTGCCAGGAAGCGTATCGGATAAACTACCAGAAATCGTGCTGGATAAGGCGGTAGGCGGCGCGCTGGACGCACGATACTATCTGAGCGCGTATGAGCGAGACACATGGCATGTGTATGTTTATGACACGCAGAGGGGCATATGGCTGGAGGAGGACGGCTTTGAGGCGCTGGCCTTTGTCCCATACGACGGCGACCTGTACGCGTTAAACAACGATACAGGAGAGCTGATCTGCATGCTGGGGACGCAGGGGACACCGGAGCGCACAATCGAATGGGAAGCGGAGACGGGAACAGAAGGTACAGAAACCATCGACCACAAATATGTCACGCGATACAACATCAAGGTATCCATGGCAGCGGGAAGCGCTGTGAGATGCGATGTGCGGTATGACGGGCAGGGCGCGTGGAAGCGGAAAATGGACTTGACCAACGAGGATGCAATGCAGCGGACACTGCTGATGCCGGTATTTCCGCGGCGATGCGACCATCTGAAAATGCGGATAAGCGGACGGGGAGAGACGATGATCTACAACATCGCACGCATCGTAACCAGCGGCGGAGACGGACAGGGAGGCAGCGCATGGGCAAAGTCACGCTGAATATGCCCAAGATCGATGAAAACGATCTGAGCGACAAGGAAGCAATCCGAAGGATCATGAGCTATCTGTACCAGCTCAACGAGCAGCTCAGATACGAGCTGACGCACATCGACGACGAAAACATCAGCGGCGAAGGGTTGAGCGAAAAATCGTTCGAGCCGGCAGTATGGCAGCAGATTCGCAAAAGCGAAGACAATGAAACCCAGATCAGGCAGACGGCGAAGGCGATCACGCTTATGGCCAAGGCGAGCGATGTAAGCAACCTGGGCGAAGAGCTGAAAAATGCCAAGATATACTACGCGTCAAGCACCGAGGAATTGGAAAAAGAGCCATTTCCCGACATGCTATGGCTGAATACCGCGGACGGAATACTTCGGCGATGCATTGCAGTACAACCTGTCCAGTGGGAACCGGTCACATCCGGCGAAGTCAAAACAAACTCCGTCACCGTGGACGGAAGCGGCATCACGATGGCGGTGGAGCACGATTCTAACATTCGCGCCAACGTGGACGGCGTGGAAAAGATGCGTCTGGATGCGGGCGGGCTGAATGCGCAGACCGTCATTGCCGAAACTGTGCACGCCAAAAACATCGTCGAAAAAACGGATTCCGCAACCATCCCTTGGAAGGGCGGTATCCAGGCGAGCCTGGACGCGTGCCCCAAATACCTGTCGCAGGCGGCGACCCTGTGGATCCCCGCCGGGACCTACGCCGAAAACGTGACCCTGCGCGGCTTTCTGGGCGAGCACCTGACGCTGCGGCTGGCCGCCGGCACGGTCATCAACGGCTGGGTGCAGGTGATCGATTGCAGCCATGTGACCCTCCAGGGCGCGGGGAGCGACGTATCGTGCATCCATCCGCGCGGGGCGCAGAGCGCGATCTACGCCTGCGACAGCGCGCTGACGGT
>JAHZHX010000016.1:406-36494 GCA_019420065.1 Clostridiales bacterium | reverse complement strand
TCCTTCGTTGCCAATAATGACACAAACACCCTTTTTTTCCCGTTTCCGTTCAAAAAACGGCGTTCCATCCAGCGCGCCCGCATACAGATCGTGTGTAATGGAAAGCGCAGCGAGCGTCAGCGGCAGGTCACACACAATCGCCGGGATGCGGAATACCGCGCCCATCGACGCGCGCAGGGCCTTGGGGCTGTACGGATCGGCCGTGCGGCGATCCATCAGCAACGCATCGAACCCAGCCGCGTCCAGCGTCCGCAGAATCGTTCCTACGTTCCCCGGGTCCTGCACCCCGTCAAGCGCCGCCAGCCGCAGGAGGCCGCGTTCAGGCTGCATCTCCATTACCGGCAAAGGGCACAGCGCCGCCACTCCCTGCGGCGTTTTCGTATCACACAGCGACGCAAAAACATGCTCAGTCAAAAAATAAATGGGCAGCCGCGCGCGCCGCGCATGCTCCACATGTTCCCGGTAACGTTCCGCAGCGCCATCCGCTACCAGCAGCGCTGCCGCATGCCCATTCAGCGCTTCCCCCGTCAGGTGATCTCCCTCAGCCAAAAAAAGACGCTGCGCAGCGCGCCCCTTTCCTTCCTTCAGGGCGCGCCACGCTTTCACCTGCTGATTTTGCAGGCTGGTGATATGCATTTCAGTCATTCAAAGACAATCCTTCCAGCAGGGCCAGTGATTTCGCAAGACCGGGCAGCAGCGCTTTCACCGCGTCAGCCGCCACGCCATATGCCATCATGTGCGGCACAATCCAGGCGCACACCGCTTCATCCAGCGCCCGAGCAATTCCACCCTCCATCTGCGTGGCAGTTACAGCCAGATACCGATAGACCGACCGCCGCACGCACTGCGCCAACGGCGCGCCCGCTCCGCGCAGCGCCGTGTCAACCTCATCGATCAACCGCAGCGCTGCCTGAGGCGGAACGCTCTGTCCGCCAAGCACCGCTTTATAAACAGCGTCGGCACGCACCGCCGGGAAGACCGGCGCAGCCTCATATTGCCAGGTAGGCAGCGCGGCAATATAACCGCGCGGCCAGGGCGCGCGCTGGTATACGCCCGCATCGGCAAAGCTGTTTCCCGCGCCTGCCAGCAGGCAAACGCAATCCTCCAATTTCTCCTGCGCAGTCAGCGGCGTAATCACCAAACGCAAGGCATCGCCGCCCTGCTCTACGCACACCCTGCGTCCGGCCTTTTCATTATACACCCATACCGCGCCAAGCGCCAGTGCCAATGCCTTTGCGCCGGCAATCGCATCCGCTGCCGCCGTAGCGCACAGCTCCATCTTGCCGTCGCACACGCACAGCAGCGCCAGCAGGTGCAGCGCGTCGTCACGCGTACACGTCAACCCCTGGCAGCGCATGCTCAGCTGTACGCGCTCGCAAAGTGTATCCAGCCCGGCATGGCCGCCAAGCTCGGCCGCCAAACGCAGCGTATCCGTTCCGGCTCGCTTCATTTCCGCTATTGCCGCATCGCGTTCCGCTATCAGACGGGACCGTTCGGCATTGATCTTTTCCAAATCGGCTCTGGCGTCGGCCTCTTCCTGGCGCAGACGCTGAATTTTCCCCGTTTCTTCCTCATTCAGCTTTGCCAGCGCTTCTTGCCGCAGCTGCGCCAGATTCTTGCCGGCCCCCTCCAGCTGCATCAGCAGCGCCAGCCGTTCAGCCTCCAAATCCTGGATCTGGCTGTTTACCGCCGCAATCACCGTATCCTTCGCATGCCCCGCCAGCTGTTCGTCCAGAATATTCTGCACCCCGGTCATGCTCAAGAAATGCGCCGCCGCCTGACGCTGCAATTCGGGCATGGGCCACAGCTTGTCAAGCGCGCGCTTAAATGCGTCCACCGGGTTCTCCAGCTGGCGCATGGCGGTTCCCGGCGCTACCTGTGCCCCCGGCGGTTCCAGCTTGCTGGCGCGCTGATGGTCAACCGTATCCATCAGCGGATTATGCGCCCGCCTTTGCACCACGGGCCGACGCGCCACCGTGCGATACAGCGGCATGCCGTTCAGCGGACGCGCGGCATCCTTTTCTTTTTTTTCGGCGGCTTCCGCCGGTTTCTCATTAGGAGCCGCGGCGTTCAGCACACTGCGGGGCCAGTAGAAGAGCTTCTCGCTGCCATCGGGCAGGGTCACCGCATACAAGCCCTCGCTGTCCGGCGGCAAAAGCGCCGTGTCCTCCTGCTCGGCTCCCGAAACGCGGCTGACCGGCCCATGGATCCTGCCGCCGCTGCGCAGATAGCAAAGCGGCGTGGCGGAAAGGGCAATCTTTTCCCTGTCCCCCGCCTCCGCGGTAATCACTTCATAAAACAGCTGCTGCGGCACGGGACGCACGGCGTCGGAATAAACAATAAACTGATTGTTTTCGCCACGCTGGGGCGCATAATTCTTATTGCTGCGGATCTTGACCGCATCCGCAGGCAAATTGGTCAAATCCAAAATGCACATTGAACCAAAGCCGCGCATACGTTCCTTAAAAGAATGCTGTTCGTTTTTATCGGGCACAACGCGCAGATAACCACAATCCTTTAATCCGTCAATTTCCGCATGAGCAATGGCGCCGTCGGCCGTCAGCAACGGACGCACGCGAAAATACGAACGCTGTACGTTGTCTTCTTCAATATAGGATAAAACAATACGTCCGGAAAAATCCATATAAAAACAAAATCTCCTCTCCATATCCACTTTTTGGTATCGCGGATGTTATTATTTTACCTATTTTTTTCCGATTCGTCAAGGGGGTATAAGTATCATGCATCAAATATTGAAAAAATATTTTATACAATACAAAACCGCATTATTTTCAGGCATTTGCTTCTGTTTTTTTGCAGGAAAAAAAACTTTTCCGGCGTATTATATAAAGATGCGTTCTAACGCAACTTGGGGAGGCTACGCTTTTACATGAATTTATTGAAGCTGAAAGAAAAAATGGGCGACGAAGAATACGAAGCCGCCCGTTCTCTATGCCGCCGCGGCGCTGTCCGGGAGGTGCAGCGCAGCACGGATATGCTTTTGTACTCCATATCGGGCATGCGCAGCGAAGTAAAGATTTTTGCCAACGGCCGTATGGAATGCCCATGCGACAAATCGCCTTTATGCCGCCATGCCGTGGCCGCGCTGCTTGACGCAACCTCATCCGGCGCGCTGCGCTCCATTCAGGAAATGCGCGCCCGCGAGCGCTCCGGCGACCTGCTTGCCGTCATGGAAGGCGCGCTGCCTGAATGCACGCTCATCAAGCTCGAACCCGAAATCCGCATGACCGGCACGGACATGCGCATTGGCCTTCGCATCGGCCAGGAGCGTTTGTATGTCATCCGCTCCATTCCCGAATTCCTTGACTGCATCCAGTCCCACGATACGCTTTCCTTCGGCAAGGGCTTTACCTTTTTCCCGGAATGGATGCGTTTTGAAGCGTCTCAGCGGCAGCTGATCGAGTTATTGCAGCTGCATTGCGCTACGCTGCAAAGCGCGGAGGTGGCCATCGGCGTGCAGGACGCACGGCTTTTGCCGCTGCCCGCTCCCACCGCCGCCCGCGTATGGGATATTCTTTCCGGCATGCGCTTCCGCGTGCAAACGGAGGACAGCGCCCTCCTTCAGGACGGAATCAAGGAAGAAGCGCTGCCGCTCTCCTTTACCCTCAGCGACCGCGCCCGCGCCGGCTCTCCGCAGCACCGGCTATGCGTAAGCGCCGCCTTTGACGCCGATATGCACGCTTTGACGGCCGATTACTCCTATGTCATCTCCGACGCGCGTGTCATCCGCGTACCGCGGGCGCAGCGGGCTGCCGCGCGCCTGTGCTCATCCGAGCGCATTGGCGGGCGCTCCTCGTTCATTTTTGAGCCGGAGCAAACGCACAAGGTCATGAGCGAATTGACCCTGTGGCTGGCGCGTGTAGGCGACCTGCGCTTTTCGCCGGAGCTTGAAAGCCAGCTGGTACGCGCGCCTTTCCGCGCCCGCGTTTATCTGGACCGGGACGGCGCGGACGTGACGGCGCGGACCGAATTTTTGTACGGCGACCAGGTCATCGACCCCTTTTCCCCGCCCGACAGCGCCACTTCCGCTTTGCTTTTGCGCGACGCGCAGCGCGAGCAGGAAATCACCGAGCTGCTGGCCGGGGCGGGCTTCCGCGTAGCGCGCGGGCGCGTATACCTGTGCGGTACGGAAGACGTGTACCGCTTCGTTACCGCGGGCGCCGCTGCGCTTACGCAGCATGCTGAGGTTTTCTTCAGCAACGATTTTCGCAAATTTACGCCGCGGCGGCCCGCCTTAACGGGGATGCTGCGTGGCGCGGGCGGCCAGCTGCGGCTGGAAATCAGCGACGGAGATGCGGAAATTGAAGAGCTTCTGCCTCTGATGCGCGCCCTTCGCGACCGTTCCTCCTATTTCCGTTTCAAGGATGGCTCCTTTATTTCCCTGGAGGACGCCGGGGACTGGCAGCCGCTGGCCGAGGCCGTATGCGAGGCGGCCGAGTATTCCGACAGCCGCGATCTGGGCATGTTCCGCGCTGCGTATCTGGAAGCGCTGATCCGCAGCAAAAACCTGCCTGTTTCCCTCGACCAGGAGGCAAAACGCGCCGCCAATCTGGACGTGCCCAGCGTCAAGGCGCCGATCGATTGCCTGCGGCCCTATCAGCAGCGCGGCTTTGAATGGCTGTGCGCGCTGCGTTCCTTACGCATGGGCGGCATTCTGGCCGACGATATGGGCCTTGGCAAAACCATCCAGACCATCGCCGCCCTGCTGCACTTTGCCCGCGTGGAGGAAGAGCGCAAGCCTTCGGTGATCGTTTCCCCCACATCGCTGACCTACAACTGGCTCAGCGAGCTGAAACGATTTGCCCCAGAGCTTGAGGTCATGCTCCTGGCCGGATCGCAAAGCGCGCGCGCCGAGCAAATCAAGCTTCTTTCCGGCAGCGAGGCGCCCGATATTCTGGTCACCAGCTATCCGCTGATTCGCCGTGACGCAGCGCTGCTGCAAAATGTTTCTTTCCGCTTCGCCGTCCTGGATGAAGCGCAGCAAATCAAGAATTCCGCCAGCGTCGGCGCGCATGCGGTCAAGCTTCTGTCCGCCGAAACGCGTATCGCCCTTACCGGTACGCCGATGGAAAACCACGCCGGAGAACTATGGAGCATCTTTGACTTTATACTGCCCGGCTACCTGCCTCGCGCCAGCGCCTTCATGCGCCGCTATGGCGAGGGCGAAAACAGCGAGGAACTGATGCAGCGCATTCGTCCCTTCCTGATGCGCCGCCTCAAAAAGGACGTGCTGACCGAACTGCCCGACAAGCTGGAACTGACGCTGATGGCGGAAATGCCGCCCGAGCAGCGGAAGGTATACCAGGCTGGCCTTTTGCGCCGCCGCGATTATGTCAAGCAGATCCTCAACACCCGCGGCATGGCCAAGGGCCGTGCAGAGGTGCTCTCCGCCATTACGGAGCTAAGGCAGATCTGCTGCCATCCCGTGCTTTGCCTGCCCGAGTACACCGGCGTATCCGGCAAGCTTGAACTGCTGGTGGACGTTTTGCTGCCCGCGCTGCAGAACGGACGGCGCGCGCTGGTGTTCTCCCAGTTCACCCGCATGCTGCGCCTGATTGAAAAGCGCTTGCAGCAGGAGGGCATCCGCTGCCTGTATCTGGATGGCGATACGCCCGCCGACGAGCGCGTTCGCCTGTGCGACAGCTTCAACGGAGGCGAAGGCAGCGTGTTTCTGCTGTCGCTGAAGGCCGGCGGCACCGGATTGAACCTGACCGGCGCTGACATGGTTATCCATTACGACCCCTGGTGGAACCCCGCCGCCGAGGAACAGGCCGTTGACCGCGCCCACCGCATCGGACAAACGCACGTGGTGGAGGTGATCCGCCTGCTGGTGCATGATTCCATTGAAGAGCAGGTGGTGAACATGAGCCAGGCCAAACGCAAGCTGTTCGACATGCTGATCACGCCGGGCGAAAGCATGCCCACACGCCTCTCCGACGAAGATCTGCTGCGCCTTTTTGAAGGCGTTTGACGCCATTTTTTCATGTTCCCGCTCAGATTGTTTGACGCAGTGCGTTATTGCGGGTATAATAAGCGTGTATACGGGAGGTACTTATGCCAAACTATAACGCGACAGAGAAAAAGAACCGGTTTGTTCGCCCCTTGATTCTGCTCATCGCCATCTGCGTGCTGCTGGTCCTCATTGCCTATTTTCTGGGCATGCTCAGCGGCAAGAGCGGTACCATCAGCGGCAAAAAGCTGCGCTGCGTTGTCAGCCAGAGCGTTACGCCTTTTGACGACCGGATTCTGTACTACGATAATTCCACGCTGTTCTGCCTCTCCACGTCCGGCAGCGAGCTATGGAACGCCGCGGTAGGCGAGGGCGCCCAGTTTTACGCCGGAGACCGCCGCGTGGCCGTATGGGCGGGCAATCAGATCATGGTATTTGACCGCAACGGACGTTCCTCATACAGCGACCGGCTCAGCGACCCGGTGCAGTTCGCCCGCGTTTGCAGCAAATATGTTGCCATCGTAACCGGCGACAGCACCAGTCCGACGCTGACCATCCGCGATATGGACGGCGTGCAGGTCGATCAGGAGGTCAACAATTATACGGACCTGATGATGCTTGACTGCGGTTTCTTTGGCGACGGCGAGTTTGTGGACAACGGCGCTGGACGTATACGGCGCGGTACCCGAAACCACCATGCACGTTTACCGCGTGGGACTGATGAATACCGGTGCCATTTCGCTTGGCGAGCCGCTCACATACAGCGTGATTTACTCCGGCGAGTATCTGAACGTTATCAATACCCGCCGGCTGCGCCAGTATGACTATCGCGGTACCGAAAATACCGCCGGTTCCATGCTGGTCTACGGCTGGCAGCTGATTGGCTCTGCCGCCACCGCCTCCTCCCCCTATCTTCTGCTGGCTCCGGTGCTGCAAACCAACGCAACCGGCGTCTTTACCGAACTGCGCCTGCTGCACGGGAACGATGATAACCGCTATTCCCTGCCCGATTCCTGCGTGGGCGCTGCCATTCGCGGCAGACGGCTGTATGCTTTTTCCGGCAACAGTCTCTACCGTGCCGACGTAAACGCGCAGCGTTTTTCCGCCCTGAGACTGCCTGTTGACGGCAGCGTGACCGATTATCTGGGCATGACAAGCAATGGCGTTGCTCTGCTTGCCAGCGGCACAGAGGTGTGGGCGGTAACGCTGCCCTGATGAGGGAACCATGAATATTCTTGACGTTGTTTTTGTTCTGATATTGCTTATCAGCGTGATCTTTGGCATATACCGCCGTTCGCTTACCGCGCTGCTGGGGCTGATTTGCAGCGTGGCCGCGTTTTTGCTTGCTTTCGCCGCCGGGCCGCGACTGGCCAATGAACTCATCAAGAACCGGACCTTGACCGGGCTGTTGGCCTCCTATACCGACGCGGCGTCGCTGGTGGGCGACTATTCGCTGGCCACCACCGAGGTTTCCACCATAAGCGAAGCGACACTGGAAACGGTTATCAAAAATGTACCGCTGCCGGATAGCATCAGCGGTATTTTGCGTCAGAACCTGGCTGGACACGTATATGCCGCTCAGGGGGGACGCACGGTCAATGATTATATCTCCGCCACGCTGGTATGGGTTATTCTGCGCGTTGGCAGCTTTGTATTGTGTTTTGCCCTGTTGTTCCTGCTGATGCATTTTATCGTCAATCTTCTGGACCATGTTTTTCAGTTTCCGGTACTCAAGCATCTGGACGGGCCGCTCGCCGCGCTGTACGGCTTGCTGCGCGGCATGCTGGTGCTCTACGTTCTGCTGCTGCTCTGGCCGGTGCTAAGTACGATCATTCCCATGGAACGCATCAGCAATTATCTGGGCAAAAGCCGGCTGCTCGACTTTTTCTCCAGCGCATCCTTTTTTGTCCGTGTCGCTACCGGCCGTTAATGCCTTGCCCTTAGGAGAAAAAAGCCATGACAAAGGAAACGCTGCATTTGCATGTGCCGACCCTCGACGAGCTTTGGTACCGGCAAAAAATGATGCAGGATCCCAACACAATGCACTACAATCGGGGATACTGTCTGGATTTTGACGGATACGACAGCCAAACGGGCTGCATCGCTTTTCCCGAGGAACAGTGGCGCGACTGGCATGCCTGGTTCATCGGCCAAGAGCCGGCGCGGTATTATGCCTATATCGTGCGGGATACGGACGGCGCTTTCATTGGCGAAGTGAACCTCCATCAAAGCAAGGAACAGCCTTGGCATGAGATGGGGATCGTCCTGGAAGCGCAGTATCGCGGAAAGGGCTATGCCGCCGACGCACTTTCGCTGCTTCTGCGGCACGGCTTTGAAAGCATGCGTATTTCCGCCATTCATAACAGTTTTGAGCCAGAGCGCGCCGCAGCCTGCAAAGCGCACCTGGCGGCGGGCTTCACAGCCAACCAGAGCAAAAATGGCCAAATCGATTTTTCCATTTCAAGCGAGCAGTATTTCCGGCAAAAGGCCATCCGCCGTATGGCAGACGCTATCGCGAACGTGCTGCGCGATGGCTCCCCTTCCATTTATCTGTATGGCTCCTGCGTATTGGATGATTTTCGTCTGGGCTGGAGCGATATCGATCTGCTCGTGCTGACGCAAAAACAAATAACGCCCGCTCAAGCGTTAAAGCTGGTAACGCTGCGGCAAGCGCTTCTGGAAAAGGAGCCGGAGAATCCCTATTATCGTTCTTTTGAGGGTGGGATGCTGCCGCTGTCTTCCTTTCTCTCCAAAGAGCCCGATCGCGTTGTGTATTGGGGTACCAGCGGCCAGCGAATCACGGATTTCTACACGTTTGACAACTTCAGTATGACAGAGCTATTGCAAAACGGCCAGCTGCTGTACGGGCAAGATATTCGCAGTCAGCTCACGCCGCCTACCTATGCCGCGCTCTGCCATGATGTAAAAAAGCATTATGAATGCATCCGGCAGTATGCGCAGGTCACTGATGGAAGTTTTTATTCCTTCGGCTGGCTGCTGGATATTGCCCGAGGGATTTATACGCTGCGCAACAAAACTATTGCCGCCAAGACCGAAGCTGCGCAGTGGGCGCTGGATCATCGTTTATGCCCTGTTCCCAACGCTCTGAAAGCGGCTCTGACCGTGCGGAAAAATCCTCTGGCTTATCGGGACAATGCAGACGTTTTCCGCTATGCAGAATCGCTCGGCCCCGAGATTCAGCTTTTTGCCAATGTATTAGAGCAAGAGCTGCATGCCGTACAAACCTGAATATGTTTGCCAAAACCGCCGGCATTTTTGCCCTGCTTTGCAAAAACGCCGACGGCTTTTTATGCGTACATCCAGTTTGCCACATGTTCAAACAGTGCGCGGCGCATTTCCTTTGTCATATGCCACTGCCACTTGGCGTCTCCCTCCGATCGCGGATGCATATCCGAAGCCATAAGAACAGCCGCCGCCTGTACCCCAAGATATTTGCTTACGCTCAGCAGCGCCGAGGTTTCCATGTCTATCCCCACCGCGCCCTTTTCCCGCCAGATGCGCTCTTTAAAAAATGTCTGCCGGTAGACGGCGTCCGTCGATACAATGTCCTCATCCTTTGCCGGGATTGCCGCAAGCAGTTCCTGCCGCATGGCTTCATCCGGCTGCGCATACTCAAGCGCGGGATAGTAATGAAGCGTTGTCCCCTCTTCCACATACGCACGGCCCGGTACAATCATATCGCCAATTTGGATTCTCTCGCTGAACGCACCGAACATTCCCACCGACAGGATACGCCGCACGCCAAGCGCCGCCAGTGTTTCCAGCGTATCGACCGCCTGCGGCGCGCCGCGCCCGCCGTCCAGAAAGCATACAGGCCTGTCCCTGAGACGGTACACCGGGCAGCGGTTCAGAAAACGCGGCAGCTTTTCCGCAAGCTGTTCACAGTTGCAATTCTCCAGCAAATATTCATTGCCGCCGGACATAAAGAACAGCACCGCGGCAGGCGGCAGTTTCATTTCCCGCTTCCATCCATGATCACTGGCAATATTTTCCTGCGCTGTAAGCACAGGCGGCGTGCAGTCCTCAGCATATCTCCACATTTTTCCCCCATAAAAGCAAAGGGCAAGCCGGAATCAATCGGCTTGCCTCTGTGATTTGTTCACGCTTATTCCGTGGCAAAGTTGGTAAAATAGCCCTGGATCAGCACGATAGGCGTTCCGCGATCGCCGCTGCCGCTGGTCAGATCGCACAGGCTGCCCAGCAGGTCGGTAAAGCGGCGGGGCGTCGTGCCCTGCGAGGCCATCTGCCCCTTCAAATCGCTGTCCTTTTCACGAATTTTCTCGCGCATCGCCTTGGCAAGCTCTTCGCCGGAAAGGTTTTTCAAATCATTGTCGGCAAAATATTTCATCTTCAGTTCGTTGGGGGTGCCCACCAGCCCTGCCGTATAGGCCGGAGATACCACCGGATCAGCCAGCTCCCAAATGCCGCCGACCGGATCCTTGAAGCAGCCGTCGCCATATACCATAACTTCCATGTGCTTGCCGGTTGCCTTGAGCAGCGCCTCCTGCAGCTTGGTCACAAAAGCGTCGCAGTCGCGCGGGAAAAGCTTGACCTTTTCCTCCGTCGCCTTGTTGCTGCCCAGAATACCGTATTGCGGGTTGAAGCCGCTGCCGTTGACGGAGGCCGTCATGATATCATCCATGCCCAGCACCAGCGCGCCAGCCGCCCGCAGAATGCGCTTGGTACGCGCGCGGGTATGAATATCGCAGCTGATAACCTTTCTGGTGTAATTAAGAATATATTTCGGATCGTTGGAGAACACTACCTGCACGTTAGGCGCAAAGGTGCGGTAGTATTCAATATAGTCCATACCGGTGAAGGGATGCACGGTATTCATGCCAAATACCTTGCGGAAGCCATCGTAATCAAAGCTGTCTCGATAAGGGTCAACCCCCTTCTCGTCCAGCTGATCCCAGGAAAGCAGCGCGTTGCCCACTTCATCAGCCGGATAGCTCATCTGCACCACCACGCCTTCGGGAGAGGCCATAGTCATCGCCCGCAGCAGAATGCCAAAACGGTTGCGGCTCAGGATCGGAAACAAAATACCAATGGGGCCTTCGCCCAGTTTGGAACGAATGTCCGCCGCAATCTGTTCACAGGTTGCATAGTTGCCCTGAGTACGGCCCACTACCGCCTCAGTCACCGCCACAATATCGCGGTCATGCAGCTCAAACTTTTCGCTTGCCGCCGCATCGCAAACACTTTTGGTCACAGCGCTGACCAGGTCATCGCCCTGCTGAAACACCGGAGCAACAATACCTCTTGCCGTTACGCCTGTTGTACGCATTCAAAATATCCTCCTTGCATGTTGCGCTGGAAAGAAAAATACTGATTATTATAGCATGCATTCTACCAAAATTGCAATGCTTATTCTTTTACTTCGGCACAGCTGCACGGTCTTTTTTCTGTTTTTTGGCATAAAGCGCATATTCCACCGCCGCTGCCGCAGCATTGACCCACAGCAGCGCAATTGCCGGATACCCGCAAATCTTCATGGCCAGCAGCAGCCCGTCCGTATAACCGTAATAATAGCCAGCCACGCTCAACGCCACCACACTCAGCGCCAGCAGCGCAAACACGCCCGTCACAATCATGCGAAAACGTCTCATCTCTGCCCACCTCCGCTTTTCTATTATAGTACATGCACGAACAATTTACCAGTATAAACTTCACCCTGTTTCTTTCTGCATCGCATTCATGCAGGAATTTTTCGCCATCCCAGCAAAATCCCTCTTTTCAGAAAAGCAAAAATACTATATAATGTAAGAGTTAGCGCAAATTCTGAATTGGAGGCAAATGATCTGATGAAAATACTGATTGTGAACGCCGGCTCCTCTTCCCTGAAGTATCAGCTGGTGGATATGAACGGCGAAAAGGTACTGGCCAAGGGCTTGGTGGAGCGAATTGGCATTCCCGGCAGCAAGCTGACCCAGAAATATCCGGACTGCGATAAAAAATATGTGATCGAGTGCGATATGCCCACCCATGTGGAGGCCTGCAAAAATATGCTTTCCGCTTTGACGGACGGCGAGAACGGCGTGGTCAAGTCCATGGACGAGATCGGTGCGGTGGGTCATCGCGTACTGCATGGCGGCGAGAAATTCACTGAGTCCGTGGTGATTGACGAAGCTGTGATGGACGCCATCCGCGAGAACATTCCCTTGGGCCCGCTGCATAATCCCGCCAACTTGATGGGAATCGAGGCCTGCCGGCAGGTCATGCCCGGCACGCCGATGGTGGCGGTGTTTGATACCGCTTTCCATCAGACCATGCCGCCCAAGGCTTATATGTACGGCGTGCCCATGAAGTACTATAAGGAGCTGCATGTGCGCCGCTACGGCTTCCATGGCACCAGCCACCGCTATGTCAGCGCCCGCGCGGCCGAGTTCCTGGGCAAGGACGCCAAGGATCTGCGCATCATTACCTGCCACCTGGGCAACGGCTCTTCCATGTGCGCAGTCGATCATGGCAAGTGCGTAGATACCAGCATGGGCCTGACGCCGCTGGAGGGCGTGGTTATGGGGACCCGCAGCGGCAATCTGGATCCGGCCGTACTGCAGTTCATTATGAACAACGCCAAGGATGAAAATGGTAATCCCGAAATCAAGGACATTGACGATATGCTGAATGTCCTCAATAAGAAGAGCGGCCTGGCAGGCGTAAGCGGCGTGTCCAGCGATATGCGCGATATCGACGCGGCGGCGGACAGCGGCAATGCCGGCGCTCAGATTGCCCGCGATATGCTGATTTACGGCATCCGCAAGTACATTGGCGCATACGCCGCGGCCATGAACGGCGTGGATGTGATCGTTTTCACGGCCGGTATCGGCGAGAACGGCATTGAGCTGCGCGAGGCAGTCATGCAGGGCTTTGAGTATCTGGGCGCAAAGATCGATGTGGAAAAGAACCGGGTCAAGGGCGAGGAGCGCGATATTTCCGCATCCGACAGCAAGGTCAAGGTGCTGGTTATCCCGACCAACGAAGAGATCGTGATTGCCCGCGATACTCTGGCGCTGGTGACCAAATAAAAGCATGACGGAGCTGCAAAAACCACTTAAAACGGTGGAAGTTTATACCGACGGCGCATGTTCTGGCAATCCCGGGCCGGGAGGTTGGGCAGCGATTCTGCGATTTGGCGTGCATGAAAAGGTGCTCAGCGGCAGCATGCCGCATACCACCAACAACCGCATGGAAGTGTTTGCCGTTATCAGCGCGCTGGGCGCGCTCAAGGAGCGCTGCCATGTGCGCGTACATTC
This sequence comes from Clostridiales bacterium, assembly GCA_019420065.1. Classification (GTDB taxonomy): domain Bacteria; phylum Bacillota; class Clostridia; order Christensenellales; family Aristaeellaceae; genus SFMI01. The sequence goes on along the minus strand of JAHZHX010000016.1, from coordinate 23,246 downwards.
TGATTCGACTTACGTGGTCAATGCCTTTCAGAAAGGATGGCTGGCCGGTTGGCAGCGCCGCGGCTGGAAAACGGCCGACGGCAAACCGGTTGAAAATCAGGATCTATGGCGGCTGATGCAGATTGTGGCGCAAAAGCATGAGCTGGAATTTGTCAAGGTTCCCGGGCATGCCGATTGCGAGGAAAACAACCGCTGTGATGAGCTGGCGCGTGGAGAAATCCAGCGTCTGCGCAAAATCAATCCGGAATTCAATACGGAAGATCCCTTGTAAAAACTGGCCGCCGGAATATCCGGCGGCCAGGTTGTGATTATACGCGAAATTGAGGCAGCGAGCGATATAGCAGCCAAGCCGTTAGAAAAAGCGCGCTGCATATTGCAAACAGCAGCGGCAGGGAGAGATCCGCCGCTTTTCCCAAAACCAAATCGATCAACAGAATCAGGCTGTCGCCCGCCATGGCATTGATGCTCAGCGCTGTGGCGCGATCGTTTGTACAAATCATCTTGTTTTCCATTGCGCCAAGAAGCGGCCCCCACAGCGTTGATGCGGCTGACATGAAAAAAATCAGCAGAATGGATAAGAAGCCATTTGACAGGACGGCCAGAAGCGCGGCGCATGCAGCGGCTGACAGCAGCAGAAATTGTCCCAACCGGTTCACACCGTACTTTTGGGTAATCGGTGCGGAGAGCGGCGACAGGAAGCCAATCAGCGCCGCGCCGATAAAGGCAATGCCAATGACTCGTTCGCTCAATCCGGCGCGAATATATTGCAGTTGATTAAAGTATACGGTTATGCAATGGATTGTTTCGCCAAACAGCGCGCCGCAAATCACGAGAGGAAGCATGCCGGGAATTTTGAATTGCCGACGGATTTGCGTATACAGGGAATTCATGCTGCCATGATTGACGCTGGAACGCTGTTCCGGGCATACTTCCGTAAGAAAAAAGGTAAGTATGGCGGCAATGGCATAAGGAATAATGGTCAGCAGCGCTGTAAGGCGATACCGGCCGCTGAGAAAAAGCGAATAAATCAAAGCGGAAAACAACAGTCCGGCTTCTCCGCAGGCATTATACCAGCCATAGCTGCGCTGCGCGCTTTCAGGCGGCGCGGAAAGATAAAGGATGCTGCTGTCCACACCGGAAAGTCCGGAAATCACGACAGAGAGCAGCAGCCGCTCCGCGAGAAATGCGGCAAAGCCGTTTGCCTGCCAGAAAATCACCTTGGACAGCAGAAAAAGCATGTTGCAAATAATCATTGTCCGACGGTAACCGATACGATCAGCGGCATATCCCCAGGGGATTTCCATAACCAGGGAACAAGCAATGCTTATGCCTTCCAGCATGGTGATTTGAAAAACCGTCAATCCTGCGGCCTGGCGGTACAGCGTGGCAATGGCGCTGTAAAATACCATACCCTGCAAGAATGTAATGATACACAGCAGGGGAATATTCTTTTTTTGCATGCAAAAACACCCATTTTTTCATTTTTTAGAATCAGATCTGAAAAAATCAAGTGGGCGTATGCATACGATGAGGGCATCCTTTCTTCAATATGCGCACAGTATAGTACGCGGCGGCTTGTTTGTCAAGATACAAAAAAGCTCCGCAGTATGAAACAGCGAAGCTGCAAAGAAACGAATCAAGCTTTTTGCCCGATTTTAGGCTCAGTGCCGGCTTTTAAGCGCTGAATGTTGCTGCGGTGCCGCCAAATTCCCATCGCTGCCAACAGAATGGCCCATGCGCCGGCAGGCCAAACGCCATAAAAAATGGTAATCCCCGCAGCCTCAAAAATAAACATTATGATACTGCTGAGCGACACATAACGGCAGATTTTCAGCATTATAAGCTGGAGCAAAATGGCGGAAATGCCAATCGGAGGAAAAGTAAATGTCAGCACGCCCATGCAGGTCGCCACACCCTTGCCGCCGCGAAAGCCGAAATACAGCGGCCAGTTGTGGCCGATTACCGCAAACAGTCCGGCCAGCAAAGCGCCATTTTGACCCGCAAGAGCATGACCGATCAGCACGGACAATATGCCCTTCAGGCAATCTCCGCTGAAGGTAATGGCCCCTTCCTTGAGGCCATGAACCCGGGTCATGTTGGTTGCGCCGGCATTTTTGCTTCCCTGGGTGCGGATATCGCGCCCCAGATAGTGCGAATAGATGACTCCCGTGGAAATGCTGCCCAGCAGATAGCCGACTGCGGCGCAGAGCAGCAGGAGCAAAAGCTGATCCATTAAGGCGTCTCCTTCGTTTTTTCCCGCAGCGCAAAGCGAATAGGGGTGCCGGAGAAGCCAAAGGCCTTGCGCAGCTGGTTTTCAAGATATCGCTGATAGGCAAAATGCATCAGGGCTTCGTCGTTAACAAACAAGGCAAACGCGGGAGGACAAACGGCAATCTGCGTGGCGTAATAGATTTTAAGGCGGCGGCCGCCGCTCATGGGCGGCTGCAGCGCGATCTGCGCATCGCCAAGCACGTCGTTGAGCAGGCCGGTAGGCACGCGCTTGCTGGTTTGCGCATAAGCCTGATCGACCGCTTCAAGCACGGTCTGTACGCGCTGACCTGTCAGAGCGGAAATGAACAGCACCGGCGCGTAATCCATGAACTTGAGGTCCTCGAGGACCTTTTTACGGTATTTTTCCAACGTGCCGGTATCCTTTTCGGGAATATCCCATTTGTTGACCGCGACAATGACGGCTTTGCCCTCATCGGCAATGATGCCGGCAATTTTCGTATCCTGCTCGGTAACGCCATCCACTGCGTCAATGACAAGCAGCGCCACGTCGCAGCGGCGGATGGCGGCAATGGCCCGCAGCACGCTGTAACGTTCGAGCGTGGCATCCTCCACGGCGCGCTTGCGGCGGATTCCCGCGGTGTCAATGATATTATAGCGGCTTCCGCTGAGGCTTTCAAAGCGGGTGTCGATCGCGTCGCGCGTAGTGCCTGGGATGTCGCTGACCATCACGCGCTCCTGCCCCAGCAAACGGTTGGTCAGGCTGCTCTTGCCCACGTTGGGGCGGCCGACCAGGGCCAGCTGAATCTCGTGCAGGCTGTCGCTTTCGTCCTCGGTCTCGGATTCCGCACGGGGCGGAAGGTGATTGACGATCTCTTCCAGCAAATCGCCCAATCCCAACATGTTGGCAGCGGAAATGCCGATCGGCTCTCCTAGGCCCAGCGCATAGTATTCATAAAGCACATCGTTAAGACCGGCGTAATCGAGCTTATTGACCACCAGCAGCACAGGCTTGCGCGTGCGGCGCAGCAGTGCCGCCACCTCTTCGTCGTCGGGCGTCATGCCCTGGCGCGCGTCGCAGAAAAAGCAGATAACGTCGGCCGTTTCAATGGCGATTTCCGCCTGTCGCCGCATCTGGGAAAGCAGCGCGTCATCGCTGCGCGGATCGATGCCGCCGGTATCGATCAGGGTAAATTCGCGCCCGGTCCATTCCACATCGGTATAAATGCGGTCGCGCGTAACGCCGGGGGTATCCTCCACAATGGAAACGCGGTGCCCGGCGATTTTATTAAAAAATGTGGATTTGCCCACGTTAGGACGGCCAACGATGGCCACAAGCGGTTTAGCGTTCATGAAAACTCCTTTTTATCCAAGCAGCGATTGATACAGCGCCGCGCCGCTGTTGGCGCTCAGACGAAGCGGCACCGGCAGCGCAGCACGGAATTCTTCGAGCGAAAGGTCGTCCAGGAACAGGTCGCCTGCCTCGCGCAGCGTTACGCTGCACAGCATCACCTCATCGGCGGTGGCGTCCTTGATCTGTTCCAGGATGTCCCGCCCAGTCAGCAGGCCTGTCACGGTTACAGTTTCCCCAAAAAAGTGATTTTTGATGGCCTGTACGCGCACATGAACGCCCTTTGGGCCATATGCGTCAATCCAGCGCTGCATATAGGGGGCAATACTTGTGCCGCAGGGGATCAGTACGTTGCGCGGCCGCGCCGGGGATGGATTGGCGCGGCTTTCCTGAATAAAAGCAGTCAGCAGCTGGCGCATCAGGCCAACACCGTTTTCGATCTGGGGAAAATCCTCGTAAAAATCAGCCTCCGGCAGTTCGCGCCCGGCAATACAGAGCATTTCGTCCGATGGGAACACAAAACGCGTGCCGAACTGCTTCAGGCATTTTTCCTGCCATTTATCGCAGATGCGCAGCACTTCCTGCGCCTCATCGCGCCGATACGGGCGCAGCGGAAATAGTCCATCGCGGTATTTGGTCAGCCCGACAGGGACAAGCGCGGCGCTTTGCGCGGCGGGATACAAGCTGGAGAGCACGCTGAGCGTATGCTCCAGCGCCTTGCCGTCGTTAAGTCCGGGACACAGCACGATCTGGCAGTGAAATTTCATCCCGTGGTCGCGCAGCGCCTGCAAACGGGGCAAGAGCTTGGCGGCATTCGGATTGCGCATCAGCTTGACGCGCAGCTCTGGATCCGCCGCATGCACCGAGATGTACAGCGGGCTGGCGCGGCGGCGCAGAATGCGGTCAAATTCCTGATCGTCCACATTGGTCAGGGTGATAAAGTTGCCCATCATCAGCGACATGCGCCAGTCGTCATCCTTAACGTAAAGAGACTTGCGGCAGGCGGGCGGCATCTGATCGATAAAGCAGAAAACGCATTTGTTTTTACAAACGCGCGGCGTGCATTCCATGCTGGAACCAAACGACAGTCCCAAGGGCGCGCCGGCAGGCTTAATCAATTCCACGTGCCAGTCCCGGCCGTCTTCTTTGCGCACATGCAGTATCATATGTCGTTTGACGGAAAGCGACTGATAATCGATCTGATCGATGATTTCTTCCCCGTTGATGGACAGCAACGTGTCTCCTGCCCGCAGGCCGTGGCGGAACGCATAGCTTCCTTCCGTCACATGCGTGATCAAATGCTCCAATGTGCATAAGCCTCCATTCTTTTATATTATCCTATAATTTTCCGTTATTGTCAAGGAAGGCCACAGGATAAGGGCAAAGTTTTGCCGGAGGCGAAAAATTCCCATACCGCCGTCAATTTGTTGCGCCAGGCCGAATTATATGGTAAAATAATGTATGCGCGGCGCTGCGCGTAAAGGAGTTCTTGCTTTGTTGTGGAATTTTTTCTCAGCCTTTCGGCCATCCTTTCGGGATGACGAGCTTACGCTGCTGCTCAGCCCCGAATCCGTTTACGACCCGGCGCTGGGAATCAAAGACGGCTATACCTTCAATATCTACCGGCGTAAAACGGGCAGGCACGTTGGTTATATCAGTCTGCGTCTGGGCGAAAGTCCGGCGCTGTATTATCTGGGGCATATCGGTTATCGGATCGAGGAGGCCTATCGCGGGCACGGCTACGCCGCCCGCGCCTGCCGGCTGCTGACGCCCCTGATGCAGGAGCTGCATCTGAGCAGCGTCTGTATCACCGCCAATCCCGAAAACATTCCTTCCCGCAAAACCTGTGAAAAAATCGGCTGCGAGCTGGAGTCCATTGTGGACGTGCCGCGCGAATACCGCTATATCTGCGCGGACGCAGAACAAAAATGCCGCTACATTCTTTTGATCCCGCCGCAGGCATAGCGCGCCGCATTTGCGGATACGCTATAATGATTTGGAAAGGAGACGCCTATGCTGCTTGACATAAACGGCGTGAAACTGCATTATGAGCAATACGGCAGCGGCGCGCGCAACGTGCTGATGCTGCACGGCTGGGGATGCGAAATCAAGCATTTTGCCCCCATTGCCGAGGCCATGCAGGCCGATTACCATATTACGGTGATCGATTTTCCGGCGCATGGCCAATCCTCCCCGCCGCCGTCGCCCTGGGGCGTCAGCGATTTTTCCGCATGCGTAAAGCAGCTGATCGAGCGGCTGTCCATTGCGCCGTGCGACGTCATTGCCCACTCCTTTGGCGGCCGCGTCGCCCTCTTTCTTGCCGCCAACGAACCGCAGCTGATCAACCGGCTGGTACTCACCGGCGGCGCGGGGCTGAAAAAAGCGCCGACTGCCGCGCAGCAAAAGCGCTCCGCGCATTATCGGCGGCTCAAAAAGCTTTATCAGACGTTATCCTCCGTCAAATTCCTACATGCTTTCAGCGAAAAAGGGCTGGCTGCGCTGCGCAAAAAATACGGCTCCGCCGATTACAACGCCCTGGATGACGAAATGAAAAAAACCTTCGTCAAGGTCGTCTCCGAAGATCTTTCTCCTCTGCTGCCGCGCATTCAGGCGCCTACGCTGCTGGTGTGGGGTGAAAACGATCAGGATACGCCGCTCTGGATGGGGCAAAAAATGGAAAAGGACATCCCCGACGCCGGGCTTGTCGTGTTTGAAGGCGAGGATCATTTTGCTTATCTGCGCGAGTGGCCCCGCTTCGTCCGCATCGTCGGCGCGTTTTTGAAATGAGGTACTGCGCTTGAAACACTTGATTTCCTTTTTGCTTGTCTGCCTGCCCGCATTGGCGGCTGCGGGCGGCTGCCTTTTGTGCGCAAGAAAGCTGCTGCACTATTTTCAGCTGGAAAGCTATCAATTTTACGGCTATTTCAAAACCTTGCGTCGGCAATGGAAAAAAGCGGTGCTGCCCTATGCCGCGCTGGGCCTGATATGGCTGCTGCTTTGTCTTGGCGCGCATGCGGTATGCGGCAGCACGGCAACGCGTCTTTTCCGCGGCGTCGCCGTATACGGCATTGTCACCGCGCTGATCCTGGCCAGCGCTCTGGCCGTATCCGCCATGCAGCAGACCGAGGCCGAGAAAAAGCCCTTCGTCATGACTGCCCGCGTCAAGCGCCTGTACGGCATTTATGCCGCGCTGCTGCTGCTTTTGCTGGTCATTTTCCGTTCGCTTTGGATCATGCCGCTGTGCATGCTGCTGCTTCCTGCCGTCACCGCGCTTGCGGCGCTGCTCGCCCAGCCGCTGGAAAAGAGCATCAATCATATGTACATGCGCGATGCCCAGCGCCGTCTGGACGCGCAGTCCGACCTGATCCGTATCGGCATTACCGGCAGCTATGGCAAAACCAGCGTAAAGGCCATCCTCAATACCATTTTGTCGCAAAAATACAATGTATTGTCCACTCCCGCCAGTTTCAACACCCCTATGGGCCTCACGCGCGTGATCCGCGAGCGCCTGGAACCCGCGCATCAGGTTTTTCTGGCCGAGATGGGCGCGCGTCATCGCCGCGATATCAGGGAGCTGACCGATTTCATTCATCCCACGATCGGCGTACTGACGTCCGTTGGTCCCCAGCACCTGGATACCTTCAAAACGCTGGAAAACGTTATCCAAACCAAGTATGACCTGATCCGCGCCCTGTCGGAGAACGGCTTCGCCGTTTTCAACGACGATCACGGAATCTGCGCCGGGCTGTACGAAAAAACGCTGCAAACGCCCAAGGTGATCGTTGGCCGCGCAGGCGGCGGCGCATGGGCCGAAAACGTGCAGCTGAGCGATAAAGGCAGTTCCTTTACCCTGCGTTTCCAGGACGGCAGCGCCATCGATTGCCATACCCGCCTGCTGGGCGCGCACAATATCAGCAATATTCTGCTTTCCTGCGCCGTCGCCAAGCATTTAAAGTTAAGCAATTTGCAGATCCAGCGCGGCATTTCTCTATTGCAGCCCGTTGAGCACCGTTTACAGCTGCTGGGCAGCGCGGGCGGGGTAACAGTGATTGACGACGCTTTCAACAGCAATCCTGCCGGAGCGCGCGCGGCGCTGGACGTGCTGGCCAAATTCCCCGGCCGGCGCATCATCGTGACCCCTGGCATGGTGGAGCTGGGCGAAAAGGAGGCTGAGTACAACCGTGCCTTTGGCCGTGAGATGGCCTCCAGCGCCGATGTATGCGTCCTGATTGGCAAAAAGCATACGCTGCCCATTCAGGAGGGCCTGCTCGCGGCCGGTTACCCTGCAAGCGATATCCATACCTTCGCCAGCCTTTCAGATGCAACCGCATGGCTGAAAGGCTTTATGAAACCGGGCGATTTCGTGTTGTATGAAAATGACCTGCCCGACCATTATTCCGAAACGTGACGAGGAGGCAATCACATCCATGGCAAAGCTTCAATTAGGCGTTATCTTTGGCAGCCGTTCCTGCGAGCATGAGGTTTCCATCATCAGCGGCATTCAGCTGGCGCGTGCTGTCAACCGCGATAAATACGATGTTTGGCCCATTTACATCGCGCGAGACGGCAGATGGTATACCGGCGAAAAACTGCTGGATATTCACGCTTTCACCCCTTTTGACGCATATGCCAAAGGCGTTACCCGCGTCACGCTGGATATGACGGCAGGTTCCGGCGCGCTGATCGCTTATGAACAGGAAAAAGGGCTGTTTGCCAAAGGCGTAATGCCCGTTACCGTCGCCAAGCTTGACTGCGTAATCCCCGTGATGCATGGTCTGCACGGCGAGGACGGCACATTGCAGGGCATGCTGGAGCTGGCCAACATCCCCTATGCCTCCACAGGCGTGGCCGGTTCCGCCGTAGGTATGGACAAAATCATGATGAAGCAGATCTTTCGCGGCATGCGTTTTCCGGTGCTGCCCGACGTTTTTGCCCTGCGCAGCGAGTGGCAGGCCGATCCTGACACGGTGATTGCCCACATTGAAGAAGCGCTTCCCTATCCGGTGTTCTGCAAGCCATCGTGCCTGGGCTCCTCCATTGGCGTCAGCCGTGCCAACGACCGGGAAGCGCTGCGCGACGCGCTTGACCTTGCCTTTACCTATGACCGCCGCGTACTGATCGAAAAAGGCCTGGATCATCCCATTGAAGTGAACTGCTCCGTGCTGGGCTTTGACAATGACATTCATACCTCAGTAACCGAAATGCCTACGACTTCAGGCGGCGACCTGCTCGATTTTGCCGACAAGTATCTGGCCGGCGGCGGCAGCAAGGGAATGGCCTCGCTCAAGCGAATCATGCCCGCTCCGGTTGGGGAAGAGATGATCCGCCGCATTGAAACGCTGAGCAAACAGATTTTCCGGGCGCTGGACTGCAAAGGCGTTGTGCGCATCGACTACATGCTGACTCGGGACGACGAGCTGTATATCACCGAAATCAACACCATTCCCGGATCCATGGCCTTCTACCTGTGGCAGGAAAGCGGCGTTCCCTATGCAGAATTGATCGACCGGCTGGTGGCCTACGCGCAAAAGGCCTATGACGAAAAAAACAGCAACAATTATGCTTTCACCTCCGACATCCTCAGCGGCGTTGTGCTGGGCGGAAAAAAAGGCGGAAAGCTGTAATTCCCATTTCTCATGAAAAACCTGAACGCACCGCGAATTGCATGCGTTCAGGCTTTTTTATAGTGCTTCGTTATGCAGCGCGAAGAACGCAACGGCAATCGCGCCCGGGCCCGCATGCGTACCAATCACGCTGCCAACCTGCTGAACGGGCAGCGCGTCACGCTCCGCCGCCCAAAGATCGCGGCTGGCCTCAACATATTCATGCAAGGCCGTATCATCCGTACCGGAATATCCCAGCATTACTGGCATGTCAAAATCAATCCCGTGCTGCTGGATCAGCTTCCGCAAAATCGTATTCCCCTGCTTTATCCCGCGCGCTTTGCCCAGGACGGCCAGCATACCGTCCTGTACGCCAATGATCGGCTTGATTCCCAGAACCGTCCCGGCGATTGCCGCCGTTCTGGACAGCCTGCCGCCGCGCATCAGGTATTCCAGCGTATCTACCCGGGCAACGACGCAGATTTTTCCCCGCGCTTTTTCAAGCTTTTCGGCAATCGCGGCCGCCGGCATACCCGCATCCCGCAAGCGCAGCGCATATTCCAGCAATACCCGCTCGCCCACGGTGACATTCTGGCTGTCCACGACCCATATACGACCGCCATAGGCTTCCGCGGTCATGCATGCGCTCTGCCAGGTACCCGAAAGCTTTCCGGAAACGGTCAGCACCACCGCCTCATCCCCATCTTGTACTGTTTGCCGGTACGCCTGCTCAAAACGCTCAGGCGTAATTTGGCTGGTCTGGGGCAGCACCTTGCAGCCCTTCAGCTTTTCATAAAACATATCCGGCGTGATGGTTTGCCCGTCCAGATATTCCGTTTCGCCGAAGCGAACAATTAAGGGCAGAACAACCGCATTTTTCTCGCTCGCTTCACGCTGCGTCATATCGCAGGCGGAGTCGCATATAATACGCACGCTCATATCGTCATATCTCCTTGACAATTTCTTCAAAACGCTCTGCCAACCGGTTCAGCGTCCGGTAAAAGCTTATCAGCTCGTCTTCTGTGATCGATTCATTGACACGGTTCTGCACGGCAAGGGCAATCTGAGAAATCTGCCCGGCAATTTGCGCGCCGCGCTCCGTAAGTTCAAATTTCCAGCCATAACGGCGGCGCTCGCCGCGCTGCTGTGCAACTACGATCCCCTTTTCCTGCAATTCGCCAATTTCGCGCGATACCAGACTGCGATCGGTTTTTCCCGCCTTTGCCAACTCGGACGCGGTCATCCCCCCGGGATGCGTCCTGAGCAGATACAGCCAGAAAATATGCACTGTTTTGAGTCCAAACGATGAAGCATAGCTGCTCTTGATCTTTTGGATATTTCCATGAACGCCCGCAATCAGCGCCGCAAACTCCTCGTACCGTTCTTCCAGCATACCCGCCTCCTTATCAGCCAGGCGACAGTATATCACACAGATGTTTACATGTCAACATTCATCATGAATCATCCCATGCATTGGCGGGCATGCTAATGAGCGGATGCACAGCATCTGTACGCATTTAAGGAGGCGGTATTTATGGAAAAAATCAAGGTAATCCAGTACGGCTGCGGCAAAATGAGCAAATACATCCTTCGCTATCTGTACGAAAAGGGGGCGCAGATTGTCGGAGCCATTGACGTCAATCCCGAAATTGCTGGCATGGATATCGGAGACTACGCCGGGCTTGGATGCAGAACCGGCGTTTGCATCAGCAACAACGCCGATCAGGTGCTGGACAGCACCGACGCCGACATAGCGGTTGTGACGCTTTTTAGCCTTGTCTCCGATTGCTATGCGCATTTTGAAAAATGCCTTTCCCGCGGGATCAATGTTATTACCACTTGCGAGGAAGCCACCTATTGCTGGACCACCAATCCCTGCCTGACCAACAAACTGGACGTGCTGGCCAAATCCAACGGCTGCACCTTTACCGGCAGCGGCATGGAAGACATTTTCTGGGTGAACATGGTCGCCATAGCAGCGGCAGGCTGTCATAGCATCCGCAAAATCGAAGGCGCTGTCAGCTATAACGTTGAAGATTATGGTCTTGCGCTGGCCAAAGCGCACGGCGTAGGGCTGACCGCGCAAGAATTTGAAGCGCAGTTGGCCCACCCCGACGTGCTCGAACCCGCCTACGTCTGGAATTCGAACGAAGCGCTGGCGCAAAAGCTGGCGCTGAGCATCAAATCACAAACGCAAAAATGCGTTCCATATTTCAGCGATAAAGAAGTGTTTTCTTCCACACTGGGCAAAAGTATCCCCAAGGGCCGCTGCACCGGCATGGCAGCCGTGGTAACGACCGAAACCTTCCAGGGCATCACGCTGGAAACGCAATGCATCGGTAAGGTATACGGGCCGGAGGACGGCGATATGTGTGATTGGAAGATCACCGGCGAACCCAATCTTGAATATCATGTCGTCAAGCCAGCAACCGTCGAACATACCTGCGCCACCATCGTCAACCGCATTCCCAGCGTTTTGCGCGCGCCTGCCGGTATTGTCACCGTCGATCAGCTCGCGGAACCAAGCTATCTCCCCTATCCCATGGGCTATTTCTTCTAAACGGTACAGCGGCCGGATCATCGGCCGCTCAGTCTGTTGACAAAGTCAACAGATCGGCAGAGGCTGAGAAAGTCTGCAAGGCAAGGAAACGAGCTTGCAGATCAGGGAGCTTACATAGACGTAAGTGACCGCAATCTGCAAGTGAAGTTGACGCAGCAAGCAAAAATTCCTTCGATTTCCTCTTTCTTCGAAGGAATTTTTGCGTTTGCGGGCTTTATCAGCACTATGAGCGGCCGGATCACCGGCCGCTTTTGCTTGCCCTTTTCTTGGGAACCATGCTATAATAGGTCATGCCATGAAAGGAGCGGAGCGCATGAAAATCGGCGTGATCGCAGATATCCACAGCAATCTCGCCGCGCTGATGACGGTTGACACATATTTTCGTCAGGAAGGCTGTTCAGCCGTTATCTGCTGCGGGGACGTCATCGGTATCGGGCCTGATCCTGAGGAAAGCGTACACTATTTGATGCAAACGCCCGGTCTGCTTGCGGTCCAGGGCAACCATGAACGCTATCTGGCCGAGGGATTTCCCGCTGGCATGCCCTCCTCGGAAATGGCGCATCATGCCTGGCAGCACAGCATGCTTTCGGAAACGTCCAAAGCTTTTCTGGCCTCGCTTCCTCTTTATCGCTCGATAACGCTTGAAAACCGCCGCATTACCATCGCCCATTATTGCATGGACACACGGCAGCAATACCGTCCCATCCTCCCTAACCCGGAAAGCGGTACGCTCTCCGCGCTTTTCCCGGAAGGCGACATTGTTCTTTACGGACACGACCATCACAGCCGCGTCTGCCGCGCAGGGGCGCGCTGCTTTATCAACGCCGGATCGGCAGGCTGCCCAGCCAAGTCTGGTTCAGTCGCCCACGCCGGGCTTCTTACGCTGACGGAAAGCGCCGTCCATTTCCAACCGCTCAGCCTGAATTATGACGCAGACCGCGTACTTGAACGGGTCGACCGGCTGAATTATCCTGACGCGCCGCTCATCAAGCGCGTTTTCTATGGCGTACAGCCTTAATCATCATACAGATTGTGAGAGAATGCTTTGTTTCGTCAAATGTTTCGCCAAATCAAACCTGCCTCGTGCGTTCTGGCTTTTTTCAGCAGTGCCTTTCTGGCCTTTGGCTTGTACCATATTCATTCGCTTTCCGGCGTGACCGAAGGCGGCGTGCTGGGGCTGACGCTGCTCCTGGAAAATCTTTTTCACATTTCGCCTGCCGTATCCGGTCTGCTGCTCAATGCCGCCTGCTATCTGCTGGGCTGGCGTTTGTTGGGACGCTCCTTTGTGATTTACTCCTGTTTCGCCGCAGCCGGCTTCTCTCTATCCTACAAGCTGTACGAGTTCTTCCCGCCATTATGGCCCGGGCTGGCTGAGCAGCCGCTTCTGGCCGCGCTGCTGGGCGCTTTATTCGTCGGCATTGGCGCAGGAGTATGCGTGCGCGCCGGCGGCGCGCCGGGCGGCGACGACGCGCTGGCCATGAGCCTGTCTCATATAACGCACATTTCTATTGAATGGATCTACCTATGCAGCGATATTGTGGTGCTATTGCTCTCGCTAAGCTATATCCCGCTGCGCCGAATCGCCTACTCCGTGCTGACAGTCATTCTTTCCGGACAGCTGATCGGCGTCATCCAGCGCCTGCCAGCATTTCCGCGCAGCAGCAAAAAGCGCAGAGCCTGTTAACGCCCTGCGCTTTTACTCATTTCATCACTGTGCCATCCGTTGATATAATCACGGTTTGGCACGGAATCGGTTTGCCGCACTGTTCCAGCGCTTTCTGTACCGCCATGACCAGACCGCCGCAGCATGGCACGGTCATGCGGGCCACCGTTATGCTGCCGATGTCGTTGCCCATAAAAATCTGCGCCAGCTTTTCAGCATAGTTAACGCCGTCCAGCTTGGGACAGCCAATAAGCGTGATTCTTTCTTTCATAAAATGACGGTGGAAATCCCCATCGGCAAACGCCGTGCAATCCGCCGCGATCAGTAAGTCCGCACCGTCATAATGCGGCGCTTTCACCGGCGCCAGCTTGATCTGCACCGGGAAATTGTGCAAATAACTGCTGCGCTCCATCGCAGACGCACTTTTAGGCATTCCTTTTGCACGTTTGCTCGCCTCAACGGCTTCCGCGTCATACGCGGGCGCTTCGCGCATCTCAAACGTAATCGCATTTTGCGGGCAGGCCGGCAGACAGTCGCCCAATCCATCGCAATAATCCTCGCGCAGCAGCTTGGCCTTGCCGCCGCTCATTCCAATCGCCCCTTCATGGCATGCTTTAGCGCACAAACCGCAGCCACTGCATTTTTCCTCGTTGATAACAATGATTCTCCGCAGCATTCCCTTTCCCCCTTAGCATCCAAACAGCCCGTCGCTTAGGCCGCACGCAAGCAATGTTGCCAGCATCGTTGGCAAAATAACGCGCCACTGCGCAGGATCTGCCTGCAGCAGCATCATCAGAGCCGTCAAAAACGCAAACAGCGCCGTGCGAATGACAGTGCCGGCAATGGGCAAAATGATTTTGTGTACCATGATCTTGGCCGCCAGAAATGCCACCGCAATTTTGACGCCGATCGCGCCAATCGCCGCAACGGACAAAAACTGCGTCAAATAATTCACCGCGTTCCGCAGCGTTTCGTCGGTGATGTTTTCCTGAATCACCCCTTCGATCAGCAGGCGGAAATACACCTGACGGTAAATGATCCAGGCAATCAATACCGAGCACAGATTAAGCGATGCATACAGCAGCCCACGCGCGATCACACCCCTGTACAGCGGCTTGTACAGCGCAAAGCCCAGCAAAAACGATACGGGGATCGTCAGCACCGATACCATCAGCAGCGACAGCGCTTCATCCCAGAAACTGTCGCCGATTGCCCCCGTAACAATGTCCAGACTCAACTGCCCGCCGCCGCCAATCGTGCTGATTAAGCGCGACCCGATCTTGGTGCAGGTTCCCAGCAAAGGGAATTCATCCATCCGCATCAGCTCGATCACATTCTGCGGCAGAAAACCGGCCAGCAATGCCGGGCTGAGAATCGCCGCCAGCGCTGCCGCTGTCAAAATCACAATGATCGTAATCCGAAGTGCCTTCACCATTTCGCTCCTTTGCCGTTTGATCCATTCTATTATAAAAGCGGGCACACGCTTTGTCAACGCGTCCCGCCCGCCAAGAGTTTAACTGTTACATTCAATCTGCCCGCCCAGCATGCGCAGCTTTTCCTCCAGATGCTCGTAACCGCGCTCAATATGTCCTGCTTTATCAACCAAATGTGTTTCGCCATGCGCGATCAATCCCGCCAGCATCAGCGCCGCGCCCGCCCTTAGATCGGTCGATTCCACCACCGTTCCCTCAAGCTCCCGGCCGCCCTGAACCACAGCCATGCGCCCCTCGGTGCGTATATCCGCTCCCATTCGGCACAGGGAAACGGCATGCATATAACGGTTTTCAAAAATCGTTTCCAGAAAGATGCTTTGCCCGCGCGCCTTGCAGGCCACCGTCATCATCGGCGCCTGCAGATCCGTTGGAAAACCGGGATAAGAAAGCGTGCGCACGTCGAACGCATGCCGCGCCCGTCCGCGCAGGCACAGCCCGCGCGCATCCTCCTGCACCAGCATGCCTGCCTCGCGCAGCTTGAACAAAAGCGCGCGCAGGTGGTCGCTCCTCGCGCCGGTAAGCAGCACACTGCCTTCCGTAATGGCAGCCGCACAGGCCAGCGTTCCGGCCTCAATGCGGTCGGGAATGGGCGTGTATTCCGTGCCGTGAAGGCGCTCCACACCATCGATCACGATCGTGCCCGTGCCGGCCCCCATAATGCGGGCTCCGCACGCGCACAGAAAATCCGCCAAATCCACAATTTCCGGCTCTTTGGCCGCATTTTCAATGCGTGTAACACCAGGCGAAATCGCCGCCGCCATCAAAAGGTTTTCCGTGGCGCCAACGCTGGGAAAATCCAGGTAAATATTGGCTCCGCGCAGCTTTCCGCTCACACGCGCCCGGTTGTTCTCCTGCGCAATTTCCGCGCCCATTGCCTTCAGACCGCGCAGGTGCATGTCAATAGGACGCTGCCCGATGGCGCAGCCGCCCGGAAGCGGCGCTTCCGCCTCGCCCAAACGGGCGCTGAGCGGCCCCAAAACCAGAATGGACGCGCGCAAACGCTGAAAAGGCTGCGCATCGTTTGGCATATGCAGTGCATTTGCGCGCACTGTCACGCTGCGCTCCTGACGCATGATCTCCGCTCCGCACGCCGCCAGCGTCAGCAGCATGCTTTCCACATCCGTGAGATCAGGCACCTGATGGATCGTTACAGGCGTTGAGCACAGCAGCGCCGCCGCCAGGATGGGCAGCACCGCGTTTTTTGCGGTATTGATTTGCGCTTCGCCATGCAGCGCAGGCGAATAGCGAATGGTATACACCGGCATTTTATCGCACCTCCACAAGCTTTGCCGGCGTTTGCCGACAGCCTCATTGTGCGCCGGGATTCATTTCGCATGCAGCCTGAAAAGGCTTGAAAGCCGCGCTGCCAACCGAATTAAGGCAGGTATTACGCTGTTTCTTCGCATTTTTCAGCCCGGCTCATGGCATATCTTTGCGCTTGCCAAATCATGCCTGCTGTGATACAATCAATGCGAATATATATTCTCATCGCAAGGAGTCATCATGGGAAAATTTGTTTTGAAAGCACCCTACACTGCCAGCGGCGATCAACCGCAGGCCATTGCCGCCCTGGCAGACGGCTTTGCTAAGGGACTTCAGGCACAAACGCTGCTTGGCGTTACCGGTTCGGGCAAGACCTTCACCATGGCCTCGGTCATCGAACGCGTTCAGCGCCCCACGCTGGTCATTGCCCACAACAAAACGCTGGCGGCGCAGCTATGCTCTGAATTCAAAGCGTTTTTCCCCGACAGCGCGGTAGAATACTTTGTTTCCTATTATGATTATTACCAGCCGGAAGCCTACATTGCCTCCAGCGATACCTATATTGAAAAAGACTCTTCGGTCAATGATGAAATCGACCGCCTGCGGCACAGCGCCACCGCCGCGCTTCAGGAACGCCGCGACGTGATTATTGTCGCCTCAGTCAGCTGCATCTATTCCATGGGCGATCCCAGCGAATATACCGCGCAAATGATTTCGCTGCGCCCAGGCATGCGTTTGTCCCGCGACGCGCTGCTGCGCCAGCTAATCGATATTCAATTCAGCCGCAACGATATTTCCTTTTCCCGCGGTACCTTTCGCGTGCGCGGCGACGTGGTGGACGTAATGCCCGCCAGCATGCAGGACAACGGCTACCGCATTGAATTTTTTGGCGATGAGATCGACCGGCTGAGCGAAATCAATCCCGTTACCGGCAAGGTTGTCCACACGCTCCAGCATATACCGATCTATCCCGCCACGCACTACGCCACCAGCGCTGTGGACCGGGAGCAAAACATCGCACACATCGAGGCCGACCTCAAATCCAGCATTGAAAAATTTCAGGCAGAGGGCAAACTGCTTGAAGCCGAGCGCATTTCCCAGCGCACCCGCTATGATATTGAAATGCTGCGCGAAATCGGCTTTTGCACCGGTATTGAGAATTACAGCCGCTATTTTGACGGCCGGGCGCCAGGCGATCCGCCTTTTTCGCTGCTGGACTATTTTCCCAAGGATTTTATCGTTTTCATCGACGAAAGCCACCAGACCATCCCGCAGATCCGCGCCATGTATGCCGGCGACCGCGCGCGCAAAACCGCGCTGGTTGAATACGGTTTCCGCCTGCCTTCCGCCTTTGACAACCGCCCGCTGCGCTTTGACGAATTTGAAGAGCGTATCGGCCAAAAGGTGTTCGTATCGGCCACGCCGGGACCTTATGAGGCTGAACACTCCGAGCAAACGGTGGAGCAGCTGATCCGCCCCACCGGTCTGCTGGATCCCAGGATCATTGTGCGTCCCGCTACCGGACAGGTGGATGACCTGCTGGGTGAAATCACCGCCACAACGCAGAAAAACGAGCGCGTGCTGGTCACGACACTGACCAAGAAAATGGCTGAAAGCCTGACCGAATTTCTGCGCGAAAGCGGCGTGCGCGTGCGCTATCTGCATTCTGATGTGCAAACCATGGAGCGCATGGAGCTGATTCGCGACCTGCGTTTGGGCCAGTATGACGTGCTGGTTGGCATCAACCTTTTGCGCGAGGGGCTGGACATTCCCGAAGTATCGCTGGTGGCCATTCTGGACGCCGACAAGGAAGGTTTTCTGCGTTCCGAAACCAGCCTTGTACAGACCATTGGCCGTGCCGCGCGCAATGCGGATGGGCGCGTTATCATGTATGCCGATATGCTGACCGACAGCATGACGCGCGCCATCAGCGAAACCAACCGTCGCCGCGCCATTCAGGAAGCCTATAACCAGGAGCATGGCATTACCCCTGCCTCTGTCAAAAACGCGGTTCGCGCGCTGCTGGAAATCACGGACAAGGCCGAGGAGGATGCAGACCGTGCCGGGCTCGACAGCGAGGATCGCGCCGCGCTGATGCAGCAGCTTGAGGATCAGATGCTTGCCGCGGCGGGCAGTCTGGATTTTGAAAAGGCCGCCAAGCTGCGCGACCAGCTCTTTGCCCTCAAGGGGCAAAAAGCGGCTGACAAGCCGCAAACGCTGCGTCGCCGGCGCAAGGAAAAAATGCGTCACCACTAAAAAATACAGGAGATGAGCTGCCATGAAACGTTCTACGCTGACCATTTTGCTGCTGGGTATGCTGCTGTGCGCCGCAACGGCGCTGGCAAGCGACGACCTGTCGCACCTATACGCTCTGCTGACCGGCTATTCCGAAAAGGCCGTCGAAGCCGCGCAGCGCTATACGGCCGCCGACATTGCGCTGACGCTGGACGAACGGGAAACGCTTATCTATCAGTTGGGCGTCGCCCGCGGCTATGAAGCCGGAATGGGCGCAGCCAGCGTGACCCCGGATACGGCGCGAACCGTGTGGATCTCTACCGAGGGTGGGCATCGCTATCATAAAAGCGAAATATGCAGTGGGCTGAAATATCCGTATTGCGTTTCCGTGCAGGAAGCGGAATACCTGGGTTATACTTCGTGCCAAAACTGCCACTGATTTGAAACGCAGCAAGGGCCAGCGGTTTCCCGCCGGCCCTTTTTGGGTGTTGCAAATATATGGTGATTACTTGTTCAGCGCATACGCCGCAGCGTTCGCGCCGGCAATCTTGCCCCACACAACGCAGCTGGTGTTCGCCAGGCCGCCGATGTTGGCGCTGCCGCCAACGTTCGCGCCGCCGGTCAGCTCGCCGCACTGATACAGGCCGGGAATGGGATTGCCCGCGGCGTCCAGCGTCTGCGCATCGGGATTCATCACCGGGCCGCCCTTGGTGAGCATCACATAGGGGCAGGTCTTGAGCGCATAGAAGGGGCCTTCAAGCTTTACCATGGTATCAGCCGCGCGGCCAAAGTCCTTGTCCTCGCCCGCATCCACATAGCCGTTGTACGCTTCCACCGTCGCAGCCAAACCGGCAGCGTCGATACCGGCCTTTTCGGCCAGCTCTTCCAGCGTTTCGCCCATGTACACACAGTTGCCGTCAGCCAGCAGCTGGTCAAAGTAGGTCCAGCCTTCATCCTTCTTGCCGGAGAAGCCGCCGCCCACGCTCAGGATCGGATCCTGCGTATCCTTCATGGACTGGGTAAGAATCATATAAACCAGATTTTCCGGTGCGTTCGCGTAAGCTGCCTTGCGCTCGCTGTCCAGGCTGTCCAGTTCCTTCACGATGCGGCTGCCGGTATTGTCCACCCAGATCACGCCGGGATATTTGACATTGGCCGTGCAGGACACGTCAAAGCCGCCAACAGGCACGCCGCCGGGATACGCGGGCAGATAGTCCATGTTGTTAAAGGTCGCACCAGCCTTTTCGGCAAAGATGTAGCCATCGCCCGTAACGAAGGAAGGAGACATCGTCAGTACGTTCTTATAGTTGTAACGATGCAGCAGCTCTTCGTTATGGCCGTAACCGCCCGTCGCCAGCACGGTCGCGGGCGCGCGGTATTCGGTGCCGTCGGTCAGCACAACGCCGCGCACAGCGCCGTCTTCCACGATAATATCGGCCACTTCGGTCTCCAGCATCAGAGCAATATTGCCCGCGGCAACCTGCTCCTCGATCAAGGGCTTGACCAGCGCAACCATGGCCGTGCCGCCGCCCGTTACGCGATATTCGCGGGGAACGTTGAAGGCGTCATAGGAAGAAGACATTTTGGGCTGGCGGTCGCCAAAGTCAGCGCCCAGGCTGTCCAGCCAGTCGATCGCCGCCGCGGCGCATTCCGTGTGCTTCTTGGTCAGCTCAGGAATATTGGTGCCGCCGCCCATGCGCAGAATATCCGCCTGGAAGTTTTCCGGCGAATCCTCAACGCCGGCTTCGATCTGCATCTTCGCGCCCGCAGCCGAGGTCGTGCCGCCCGCAAAGCGGATCGAACCGCCCATAGCGTTGTTCTTGTCGATCAGATACACCTTGGCGCCGTTCACAGCCGCTTCCAGCGCCGCGTTCATGCCAGAAAAGCCCGCGCCCAGCACGATCACATCGGGATTTTCAAAAGCAGGCTTGTTCGCTTCCTGCTCAACGGGGGCAGCCTCCACCGCCTCCAGGGTCACGCCAGCCTGCGCCAGCGCGTCAGCAGCAGCGGCCAGCACGGCTTTGCTGGTCACGGTAGCGCTGGCAACAGCGTCCACTTCAATGCTGTTGCGCGCAACCATGGCTTCGGGCAGCTGCTCAATCGCCATGGAGCCAATGCCGTTGGTTTCCTTTTCGCCTACGGCCTCCACCTTGACAAGCTTGCCGTCCTCAATGGTCAGCGTAACCGTTACATCGCCGCCAAAGCCTTTGGCCGTCGCGCTGTACGTATCCGCCGAAGCAGCAGCGCACAGACCCAGCGCCAGCACAAGCGCCAGCAGCAGGCTCACCAGCCTCTTCATGTTCATCTTTCACTCCTCCTTTTTTATATCGGGCCATATGCCCAATATCGATATTGAGTATACAAGTTAAAGGTATATGAGAGTCAAGCGTCTTTTCACCCAAATATTTATTTTTCTAACGGAAACCAGAATTCGCCATAACTGCTCCGCTCGCCGCCGGCATTCGTGTTCCACAGCACCGTGACGATAGGCGCTCCCGCAATTTCCCGTCCCATGGACCGAATATGCGCTTCTCCCCGCTGAATACACGCATGAACCCCGGTAGCGCCGTTTTTCCACTGCATGATCGTATATATGCTCCGGCATGAGGGCAAATGCTCGGCCTTCTCCATCTGCGCGGTGTCAAACAGCAACGCGTTTTCCGCCGGAAGCAAAAAGCCCATGTCTGTCTGCATGTCCCCGTGACAGCGCATCATCCATTTCGCCAGCGGCAGCCAGCCGGCATAAACGCCAATGTCCTCCATTATCTGGGGATCAGGACGGTCATTTCCCGCTGATTTCGTAATAAACGCATAGCTTTCCGGCCGCTGCCGCACATCATAGATTTCAAGACGCTCCTCCATATGCCCGGCAAAATGCGCTATATCCGCCAGGCTTTCGGCAATGCGCAATTCAAGCTGTGCCTGCTGACGCAAGCTTTTTGCCCTCTCCTGAAAAACAGCCGCAAGCTTTCCGCCGTCTGCCTCCGTCAAAAGCTGCGCCGTCTGTGCAACGGTAAAACCGCAGTTGCGGCATTTGCGCAGGCTCATCAGCATATCAATTCCCAGTTCCGAATACTGACGATATTGTCCCTCGCCAATCCGTTCATCCGGAAAGATTCCATATCGCTCATAAAACCGCAGCGTCTGCGGGCTGAGGCCCAGCATCTTGGCCGCGTCCTTAATTCGGTATTTCATAATCCATTCCTCCATATCTATTATAAAGCATCCGCGGTTAAAATGCATCATCCCTTTTGCATAAAACTCATTTCTTTTTATCCATATCAGCACAAAAAAGCGGAACAGGCGACCTGCTCCGCTCTTGAAATTATCCCTGATGCAGCGGCAGCTCCACGGTAAACTGCGTGCCGCTGCCCACTTCGCTCTCCACATGAATTTCACCGCCATGGAGCATCACCAGCTGATGCACAATGGCAAGCCCCAAACCGGTGCCGCCTGCCTCGCGGCTGCGGGCCTTGTCCACACGATAAAAACGGTCAAAAATATGCGGCAAATGCTCCGCGGCAATCCCTGGGCCATTATCCTTTACCGTCAGCACCGCGTCGCGCCCCGAGCGCTGCAGCGTGACCTGCACCGTACCGCCCTCCTGCGTATATTTGAAGGCGTTTTCCATCAGATTATAGACCACCTGCTGCAGCTTTGTCCGGTCGGCATACATATCGCAGTCATCCTGCAAAGACAATATCAGCTCCTGCCGCCGCTTCTCCGCCATGGGCCTAAGCAAATGCTCCGTATCCTTGACAACCGCCGCCAAGCTCATGTTTTCACGGGAGAGCTTGACGTCCTTCACATCCATGCGAACCAACGTCAAAAGGTCGGTCACAATGGAGGAAAGCCGGTCAATTTCCCGGTTGATATCGCTCAGGAATTCGGTGCGCAGCCCGCTTTCCATTTCCGGCTGGTAGATCAGCGATTCCAGCATGATCTTCATCGTTGCCAGCGGCGTTTTCAGCTCATGGCTGGCATTGGAAACAAACTGATTACGCGCCTGGTCAAGCGACTCGATTTTTTCACTCATGCTGTTGAAGGTGCGCGCCAAACGCCGCATTTCTCCCGAACCACGCACCTGCACGCGGGTGGAAAAATCGCCGCGGCCCATGCTTTGAATGCCTTTTGTCAGCGCCGAAATCGGTTTGGTGATGATTTGCGAAAAAATCATGCAAAAGATGATTGCAAACCCCGCCACGATCACAAAGATCAGCAGCATCTGATCCCGCAGCTCGTAGAGATTCTGCATCATCGCCTGCACAGGCGAGGCCAGCAGCAGTACGCCGATCACATCCGACTGGCTGATGATCCCGGCCGTGCAGTACCCTACCCAGGTGGATTGCGCGGCATTGCTGAAAAAGAAGTTTGTGCTTTTTTTGATTTCGCCGCTTTCATCCAGCGCATGCACGCCGTAATCCGACATATCGCCGCTCACAA
>JAHZHX010000016.1:0-396 GCA_019420065.1 Clostridiales bacterium | reverse complement strand
TATCCACCTGGACCTTGCCGTCCCGATCCAGTACAAGCAGCCGCCCGCCCAGCTCGCCGCCCGCGCCGGAGAGCTGCTCGTACAGCGCATCGGTATCCGAGCGCGCCAGCAGCGGCGCAATGCGCACCGCCAGCGTTTCCACGCTTGCCGTATCACTGTGAATGCGCTGCTCAAAGAGATATTCGCCCACCATATTGGTGAGCGAATTGGCCATGATCGAAAAAGACAAACCGACAATAAGCAGGAATACCAGCGTGATCTGCCAGCGAATGCCAAATATCCGTGTGTCAGTCCTTATCAGTAAAATAGTAGCCCACTCCCCACTTGGTGAAGATGAATTCCGGCTGCGACGTATTGCGCTCAATCTTTTCACGCAAACGGCGGATATGCACATCT
>JAHZHX010000015.1:18414-38386 GCA_019420065.1 Clostridiales bacterium | reverse complement strand
GCTTTAGCGAAATTTCATCGCAGGGCATCAAAAAGACTTTTTTGATGCCCTGACCCCCGCTTCGAGCGGGGGTTTTCATTATACAAAAAATTGCCCCCGCGCGTTCGATTCGCGGGAGCAACCGATATTTTCTTTACTTGAGCATGCCTTCCAGCCAGCAGGCGGGCGCTTCCAGACCCATCAGCTGCAGCACGGTGGGCGCAACGTTGGCCAGGCCGAAGCTGCCGTCCTTGAGCGCGTGCGGCGCGTCGTCGCAAACGATGAAGGGTACGGGATTGAGCGAATGCGCGGTCTTGGGCTGAAGCTCGCCCTTCTTGCTTTTTTGCAGCATCTCATCGGCGTTGCCATGGTCAGCCGTCACCAACAGGATGCAGCCATGCGCCTTGCAGGCGTTCCACACGCGGCGCAGCTCCAGATCAACGCTTTCCACAGCGATGCGGGTCGCGTCCATATTGCCGGTATGGCCCACCATGTCGCCGTTGGGGTAGTTGCAGCGAATAAAGCCATACTTGCCGCTTTCGATGGCGGCGATCACCTTGTCGGTCACCTCGGCCGCCTTCATCCAGGGTGCTTCGTCAAAGGAGCGCACATCGGAGGGAACCTCCTCGAAGGTTTCCAGCGCTTCGTCAAATTTCTCCGAGCGGTTGCCGTTCCAGAAATAAGTCACATGGCCATACTTCTGCGTTTCGGATACGGCGTACTGCGGCACCCCGGCGTTGACCAGCACCTCGCTGAGGGTGTTGTGGATGGAAGGGGGCGACACCAGGAAGCGGGCGGGGAGCTTGAGGTCGCCGTCATATTGCAGCATGCCGGCGTACAAAACGTCAGGACGCGCGCCGCGGTCAAAGGCGTCGAACTCCGCATTGTCAAAAGCCATGGACAGTTCCAGCGCGCGGTCGCCGCGGAAATTGAACAGCACCACGCTGTCGCCGTCGTTGATCGTGCCCACGGGCTTGCCGTCCTTGGCAATCACGAAGGCGGGCAGATCCTGGTCGATCGCGCCGGTCTCGCTGCGGTAGGTCTCCACCGCCTCGCGGGCGGAGGCAAACTGACGGCCCTCGCCGCGCACATGCGTTTTCCAGCCCAGCTCCACCATGGCCCAGTTGGCCTGGTAGCGATCCATGGTCACCTTCATGCGGCCGCCGCCCGAAGCAATGCAGGCATGGAAATCGCCGTCGTTGAGCGCGGCCATGAAGGCCTCGATATCATCCACATATTGCAGCGCGGAGGTGGCGGGCACGTCGCGGCCATCGAGCAGCGCATGCACGCGCACGTTTTTCACGCCCGTCTTCTTGGCGTTTTCGATCAGCGCTTTAAGATGAGAAATGTTGGAATGCACATTGCCGTCGGACAGAAGGCCAATGAAGTGCATCACGCTGCCCTTCTGGACGCAGTTGGCGGTCAGCTCCCGCCAGGTGGCGGACTCAAACAGCTTGCCGCTCTCGATCGATTCGTTGACCAGCTTGGCGCCCTGCGCGTAGATCTGGCCGCAGCCCAGGGCGTTATGTCCCACCTCGCTGTTGCCCATATCGTCGTCGGAGGGCAGACCCACGGCCGTGCCATGCGCCTGGATCGTGTTGTTGGGGCAAACGCGCATCATCTCGTCCAGCGTGGGGGTATGCGCGTGCATGACCATGTTGCCCAGGTCCTTTTCCGTTTTGCCAACGCCGTCCATTACCACCAGCACAACGGGCTTTTTATTCATATCAGGTTCAGTTCCTTCCTTATAAAATCGATGCGGTGTGAACGAATCCACACCGCATGATTATAGCATTTTTTGTTATCCGCTGTCAATCGTTTACGCCTTGGCCGCAAGCAGCTCCTGGGCGCGTTCCTCCTCAAACTGGCTCATATACAGCTTATAATAGCTGCCCTTGAGGCGCAGAAGCTCGGTATGCGTACCCATTTCCTTGATTTTGCCGTCCTCGATCACCAGGATCCGGTCCGCCGAACGCACGGTGGACAGGCGGTGCGCAATGATAAAGGATGTGCGCCCTGTCAGCACCTGGGAAATAGCGTTCTGGATCATGACCTCCGTTTCGGTATCGACGGAGGAGGTTGCTTCATCAAGGATAAAGATGCGCGGATCGCTGAGGATCGCGCGGGCAAAGGAAATCAGCTGCTTTTCACCCGTGGACAGGCGGCTGCCGCCCTCGCCCACGTCGGTATCATAGCCCTTTTCCAGCTTGAGAATAAACGGCTCGGCATTGACCAGACGCGCGGCGCGGCGAATCTCCTCGTCGCTGGCGTCCAGCTTGGAATAACGGATGTTGTCACGGATGGTGCCGGAAAACAGTCTCGGCTCCTGGAGCACATAGCCCAGGTTGGATTGCAGCCACAGCTGGCTGCGCCGCTTGTAATCCTCGCCATCGATTTTGATCACGCCGCCCGTCGGCTCATAAAACCGGCACAGCAGGTTGACCACGGTGGATTTTCCCGCGCCCGTAGGACCGACCAGCGCAATGGTTTCGCCTGCCTTGACATGCAGGTTAAAATCCGTCAGGACCTTTTCGCCCTCCTGATACTTGAAATCGACATGCTCAAAGTCGATATCGCCATGCAGCGCGGGCCAGTTTTCCCGCTTGGGATGGAAGTTGTCGCCATATACCTTTTCCACCTCGGGGCTGTCCACAATATCGGGCTGCGTATCAAGCAAGGTCATCACGCGCTCGGCCGCCGCCTGGGCGGACTGCATTTCGCTGAACACCCCGGCAATGTTGCGCACCGGCTCAAAGAACTGCACGGTATAGTTGACAAACACCTGGATCACGCCCAGCGACATCGCGCCCGCCATCACCAGATTGCCGCCGCGCCACAGCGCGTATGCCGTGGCCAGCGAACCCAGCGATACCACAATGGGCAGGTACAGGGCGTTGAGCGAGGCGGCGCGCACGGAGGAGCGGCGCATTTCGCCCGTCAAAACGGTGAACTCCTCCATGTTCATTTCCTCGCGCACCAGCGTTTTGGTCGTCTTTGCTCCCATGATGCCCTCGTTGAACGCGCCGGTGATGCGGCTGTTGGTCTTGCGCACGCTGCGCCAGGCCTTAAGGATGCGCCGCTGGAACCAGAAGGAGATCACCGCCAGCGGGGGCAGCACCAGCATGACCATCAGCCCCAGCTTCCAGTTGATCGAAATCATGGTGATCGAGCACATCACCAGCATCACCACGCCCCAGCACAGGTCAAGCAGGCTCCAGCCGATGGTCTCGGCCAGACGCTGGATATCGCTGGTCATGCGGCTCATCAGATACCCCACAGGCATGCGGTCATAATAGCCAAAGGGCAGCTCCTGCAATTTATGGAAGGCCTCCTGGCGGATGTTATAGCACACCCCCACCTCAATCACGCCGCCCAGGTACAAAAACAGATAGATCGTGGCCACCTGCACCGCCAGAAGCATGGCATAGGTGAGGATAAAGCCTGCCATCAGGTTGCCATGAAACAGCACCGCGGCGCGCTCCACCATGCCGGCCATCAGGCCGCTGGCGGGCGCTGGCGTATCGGTAATCAGATAGTCGATGGCATAGCTTGTCAAAAGCGGAAACGCCACGTCGATCAGCGCGCTGACGCACATGGCGACCGTGAGCGCAATCAGATGGGGATAGTACTGCTTTGCGTGCCCCAGGATCTTGCGCCACAGCGACAGGTCGAATTTTCGCGTATAATCCTTTTCCTGCGTTTGCTGCATATCAGTTCACCTCCCCGGCGCTGTGACGGGAAAACTCCTCCTCCAGCGCGGTCTGGATGTTGAAAATACGGGAATACAGCCCCTCCTCCTGGATCAGCTGCTGGTGCGTGCCCTGCTGGGTCACGCGCCCGTCCTCCACTACCAGGATCATATCAGCCTGCGACAGCGTGACCACACGGTGGCTGATGATGATGGTGGTGGTATCGCGGCTGCGCTCCTTAAGCGCCTTGCGGATGGCCGCGTCGGTCTCGGTATCCACGGCGGAAAGCGAGTCGTCAAAAATCAGGATATCATTCTCCTTCATCAGCGTGCGGGCAATGGCCACGCGCTGCTTCTGGCCGCCGGACAGCGTTACGCCGCGCTCGCCCACCACGGTATCCCAGCCGTTCTCGCTTTCCATAATGAAGGACAATGCGGCCGCGTCCTGGGCGGCGCGCTCAATCGCCTCCTGCGAGGGCCTGCGCACGGCAACGCCCACGTTATCGCGCAGCGTTTTGGAATAGAGGAAGGGTTCCTGGAGCACCAGCCCTACGCGCGAGCGCAGATAGCTGCGGTCGATCTGCTGGATATCCACGCCGCCAATGGTGATTTTGCCGCTCTGCGGGGCAAACAGGCGCTGCAAAAGATGGACGATGCTGCTCTTGCCGCTGCCCGTCGCGCCCAGGATCGCCACCGTTTTCCCGGCAGGGATGGTAAAGCTCATATCGTTGAGCACGTCCCTTTTGCCGTCATAGCCGAAGGAAACATGGTCGAACACGATATCGCCCGACAGCGCGGGCCTGACGGCGTTCGGCTCCTCAGGCTCTACCGGCTCCTGCAAAATCTCGTCAATGCGCTCGATGGCCACAAAGCTCTTGCCGGCGTCGGACAGGATGCGCCCCAGTTGGCGGATGGGCCACAGGAGCTTGCCCACGTAGCTGGTGAACACCACCATGGTGCCGATAGTGATCTCGCCCCGGGCGGCAAAAATCACGCAGAACAAAAGCGTCAGGCAGCTTTGCGTCATGCTCATGCCGTCGCTGGCAGCCCAGTAGACCGCCAGAAGCTTGGAGAGCTTGAAATTCTTCTTTTTCAGGTCAAGACTGGAATCGTGGAACTTTTCCACCTCATACTGCTGCTGTCCAAAGGCGCGCACCACGCGCACGCCGGTGAGATTCTCCTGCAAAACGGCGCTCATTTTGCCCTCGGATTCGTCCGCCTCGCGGAAGGATTTGACCACCCATTTGAAAAACAGATAGGCAAACAGGAACAGCCCGGGCACCATGACCATGCTGATAAGCGCCAGCTTCACGTTTTTGTTGAACAGCATCACCAGCGCCACCACGATCATCAGCACGGCGGAGAACACCGCCATCAGCTGGCTGGCCAGGAAACGGCGCACGGTGTCCACGTCGCTGGTGCAGCGCTGCACCAAATCGCCTGTTTCCGCCTTCACATGATAGCTGAAGGGCAAATGCTGGATGTGCCCGTACAGCTGCTCGCGCAGGTACAGGGCCACGTTCTCGCCCGCTTTGCTCTGCCAGCGGCCCTTGCAGAAATTGAACAGGCCGCCGACCGCGTTCAGCCCAACCAGCGCCAGACCCACAATCCACAAATTGCGCGCCATAAATTCCGGGCCGCCCAGGCTGTCCACCCACCGGTTGACAAAACCCGGCATCGTGCTTGGCTTGCCGCTCAGATAATAGTCCAGCGTCTCGGCCAGCAGCAGGGGGGTAAGATAATCCACCACCACCGCCACCAGCGTACACACCGCCGCGCCGATAAACAGGCCCTTGTTCATGGAAACCAACCGGCCCATCAGACGCGCTCTGCGCTTGTTCATTGGAGTACACTTCCTTTCCTTTTATGGGTATAAAAAAGTAAATAGGGGAAGACAAAGGCATAGAAAAAGAGCGCCTGCATCGCTTGGCAGACGCTCTTTTCCAAAAAGGCCGTAATAAGACGGCGCTATCCGATCAGGCGGCTGCGCTTGCACAGTTTCACATATGCCGGGGTAAAATTGAATACGAACATGACGCAGCCTCCTTTCTTTTATTTTTCAGTACCCAACGGGTACGTGTGGGATTGTAACACGCCCTTCCCTGCTTGTCAAGGGAAAAACCGGAATTTATCGCTGTTTTTTACAGCGCGTTGATAATGTTGTACAGCTTGCGATTGAACGGGCGGCGCGCCTTGAGCGCCTTTTCGATATCTTCATGGAAAATCTGACCGCGGCGCATGCCGATCACCTGGTTGCTCACGCCGTTTTTCAGCAGATTCACCGCCATCACGCCCGCCTCAAAGGCAAAGGCGGCGTCGCGCGCCGTAGGCTGGCTGCCGCGCTGCGTGTAGCCGATCACCGTCGCGCGCACCTCGGGATAGGAGCCGTCCGGCATCTGGCACTTTCTCTTGAGCACGCTGGCAAAGCGGTCCGCCGTCATCGGCTCGCCCTCAAACACCAGCTTGCCGTAGGGCTTGAGGAACTTGTATACGTCAAAGCTTTCCATCATTTCCCAGCTGCCTTCGGCCACAACGATGGTGCTGCGATAGTTGCCGCGGTCGATCTGCGCCTGCAGCCGGCGGGCGATCTCGTCCACGCTCCACTTTTTCGCCTCGGGCGCAATGACGATTTCCGCGCCCGTGGAGGCCGCCGTCATCAGGGCAATGTCGCCGCAGTGACGGCCCATGACCTCGACCACATGCGGACGATCGTGCGAACGCGAGGTGGCGCGGATCGAACGCACCGCGTCCACGCATACGTTGACCGCCGTGTCATACCCCAGCGTCATTTCGGTATAGGCCAAATCATTGTCAATGGTGCCGGGAATGCCGATGCAGGGAATGCCCTGCTCGCACAGCGCCTTGGCGCCCATAAAGCTGCCGTCGCCGCCGATGACCACCAGGCCGCTCACATCCATATCGCGCAGAAGCCGCGCGGCGCGCACCTGCACCTCTTTATCCCTGAATTCCACGCAG
The DNA here is from genome assembly GCA_019420065.1 of Clostridiales bacterium. GTDB lineage: Bacteria > Bacillota > Clostridia > Christensenellales > Aristaeellaceae > SFMI01. The sequence goes on along the minus strand of JAHZHX010000015.1, from coordinate 31,743 downwards.
CGTGCGGTACGCAGCTGCGTGCCGGGCAGATCAGCGATATCCAGCGCCTTTTCCAGCGACAGCTGTACAAAATCGGTCTTGGGGTTTTTGCCCAGCAGGCCGTTATATCCGCGGTCCACGCCCAGCAGCGGCATATCCAGCAGCGCCGCGCTGCGGGCAATCGCCGTCACGGCGGCATTCATTCCGGGGCTGTCGCCGCCGCTGGTCAAAACAGCAATACGAGACATAAGTTCATGTGCTCCTTCCGCGCCGCGGTCCTTACCGCAGCATATTGTTTTCAATCAGCAGCTGCTGCGCCTCATCCGCCTCGCCCCAGGGCACCAGGATCTCATAGCAATCCCGGCCCGGCGTTCCCGAGGCAATTCGCCTGAAGCGCGCCAAAAAACTCTCGCTTTCCAAAAAGCTCAGCAGCTCGCGCGCCATCTGTTCGCTGCGCGCGATGTGGACGACCTTCCATTGCGACTTTTGTGCCACCTTCGACCTCCGCATGCTTTTTTCCCGCCTTACATTATAGCATATCGACGGAACCGAATCAATTCAATTTTCAGTTTTTTTGCGCGCATTCCCGTATTTTTCACCGCATTACGGCAGGATATCGCCCTTGAACGTCGAATAAATCATGGTTGGTTTTTACCAAATTGCACAACCCATCTCCGGGAGGATTGTTTCTTTGACTTCTTTTGATTCTGCCTGCGCCCTGTCCGAGCGCGCGCTGTCCCTTTCCATCATGCAGCGCACCATTTCCGGCGGCGACGCGCAAGCCTTTCACCGTCTGAACGTTCTGCTGCGCAGTCTGTTTCCGCGCCTGTTTTCCCTGGCCGCATGCGAAACGCTAAGCGGCGGCGCCATGCTTTTGCACCTGCCCGGACGGCAGAACGCACGCCCGATGGTCTTTCTGTCGCATCTGGACGTTGTAAGCCCCGGTGATGAAAGCCGCTGGTCGCACCCGCCCTTTGCCGGAGAAATTGCGGGCGGGTACGTTTATGGCCGCGGCGCCGCCGACATGAAGGGGCACCTGATCGCCCTGCTCTCCGCTGCCGAAGGACTGCTTTGCGAGGGCTGGTCGCCCGCGGGCGACCTGTGGTTCGCCTTCTCGTGCGATGAGGAAACGCGCGGCGGCAGCATGGAGGCCATGGCGCGCATGCTCAAGGCGCGCGGCGTGCAGCCCGCCTTTGTGCTTGACGAGGGCGGCAGCGTGTCGCGTCCCTATGCCATCGCCCGGGAAAACGCCGCCTATGTCGGCGTGGCGGAAAAAGGGCGGCTGCTTTTCTCCCTCTCCTGCGAGGGGCTGAACGCCCTGGAAACGCTCTCGCGCGCCGCCGCCCGCATCGCCCGCATCCACCCCGCCGCCCGTCTGTGCGCGCCGCTGGCGGAACAGATGCTGCCCGCCATGCGCCCTTTGATGACCTCCGGCGCCCGCCGCTGTCTGCGCTATCCGCGCCTGTCGCGCCGCTGGCTGCTCTACCAGTTAGGGCGCACGCCCACCGGCCGCGCCATTACCCGCACGCAGTTGGCGCTGTGGCGGCAGACGGGCGACGCGCTGATGCGCGAAATCCCCACGCTCTCCTATTCTGCCAGCGTCCTGCCCGGCGACAGCACGGAAGCGCTTTTGCGCCGCGTGCGCCGCGTCATCGCCCATACCCCCATCGCCCTGCATGTAAGCTGCTTTGAGGAGCCGGGGGCGGTGTCTCCCGCGCAGGGACTGGCCTGGGACGCGCTCTCCACCGCCATCCAGGTGCATTTCCCCGGGGTGCAGATCGTGCCCTCGCTCCTGCCCGCCGGCACCGACGCGCGGCGCATGGAAACGCTTTGCCCTAACGTATACCGTTTTTCGCCCTTTGTGTTCCCGCCCGAGGAAATGGCGCGCATGCACGGCTATGACGAGCGGCTCTCGCTGGAAAACCTGCACCGCGGCGTGGCCTTTTTCCGGCAGATGCTGCAAGCGTAACGTTCATTGCCCCTCCGCACGGCGGATATGCTCCCTGATCTGCGCCTCATACCGCCGGCAATAGGCATAGCTGCTTTCCATAAACGCCCGGATGGGCAGCGCGGCATACATCTGCCCAAGCGTGTCCAGGATACAGGCGCCCTCGATCTCCATCGTATAAAAATACGGATACACGCAGCCGCCCTGCTCTTTGGGAAAATACGGATTGATTTCGCTCAGCCGTCGGTCATGCATCACCGGCTCCACCGCCATCTCGCTCAGGATCCATTTCAGCGACGGGCTTTCGTATTCGTCATACGAATCATCAAACGTCTCATGCCACACATGAAACCACACAAAATGGATGATTTCATGAAGCGCCATGCCCACGGCGCCCTTTTCGCTGTTGAGGTAAAAAACATCAAAGGCGCGCTGCCGCAAAAAGCGCGGCGCAATGGGATTCATCGTCACGCTGCACTTTATATCATTAAATATCGTGGCGCAATCCACCTTGAAAGCGTCCGACAGCGCGCGCGCCTTATCCAGCTGCGGATAGAAATAAAACAGCGGCTCATACCAGAACGCCGCCGTCCCGTCCGTTTGAAACAGCAGGATATTCTCCAGCATTTTTTCTATTCCGGGGTTCACAAACGTTATTTCCATCGCGTGCATCCCGCCTCCGTTTTTTCCGTTTGGATATTATGATAGCAAAATACAACGTCCGTGTCCATCCATTTCCGCCTCCCCGATTGACAAAACGGCCGATCGGGGATATATTTAATATGGTAATATATACACTTTATGCGGAGGGTTGATACCATGCAGAATGATTTTCATCCGACCTTTACCATCACGATGCAGGACGGCTCGGTCATGAGCGGCGAGCTGTATCCCGAATATGCGCCTCAGTCCGTGGGCAACTTCATTTCCCTTGCCAACAGCGGCTTCTATGACGGGCTGATCTTCCACCGCGTGATCCCCGGCTTCATGATCCAGGGCGGCGACCCCAAGGGCACCGGCATGGGCGGCCCGGGCTACAACATTTACGGCGAGTTTGCCCGCAACGGCTTCAATAACCCCCTCAAGCATACCCTGGGCGTGCTGTCCATGGCGCGCAGCATGATGCCCAACTCCGCCGGTTCCCAGTTTTTCATCATGACGGGCGTTGCCCCGCACCTGGACGGCAGCTATGCCGCCTTCGGCCGCGTCACCGCCGGCATGGAGCATGCCGATCGCATCCAGAACGTCAAGCGCAACCGTCAGGACCGCCCCGACGTGGATCAGGTGATTGCCTCCATCCGCGTGGAAACCAACGGCAATACCTATCCCTTCGACCGCCTGTAACCAGCAAAAGGAGCCTACGTCATGAGCAGCATCACCTTAAGCGTTCAAATTGCCGGGCGCGATTACACCCTCAGCAGCGCCGGCAGCCCCGAGCATACGCAGCGCGTCGCCGCCCTGGTGGACCGCAAAATGCGCGAGCTGATGGCGGGCGGCGTAGCCAATCGCGAATCGGCCGCCGTGCTGGCCGCCCTGACCTATGCCGAGGAGCTGATCCGCGCGCAGGACGACAATACCCGCCTGCGCCGCAAGCTGGATGAGGCGCGCCATGACTGACCGTCTGCCCGAGCTGCTTTGCCCGGCAGGCAGCCGGGAAGCTGCCCTGGCCGCGCTTGCCAACGGCGCCGACGCCCTGTACCTGGGCGCGGCGTCCTTTGGCGCGCGCGTCTCGGCGGGATTTGATGAAAAAGCGCTGGGTGAAATCATCGATTTATGCCATTTTCTGGGCCGTCGGGTCTATGTAACGGTCAACACGCTGGTGAAAGAAGCGGAGCTGGACGGCGTGCGGCAAACGCTGCGCATGCTGGAGCGGCTGCGGGCCGATGCGGTGCTGGTACAGGATATGGGCGTGCTGCGCCTGATCCAGACGGAATTTCCCGCCCTGTGCGTGCATGCCAGCACGCAGATGAGCCTGCACAACGCCGCCGGGGCGCGCCTCATGCGGCAGCTCGGCGTGCGCCGCGTGGTGCTGGCACGCGAATGCACGCTCTCCGATATCCGCGCCGTTGCCGCCACGGGCGTGGAGACCGAGGTTTTTGTCCATGGCGCGCAATGCGTATGCGTCAGCGGCCAATGCCGTTTTTCCGGGCTGATCGGCGGCCGCAGCGGCAACCGCGGCCGCTGCGCGCAGCCCTGCCGCCTGCCCTACCAATGGCAGGGGCAAACCGCCGCCTGGCTCTCGCCCCGCGACATCTGCCTGCGCGATCACCTGCAGGCGCTGAAGGATGCAGGCGTATGCTCGCTCAAGATCGAGGGCAGGCTCAAGCGCCCCGAATACGTTGCCGTTGTCACGCGCGTCTACCGCGACGCGCTGGACGCGCTGGCGAACGGGCGCTTTTCCCCAGCGAAGAAAGAAGAGCTGCAAACGCTGTCCCAGGTGTTCTCGCGCACCTTCTTTCCCGGCTATGCCGGAGGCGCGCAGGACGCAGGCGTGATTCAGCCCGCGCGGGTATCCAGCGCCGGTATCGATTTGGGCACGGTCTGCCGCGTCTGGAAGAAGGGCGCGCTGCCGCTGTGCTCCTTTACGCCTTCCCGCACGCTCCATAACGGCGACGGACTTCAGCTGCGCGGAGCGCGCGAACAAAACATCATATACAGCGGCGAGGACGTGCCTGCCGGGCAGCCGGCCACGCTGCGGCTGCACTTTGCCGCCAAGCCGGGCGACGTGGTGACACGCATCGACGACGAGCATCAGCTCGCCGCCGCCCGGCAAAGCTATGAGGGCAAAAACGCCTTGCCGCACCTGCCCTTTGACGCGGTATTGCGCGCCGTTCCGGACCGGAACGCGCTGCTTTCCGTGCGGGACAGCCGCGTCTCCGTGCAGGTGCAGGGCGATCCCGTACAGTTCGCGCAGAACGCGCCGCTGGACGAGGAACGCGTCCGCCGAGCGCTGGAAAAAACGGGCGACACGCTTTATACGCTGCGCGCGCTGCGGTTGGAAGGGGAAAACGCTTACCTGCCGCCCGCCGCGCTGAATGATTTGCGCCGCCGCGCCCTGGAAGCGCTGCGCCAGGCGCGTATTGCCGCCTGGCAAACGCCCGCGCCGGGAACGCCTGACGCGCTGCCCATGCCGTCCGCTTGCCGGCCCGACGCTCCTCGCCTGTACGCGCAGGTCACCGATCCTGCGCTGGCCGCGCCCCTGCTGGACGCCGGCGCTGACGTGATCCTCTACGCGCCTGCCGATCTGACCGAGCCGGCCCTCAGCTCTGCGCTGCGCCGCCTGCCCGCAGGCGCGTATGTTGTGCTGCCCGTGCAGCTTGCTGACGAAACGCTGACCCGTATAAGAGAAACCGCCACGGCGCTGGAACTGCGTCTGTGCGCGGGCAGCGTGGGGCAGCTGCTCCCCGGGCAGGATATGCTTTTGTCCGAAGGCGTTCCGGTGTGGAACCATCTCGCGGCGCGCCAGCTGCGCGCCATGGGCGCGGCGGGAATGGTGCTGCCCCGCGAGCTGAACAGCAATGAGATTGCCGCCCTTCGCGCCGCTGCGGCCGACGTTCCCCTGATCCTGCCCGTGTACGGCCGCGCCCGGCTGATGTACCTCAACCATTGTCCGGCGCGCACAGCCCAGGGGCTTACCGCCGGACGGGAAAAGTGCCGCCTGTGCGAGCAGGGAAAAGGATGCCTGGGGCAGGCGCTGACCGACCGGCGCGGCGAGCAATTTCCGCTGCTGCCGGTACGTATGGAGCGCGGATGCCTGGTACAGCTGCTTTCCTGCCGCGCACGCAGCCTGAATGGCCGCGCCGACCGCACGCTTTCCTGGCTGCTGGACTTCACGCTGGAGGATGCGGCGCAGGCCGCATCGATCACGCGCGCTTATCGCGCGCTGCTTGACGGCAAGTCCGCCGCGCCCGTCCCCGGCAGTCCGGAGCGCTACGACGTTGGCGTGGAATAAGCGTTTGCGAACAAATTGAAAACCTTTTTTGAATATCGTCCCGCTGCCCTTGCGCGCACGCGCGCGCACGTTATACACTGTCCTAAGGAGGAGTTTCTGCCATGATGAAGGAGCGCACGCTGCGCGTGCTGGAATTCAACAAGATTCTTGCCCAGCTTTCCGGATTTGCCGTGACCGACATGGGACGGGAAAAATGTCTGGCGCTTACGCCCATGGAAACATTGCAGCAGGCTGTTGAAGCGCTGGAGGAAACCGAGGAAGCGCAGGTGATTTTGACCTATATGGGCGCAAACCCGCTGATCGGCTTCAGCGACGTGCGCCCCTGGCTGACCCTGGCGGAAAAAGGCGCGTCGCTCTCTCCCAAGGCGCTGCTCGAAATTGCCCGCAGCCTGACCGCTGCCCGCGCCGCCCGCAGCGCGCTGGTCACCGAGCGCGACAACACCCCGCGCATTACCGGCCTGGCCTCGCATTTGCAGACCTTCCGCCAGCTGGAGGAGGCCATTAACCTGGCCATCATCAGCGAGGAGGAGATCAGCGACCATGCCAGTCCGGCGCTGAGCGACATCCGCCGTCATATCCGCCAGGCCAACGAGCGCGTGCGCGAAAAGCTGAACAGCATGGTGCATGGAAGCGCCTTTTCCAAATATTTGCAGGAATCGCTTGTCACCGTGCGCGACGGGCGTTATGTGATCCCCGTCAAGCAGGAATACCGCCAGTTTGTGCCCGGCCTGGTACACGACCAGTCGAGCACGGGGGCGACGCTGTTTATCGAGCCCATGGCCGTGGTGGAGCTGGGCAACGACCTCAAGCAGTGGACAGCCAAGGAGCGCGAGGAAATCGCCCGCATCCTGGCCGAGCTTTCCGCTCAGGTCGGCGCGCAAAGCGCCCTGATCGAAACCAATATCGAGGTGCTGTCCAGGCTGGATTTCATCTTTGCCAAGGGCCAGCTGTCCCGCGATATGAACGCTGTCATGCCGCACATGAACGACCAGGGGCATATCCGCCTGATCCGCGTGCGCCATCCGCTGATCCCGCGCGACAAGGTGGTGCCCTGCGACCTGTGGCTGGGGCAGGATTTCACCACCCTGATCGTCACCGGCCCCAACACCGGCGGCAAAACGGTCACGCTCAAAACGGTGGGGCTGCTCACGCTCATGGCGCAATCCGGCCTGCATGTGCCGGGGAACCTGGGCACCGAGCTTTCGGTTTTCGAGCAGGTTTATGCCGATATCGGCGACGAGCAGAGCATCGAGCAAAGCCTGTCCACCTTCTCCTCCCACATGACCAACATTGTGGAAATCATGAACAGCGTCACCCCGCGCGACCTGGTGCTCTTTGACGAATTGGGCGCTGGCACCGATCCCACCGAGGGCGCGGCGCTGGCGCAGACCATCCTCAACACCCTGCTCAAGCGCCAGGTGCGCACGCTGGCCACCACCCATTACAGCGAGCTGAAGGCCTACGCGCTTTCGACCCCGGGCGTGGAAAACGCCAGCGTGGAATTTGACGTATCCACCCTGCGCCCCACCTACCGTCTTTCCATCGGCGTTCCGGGCAAATCCAACGCCTTTGAGATCAGCCGCCGTCTGGGATTGAGCGAAGGCATTATCGAGCAGGCCAAGCAGCTGCTCTCAGCAAACGACGTGCGCTTTGAAGACGTGATCGCCGGGGCGGAATACCAGCGTCAGGTGGCGCAGCGCGAGCGCGAGGCTGCCGAGCAGGCCCGCGCCGAAACCATCCGCCTGCGCAGCGAGGCCGAGGCGCTGTACCGCGACATGGAGCAGAAGCGCCAGACCGCCGAGCGCAAAGCCAAAGAGGAAGGCCGCCGCATCGTGGAAAACGCCCGCCGCGAGGCCGAGGATGTGATCCAGTCGCTTAAGCGCATCAAAAAAGAAGGCGCGCCTGGGCACGAGGCGGAGGTCAACGCCCTGCGCCGCCGCATGCAGGAAAGCCTGGACGGGCTCAGCGAAGGGCTGGCCGCGCAGAACCCCACCCTGACCCCGCCGCCCAAGGATCTAAAGCCCGGAGACGTGGTGGAAATCATTCATCTGAACACCCGCGGCACCGTGCTTTCCAAGCCTGACGGCAAGGGCGAGGTGCAGCTGCAGGCCGGCATCATGAAGCTCAAGGTCCATATCTCCCAGCTGCGCCTGGTGCAGGAAAAGCAGCCCAAAAAGCAAAAATCCACCGTCATGGTGCACACGCAGTCCGCCAGCCGCACTGTGCGCATGGAATGCGACGTGCGCGGCATGGCGCTGGACGAGGCGCTGCTTGAGGTGGAACAGTATCTGGACAACGCCGTCATGGCGGGCATGAACGAGGTCAGCATCGTTCACGGCAAGGGCACGGGCGTGCTGCGGGCCGGCATCCAGCGGCAGCTGAAAACCTATCCCCACGTCAAATCCTTCCGCCCGGGCCAGTATGGCGAGGGCGAAATGGGCGTAACCATTGTTGAACTCAAATAATCCCCGGAGGTGATAATAAATGACCGCCAAACCTGTGATTATGGTCGTGGACGACGATCCCAACATTGCCCAGCTGATCCGCCTGTATCTGGAAAAAGACGGCTTTGACGCCGTGATATACGGGCGCGGGGACGAGGCGCTGCAGGCCTTCCGGCAAAATCCCCCGGCGCTGATGATTCTCGACGTTATGCTGCCCGGCATGGACGGGCTTCAGGTATGCCGCACCGTGCGGCAAATATCGCAGCTTCCCATCATCATGCTGACCGCCAAGGACGAAACCTTTGACAAGGTGCTGGGGCTGGAGCTGGGCGCGGACGACTATGTAACCAAGCCCTTTGAAGGCAAAGAGCTGCTGGCGCGCGTCAAGGCGGTACTGCGCCGCGCTGCCCCCGCCGACAGCGACAAGGACATGCTCTCCTTCCCCGGTCTGACCGTAAGCCTGGAAAAATACGAGGTCTACTACCAGGGCAAGCTGCTGGAAATGCCGCCCAAGGAGCTGGAGGTGCTCTATTTTCTGGCCTCGCACCAGAACCGCGTCTTCACGCGCGAGCAGCTGCTGGAGCAGGTGTGGGGCTTTGACTTTTTCGGCGACAGCCGCACGGTAGACGTACACATCAAGCGTCTGCGCGAAAAGCTCACAGGCTGCGAGGCGCTGGGCTGGCAGATCCGTACCGTATGGAGCGTTGGCTACAAATTTGAGGTGAAATAATGCTGCGCAGCATGTTTGCCCGGGTCATGGCCGTTATCATGGCGGCAATCGTTGTGTGCGTGCTGGCGCTGTTTTCCCTATTCTATGTCACGGTGCGCGCCAATTATATTGATATGCGCATGCACGAGCTGAAGGTGCAGGCCTACGATATCGCCTATCTGGCCAGCCGCGCCCGCAGCAACAGCCTGCTTCCCATGATTGAGGGCGAAAGCTTGACCGACAAGTACATCAAGCGCAAGGCCGAAACCATTTATGAGGAATTCAAGGCTTACAGCGTTGTGGTTAACCGCTCCGGACAGGTCACGGCCTACGTCACTCCGGAAATTCTCCATAACGAGGACGTTGAATTTGACTGGCAGCGTATTTCCGCCATGCTTCTGCGGGTGCTTGGCGGCGAGGAAATCATTTTCCCCACCGACGGCAAAAATGGTCCCACGTTTACCGTTGCCGTTCCCTGGATCGACAACAACACCGTGCTGGGCGCGGTATTTATCCAGACCGCCGCGCAGACGGTATATGCCACCTACCAATCGCTGGCGCTCAACGTGGCGCTGGCGGCGCTTGCCATCCTGGCGCTGTCGGGCATAGGCGTGTTTATCATCACCCGGCAGATCACCGCGCCGCTGCGTATGACGGCGCAGCTTTCCGGCGAGATCGCCAACGGGGATTTCAGCCGCCGCGTGCCGGTCACGGGCAGCAGCGAAACGCGCGAGCTGGCGGTGGCCTTCAACTCCATGGCCAGCCAACTGGAAACGTTGGAACAGTCGCGCCGCGATTTCGTAGCCAACGTATCGCATGAGCTGCGCTCGCCCATGACCAGCATCCAGGGCTTTTTGCAGGGCATGCTGGACGGCACCATCCCCGTGAGCGAACAAAAGCAATATATGCAGTTGGTGCTGGATGAAACGCGCCGGCTGAGCAAGCTGGTGGGCAATCTTTTGAACCTCTCCCGCATGGAAAGCAGCGAAACCGCCCTGGCATACAGCGATTTCGACCTGCACGAGTGCATTCGCCGCGTGATTATCGCCAATATGACGCAGCTGGACGACAAGCAGATGGAATTATCCCTCTCCTTTGAGGATGAGCCGCGCTACGTCCATGCCGACGCCGACCAGATTGAGCAGGTGCTTATCAACCTTTTGTCCAACGCCATCAAATATACCCCCGCGGGCGGTCATATCACCATCACTACCCGCGTGGAGGATGCGCTGACGCATGTAACCGTGTGCGATAACGGCGCAGGCGTCGCGCCCGAGGACGCGCCCTATATCTTTGACCGCTTCTATAAGGCGGACAAGGCGCATACCGTGGGCAAGGGAACAGGGCTTGGCCTTTCCATCTGCAAGCGCATCATGGAAAAGCACGGCCAGGTCATCCGTCTTTTGCCCAGCGAGGAGGGCGCGGTATTCGAATTCACCCTGGAAAACGGCCGTGCGCCGGAAAATCCCCATACGGAGGAATAGCATGCAGCTGAACGCCTATGCCAAAATCAACTGGTCGCTGGATACCGTTGGACTGCGGGACGATGGCTATCATCTGCTGGAAATGGTCATGCAGTCCGTTGATTTGCATGACACGCTGTTCATTGAGCCTGCGGGAGAGCTGCGTCTCATCACGGATGGGCGCGTACGCGTGCCCGAAAACAGCGCAAATCTGGCGCTGCGCGCGGCGCAGGCGCTGCGCGAGCATGCGCATGCAGCCGCGGGAGTGCAGATCACCCTGCACAAGCGTATCCCCGTGGGGGCGGGCATGGGCGGCGGCAGCAGCGACGCGGCCGCCGTACTGCATGGACTGAACGCCCTTTGGGGGCTGAACTATGACTTGTCCACGCTCTGCGCCATCGGCCTAACGCTGGGAGCCGACGTGCCCTATTGCCTCACAGGCGGGTTGTGCCGCGCCCAGGGCATTGGGGAAATCCTCACCCCTATTCCGCTTGACAAAGTATATCACCTGGTCGTGATCCAGCCCTGCCGCGGCCTGTCCACGCGTCAGGTATTCGGCGCTTTGCAGCAAACGCCGCCCGCCCGCCGTCCGCAGACCGAAGGGGTGATTGCCGCCTTGCAGACGGGAAACCTGACGCTGCTTTCGCAGACCATCGGCAATACCCTGCAAGGCGTATCCGAAGCGCTGCGCCCGGAAATTCACACGGCCGTTTCCGCCCTGCGCGAAAGAGGGGCGCGCGCCGCGCAGATGACGGGCTCGGGCAGCGCGGTTTACGGCGTATTCGGCTCGGCGGCTGCCGCCCGCGCCGCCTGGGAATCGCTGCGCAAAAAATACCGCGTCTGCCATCTGACGCACACGCTTTCCTCGCCGCGATAGCATGCAAAAAACAAGACGTCGCTTCATGAATGACGCCTTGTTTTTTTGACGCTTTATGGGCGCGGCAGATAGGTATAGTGTATCACGCGCCCGTCGCTTTCCCCCGTATGGTGGAATTGAAAACCGCATTTTTCCTGCACGCGGCGCGATTTGTCGTTGCCGTCGAAGTAGCCTGCCCATACGCCGCGCAAATGAAAATCCTCAAAGCCGCGCCGCAGCAGCAGACGCGCTGCCTCCGGGATCAGTCCCTGGCCCCAATAGGGCACGCCCAGCCAGTATCCCAGTTCGGCCTCGCCCTCGTCAATGGGCGCATAACCGTGCCCAGGGCGCATGAGCGATATGCTGCCGATCACGCGCTCGCTTTTTTTGAGAACCACCGCATAGGTCTCAGAGGCGGAGAGCACCGTGCGGATGATCTCCCTGCTTTCCGCCGCGCTTTGATGCGGCGGCCACCCGGCCGCCGACCCGACCCGCGAATCGCATGCCAGTGCGTACAGCGCCTCCGCATCCTCCTCCCGCCAGGCACGCAGGCGCACGCGCTCGCCCTCGATCTCCTCCCGTATCGGGAAGAGCACATACTCCTCTCCTGTCTGCGGGCAGGTATAATCCTGCGCCGCGCCACGCAGCGTCATTCCCTGCGCCTTTAGCGCTGTCAGCGCGCGGGCGAAGAAGTTTTCCCCTTCCCGGCGCGCACAGGCATAAGCGCCGCCCGGCACCAGCCATTTGCTCCACCCCTCCGGCGGCTCGGCGGCAGGCGCGCACTGCACGCCTGCCAGATACAGCCCGGCGCTGAAGTTTTCCTCCCAGGGCGCAAAGGAACGGGAAAAATCGCTCATCGCGCCCCATATGCCGCGCAAATTGCCTTGCGCGTCGCGCAGAGGCAGCTCCGCCACTTCGGCAAAGCGGGCGTTGGCCTGCCGCCAAAGCCGCGCAACGGTTTCACCCTCCGCCCGAACCGCGCCCTCCAGGCCGATCACGGTCACATCGCCAAGAAAACGGCGTTCAAATTGCATCTGCTTTTCCTCCGTTTTTCCTGCATTTTCCCTATGATATGCCCATTCACGCCGCCTGTCAAGCCATGGTCATTCCTTGCCCGGCAAATGTCCCAGCAAAAGCGTAACGCCGATAATCACCAGCATCACTACCATAATGGCCAGCATCCCCTGGCCCATATAAGGCAAATTGTCAACAAACGCCTGTGGATTGCACCGCATAATGAACGCCCCCTTATAAAAAGAAATTGAGAATCAGGCCGCCGGCGATGACCGAGGCGATCTGCCCGGAAACATTCACGCCAATGGCATGCATGAGCAAAAAGTTTTGCGGATCCTCCCTGAGACCCATCTTGTGAACGATGCGCCCCGACATGGGAAACGCCGAGATCCCCGCCGCGCCGATCATGGGGTTGATTTTCTTTTTGAGAAACAGGTTGAGGAATTTGGCAAACAGCACGCCCCCGGCGGTATCAAAGATGAATGCCACCAGGCCCAAGCCCAGAATCAGCAGCGTATCGGCCGTCAGGAAGGAGGCCGCCTGCATCTGCGAGGCAATGGTGATGCCCAAAAAGATTGTGACCAGATTGGCCAGCACCTTCTGCGCCGTTTCGGAAAGCGAGTCCAGCACGCCGCACTCACGGATCAGGTTGCCAAACATCAGAAAGCCCACCAGCGCCACCGAGGCGGGCGCAATCAGCCCGGTGATGACCGTAATGGCGATGGGAAAAAGAATGCGCGCCGCGCGTTTGACCTGCCGCGGCTCGTAGGGCATGCGGATCAGCCTTTCCTTTTTCGTGGTCAAAAGCCGGATGACCGGCGGCTGGATCATGGGCACCAGCGCCATGTAGGAATAGGCCGCGACCATGATCGCTCCCAGGTATTTTGATCCCAGCTTGAGCGCCACCACGATGGAGGTGGGGCCGTCCGCCGCGCCGATAATAGCAATGGACGCCGCGTCCGGC
>JAHZHX010000015.1:1055-18404 GCA_019420065.1 Clostridiales bacterium | reverse complement strand
CAAAAAACATGGAAGCCAAGCACAGCGTAAAGAAAATGCCAAACTGCGCCGCCGCGCCAAAGATCATCAGCTTGGGGTTGGCCAGCAGCGGACCAAAGTCGATCATCGCGCCCACGCCGATAAACAGAATCAGCGGGAACAGTTCGTTGGCAATGCCCGCGTCAAACAGCGTGCTGAGCGCGCCCTGCTCCACAATGCCGTCAATCGTTTGCCGTACCGCGCCGGACATGGGCAGATTGACCAGGATCGTGCCAAAGCCCAGGGGCAATAGCAGGGTTGGCTCCATGTCCTTTTTGATGGCCAGGTAGATCAGCACTCCGCCGATCAGCCACATCACCACCTGCTGCCATTGCAGGTTCATCAGGTTCTGGTAAAGAATTTCCATCGCTTCCTCCTTATAAAAATAACGAGACCCTTACCCCGCTTTTCCGGGGCAAGAGTCTCGCTTTTTCATCCAGGGGCGGGCATAATCGCCGTATTGACGCCGCCTGTCACGGTTACACCGCAAGCTACTCCCTCTCATACAAGAGATATATGCAACTTGCACCTATTTTAGCATGAGGAAGCAAAAATTGCAAGCCCCGATTATTCCGCGCCCCGCAGCGCTTGTACCCCCTTAAAAGAGACCGTTTTTTTCCCCTTGCGCCGTCGCGCGCGTTGTGCTATACTGAATCCGCCTTGCGGCAAGACAGTTCGAAACCATCCTGTCTATAAACAAAACTAGGGACGAAAACAGGATTCTATGGAATTTTGTTGGGGCGCGCCTGGGATGGGCGCGCCCCTTTTGCGTCTGGAGGTGACGAAAATGGATATGAAAAAAATGAGCAAAACGCAGAAGCTGACCTTTTCCGGCGCGGTCATCGCCGTATACATCGCCGTGATGTACGTTACGCAAAGCTTCGCATTCGGGCAGTATCAGGTGCGGATCGCCACTGCCATTTACTCTATCGCCTATCTGTTTCCGTTCCTGGTTGTGCCGCTGGGGCTTGCCAATCTGCTTTCCAATATGGTCATGGGCGGTTTGGGTTTTTTCGATATTGTGGGCGGCGGGCTTGTTGGTTTGCTCACCGCGCTGTGCTGCGCCTGGCTGGGCAAGCGCAGGTATTCCCCTTATTTGACCGCGCTGCCCATCGCCCTGATTCCCGCGCTTGGCGTGTCGCTCTGGCTGGCCTTTTTGCTGGGCATACCCTATCCGGCGCTGGCGCTCAGCCTGTTGGTTGGGCAGGCAATCTCCGGTATCGCCGGAGCGCTGCTCGTCCAGGCGCTGAGCAAGGTCTGGAAGCTGAATTAAGGAGGGCAAAACATGAGCGGACGAACCAAAGAAGAAGCCGCGGGGCTGAGCCTGCTGGGCAGCCGCGGAACCGCCTACCGCAGTGATTACGCACCCGAGGTGCTGGAAACCTTTATTAACAAGCACCCAGAAAACGACTATTTTGTCAAATTCAACTGTCCGGAATTCACCAGCCTGTGCCCCATCACCGGACAGCCTGACTTTGCCACCGTGTACATCGCCTATGTGCCCGGCGAGCGCATGGTCGAAAGCAAATCGCTCAAGCTGTATTTGTTCAGCTTCCGCAATCACGGCGATTTCCATGAGGACTGCATGAACATTATCATGAAGGATCTCATCCGCCTGATGGATCCCAAATACATCGAGGTATGGGGAAAGTTCACGCCGCGCGGCGGCATTTCCATCGATCCCTACTGCAATTACGGCAAGCCCGGCACGCGCTGGGAGGAAGTCGCCTGGGAGCGTCTGGCCCGCCACGACCTGTACCCCGAAAAAGTGGATAATCGTTAAAAAACAGCGGGAAGGAGCGCTTCTTCCCGCTGTTTTATACATTCATCTTGCCGCTGCCATGGCCTGCGTCAGCGCGCTCATGGCCGTCATCAGCTCGCTCGCGCCGGGATTGCCGTTCAGCATCCCGTTCAGATTGCTGATCGCCCCTTGCAGCGCGCCATAGGCCGGATGATCGCCGGGCAGCGTGCTCAGCAGCGCCTGCGCCGATTGCAGCAGCGTCCGCGCGTCGGGCAGCAGCTGATCGCGTACAAGCGGATCGGTCACCGTCTGCCCGCCGCCCGCTCCGGGCGCATGCTGCGTGCAGGTTACGGTAGACAAAACCGCCGCGTTGTAATTGCTGTCCTGCGTCAGACGCATGGTGGCAAAATTGCCCAGATATTGCGTTAGAACGCTGTCGTACCGCGTTCCGATAAAGTCATAGAGCGGATGCCCGGGCGGCAGGGTAATCACGCCCGCCGTCTGCGTATAGGGGCAGCCCGAGGTGGCCAGCATCCCCGTCGCGCTGCACAGCGAAACCTCCTTGTGCATCTGGCAATAGGCACGGGGCGCGCCCTCCTGGGGCCAGTAATCGGTGGTCACGCCGTAGCCGTTGGCATCATGGCGGCAGGCGTCGGTCGCCAGCTGGCCGCTGACGGTACAGGTCGTAACCCGCACCAGACCGTAATCAGCCGCCGAACCCTCCAGGATATCGCGGTTGCTCATCCCCTGGTGGATGCGGCTCATAAAGCTCTGCCACAGCAGGGCCGCGCTGTTGCCGCCCGTTGTTTTGGATGAAAGCGCCTTGTAATTGTCATGGCCGATCCAGACCGTGCCGCAGTACCAGCCCGTCATCCCGGCAAAGAACACGCCCTTCTGATCGGAGTTGGTACCCGTTTTGCCGGCCACCGTCTGGCCGGAAATCTTGGCCTTCGTGCCCGTACCGGACTTGACCGCGTCCTTCATCATGTCCACCGTCAGCCACGCCGTGGAGGGGCTGAACACCCGGTAACGCTGCTGATTGGCATGCGCGTCATAGATCACATTGCCGCTGCTGTCGGAAATCCCCAGGAACGTCAGCGGCTGCTGATACACGCCGCCGTTGCCCAGCACGCCAAAGGCGACTGCCATTTCGATGGGAGAAATGCCGCTGGAGCCCAGCGCCAGGCCAAAAGGCGTTTGATTGATATGTTTTTCGCTCACGCCCAGCAAACGCAGGACGTTTGCGGAATTTTCCAGGCCCACATAGTTCATCAGCGCGTAGGCCGCGGCGGTATTGTCGCTCTTCATCAGCGCTGTGCGCAGCGTTTCCGGCCCGCGGTAGCTGGAACCGCCATAGTTTTTCGGCCATGTCGGCTGGCGGTTGCTGTCCAGATAGCCGTTGATCGGCAGCGGCATGTTGTACACCACCGCGCCGCCGCCCAATTTGCTGATCTCAATGGCAGGCGCGTATACCGAAATGGGCTTGATCGAGGAGCCGACCGGCATATTCATGTCCGCGGCGCGGTTGAGGGTTTTGCGGCGCGTCGGCGGCGTGCGGCTGCCCACGATCGCCTTCAGCTCGCCCGTGCGGTAATCAAGCACCACGGCCGCCGCCTGAGGCTGCTCGATCTCGTCATAGGTACCGTCGCTGTTGCGGGCGCGGTAAACACGGTCTGCCGGATCGCGCAGGGAAGGATAGGAGGAATAATTGTAAAGCGTATCCTCCACTGTTTTCTGGATCTGCGTATCCAGGCACAGATAGACATGATACCCGCCCGTGCGCAGCTCGTTTTCCATGCGGTTGCGGTTCAGGGAGGTATTATCCAAGCCGTTGATTTTCAGCAGGGTCTGCACCACGTCGCTGATGGCATATTCCACATAATACACATAATCGTACAGCCCGCCCGATCCTGCCGCGCTCTCCAGCACCCGCGCCGTGGATGGATCCAGCGCCGCGAGGTATTCGTTATAGGTAATAAACTGATTTTCGTACATCATCCGCAGCGCGTAATCGGTGCGGTTGTTGGTGATGGCGGTATAATCGGTCGTTTCCGAGACGCGGGTATAAAAGTTGCGGCGGGGATTGTAATAGTAGGGGTTGGTACACATGCCCGCCAGCATGGCGCACTCGCGCAGCGAAAGCTCATTTAGTTCCTTGCCGAAATACCCCTGCGCGGCGGTATACACGCCATAGTAGTTTTCGCCCAGATAGATGGTGTTCAGATAGCTTTCCAGGATCTGCTCCTTGCTGTACTGTGTTTCCAGCTGCATGGCCAGATAGGCCTCCTGGATTTTGCGCTTATAGCTTTGTTCACTGGAAAGGATGGTGTTTTTGATCAGCTGTTGGGTAATGGTGCTGCCGCCCTGCTGCGAGCCGGTCACAAAATTGGTGATGAACGCGCCCACAATACGCTTGATATCCACGCCGTTATGGGAATAAAAGCGCGCGTCCTCCACCGCCACAAAAGCATTGCGCAGCTGCATGGGCATAAGGCTTACGGAAACCATTACGCGGTTCTCCGTGCCCTTGTAGTCGGTAATCAGGTTGCCGTTCGCGTCATAGATGAACGACGTTTGCGCCTGGTCGTCAATCAGCGTCAGATCCAGGGTGGGCGCGGTATCCACATAGGCGCGGGCGACGCCCATCACCGCGCCCAGTCCGGCCAGCCCCAGCATCAGCACCAGAATGGCCGTCACCCGGATCACATTGACCAACACGGAAAACACAAAGTTCGGCCGCCGCAGCCGGGGCTTAAAAATCGAGCGTTTGGAAGCATTACGCTCCTCAAACCCCGCATAATCATCATAATGATAAAGCGATTTCATTTTTTCAGCGTGCCTCCTCATGAAATTGCGCCGCTCACAGTATAGCATATTTATGCTTTGCAGGCAATGTCACAGACTGGAAGGAGACGTAACAATGAAGCTGCCCCGCCCCCGCCGCATCCTGCGCACGCTCATCATCGCCGCGCTGCTGCTGTGCACTCTTTATCTGCTGCTGGAAAAAAGCCTGGCAGGCGTGATCCTGGATACCGCCTACGCCCGCGCCCACTCCATCGCCGTGGATACCATGAACGAGGCCGTACGCCGCAGCGTCAGCGGCGAGGTATCCTATGCCGACCTCATCACCGTTCATACCGACCAGAACGGGCGTGTGACCATGCTGCAATCCAATACCGCGCGCATGAACGAATTGGCCGTTACCATTTCGCTCACAGCCCAGGAAGCGCTCTCCGCCAACGAGCATCCGCAGATCGCCGTCCCCCTGGGCGCGGCGCTGGGCGTTCCCTTTCTTTCCTCGGTCGGCCCGCGCATCCGCGTGCAGCTGGTTCCGGTCGGCGCGGTCAGCGCTTCCTTTGTGACCGAGTTTGAGGCTGCCGGCATCAACCAGACCCGGCACAAAATCTACCTTGAATTGCATGCTACCGTGCGGTTGGTGCTGCCCACGGGCGCGCGCGCCGTGAGCGTTGATACGCAGCTGCTCATTGCCGAAAGCATCATCGTGGGCGACGTGCCGCAATCCTATGTGCATGTGCCGGATGTTGACGATACGCTCAACTTCGCCAACTGATCCTTTGCCCATCTCAGCAGCGCCCCGCGTTCATTGGGCGTTTCTTCACGCAGTACGGCCGCATGCAGCGCTGTCAGCATTTGCCCGATCTGCGCGCCCCGCAGTCCAGCCTGCATCAGATCCCGTCCATTGACCGCAAGCTCCGCGAGCTTCAGCGGCAGCCCGGCAGCCCGGATCCTTTGCATTTCCTGCCGCATATGCTCCGCCTCCTCCGCGCCGATCTCTCCCCCCGCCTGCCGCAGCGCGATCAGCCGCGAAAGCTGCTCTTCCCCCAGGCGCGAAAGGTCGCCGGCCAGGCAGCCGCTCGCGGGCGTCTGCGCTTCGCAGACCAGCTGCATGACCTGCCGCTCCAAGCTCCTGGGCAGCCGCAGCGAGGCCAGCCCCGCCTGCGCCCGCGCCTCCGGCACATGCCAGAAAAGCGCCGCCAGCCCCAGCGCGCTGTCTCGCCGCGGCAGATTTTGCAGCACGGCGGCGGCGTTTTCCGCATCCGCTTCCGGCAAAGCGACCTGTATTACCGCGGCAAACGGACGCAAAACGCTTGCCGCTCCTGGCGCGCACACGGTTCGCAAAAGCTCGGCGGCAACGCGCTCGCGGCTGATCAGGTTCAGCCGTTCCCGCAGCGCGCGCATGGCCGCCGCCGTCTCCGGCTCAATTTCAAACCCCAGCGCCGCCGCAAAGCGCAGCGCGCGCAGAATACGCAGCGCATCTTCCGTAAAGCGCTGCATAGGATCGCCCACGCAGCGAATCACATGCCGAGCGCAGTCCGCATGCCCGCCATAGTAATCCGCCAGCCCGCATGCGGGATGGTATGCCATGGCGTTCATGGTAAAATCGCGGCGGATCAGATCCTCCTTGAGGCTCCTCGTAAAGCCGACTGACTGCGGATGCCGCCCATCCAGATATGTCCCGTCCATGCGGAAGGTGGTTATCTCCAGCGCCTCCCCCTGCACGATCACCGTTACTGTGCCATGCTGAATTCCGGTATCGATCACGCGAAAGCCGGCAAAGCAGGCGCGCGTTTCCTCCGGCTGCGCGCTGGTGCATATATCGTAATCGTGCGGCTTGACGCCGCGCAGCATATCGCGCACGCAGCCGCCTACCACATAGCTTTCGTAACCGCAGGCATTGAGTTTTTTCAGCGCCAGGAGCACATTTTCCGGCAATTCAAAGGGCATAACGCCGCCTCCGTGTTGTATTTGTAAATTTATTATAGCCTGCGGGGCGCGCCTTGTCAAAGCCCGCCGGCACATGGTATAATCTGGATGACGTTCTTGAAAAGGAGGAATATCCTGATGAAAAAAATCTTTGCCGTTCTTTTGTCCATACTGCTCCTGTTAGGGCTTTCGCTTGCCGCGCAGGCGGACGGCGAGCCGCGCGAAACCGTAACCATCGTCAACTGCGACCGCGCCAATGTGCGCGACGCTGACGGCCGCAGCATCGGCCGCCTGGTATGCTATACCCCCATCACCACGCATGAGGTCAAGGATGATATGACCTACATCACCTTCCCCAAGGCACTGTTTGAGATCTGGAAGGATGAATTTACGCTCAAAGAATACGGCGATACCTATACCGGCGTTGCGGGCGGCTGGATCCGCACGGCCTGCCTGTCCGAATCCTATATGGATGGCGACACGCTTTACCACATGGCCGAAGACTGCCGCTGGGAGCTGTGGGTGGACGGCATTTACCATCAGCTGCACAGCTACGGCCTTTCCCGCAACAAGAACTTTGATACGCACGCCATTCCCACCGTGGACGGCAAGCAGCTTAACGCCCGCACCAATTACCGCGACCTGGCCAACTGGAATAACGCTTCTACCGTTATCGAGGACAAGGGCGCGGACTGGCAGGGAAGCTGGCGCATCAGCGACTACGGCTCCGGCGTTTACTATGTGGAATACACCGAAACCCGCCAGGGTGTGACCCGCACCGTGCGCGGCTACTTCGACCATTATCCCACCGGGCTGGATGAACTGAGAAACTGGGCACAGTCGGCCAACAATTAAAATATCTTATCTAATAAACAGCAGGCTGCCAAATTGAACGAACCTGACAGCCTGCTGTTTTAGTTTATTCCATAAGGATCATATTTGTCACTTTTCCCAAGATTGCATGTGTCGCAAAGCGTTCGTAGATTTTCCGGCACGGTTTTTCCGCCTTTAGCAACAGGCAAAATATGATCGACATGCAGTTTTGCCCCTTCTGCCTGTGTCGCCCCGCAAATACAGCACCGAAAGTGATCGCGTTTCATAATATCATAACGCAGCGCTGGGGTCATCAATGCCCGCTGGTATTTTTTACTTGCCTCATACTCTTTTCTTTCCTGAATATCACCCATCACTTTATCTAACGTTTCGAATGACAAATCATATTCTTTGCGATAATGATTCTGCCCATGCGGGCTTCTATATTGGAATATAATACAAAATACGACCGTGCATTGCGGCCTAAGAAATGCCTCCTCGATCAATTTATTTTCTGTTTTCAGGAAAAATCTTTTGGAGACCTTCGATTCTGCTATTACCTCATCCGAAGTTTCCTCAATATTATTTACTTCTGTACGATATAAGTCGTATAGTGTTCTATTCTCCTTGACCATATTCAAAATATTAGAATAATACGCTTGATCCTCATATACTATTGACGAAAAAAACTTTTCAGGATCTGCTTGGTCATAAGCCAGTTTTCTATCAAATCGCTTATTGTAAGAATGCATCGGCTCAACGGGATTAAAATAATATTCCGTATTTATTCTACACAGTTCATTATATTTAGGGCTGACTACGCGCACCGTTTCAACCTTTACTTTATGCAGATGTCTTAGCGCCAAATAAAATAGCATAATCGATACAATGCATATGATAACTATTATTATTAGTTCATTTTTAATATCTTTAAGTGATTTCTGCGTCCATTCATCAATCGTCCTCGGCTGATATACATTTTGCCTTGATGTTGATATTGGCGCAGCAGTAGCAGGAATCTCTGTCGTCACCTCAATATTATTCTTGATTATTTCGCTATCATACTGGCTAACAGGAGCTATTGTTACTATATGTATAGGAACGCTCTGTATATCGGCTCTAATCGCATATCCGGAGAATAATACATTTAGGAATTTCGCATCAATATTGCCGGTAAGCTCCAAATCATTATTCTTTTGAAATAGCGTCACCGCTTCCCGCATCGAATCATTATATCGTCCTGTTAATGTTGTTTTTTCCGGGAAATAGCCCAACTTCTGCATTTCCTCTTTAACAATAACCAATGATTCATCATATATGCCATAAACATATGAAATACATAATTCCGGCGGTATCGTTGGCTGCGATGTTTCTGCTAAAGAGCGCATAAAAATACACAAGAAAATAGCCATACAGAATGCAAAAAACCGCAAATACTTCCGCATACAATCTTTTCCTTTTGCATATACTTATTTCAATACACAGCATAATACCTTCTCTGCCTTCTGTCAATATTTTTCTTGCTTATGAATGCCTCATGCTGCATTCGTTGCATTCCATACCAATTTATGCTATACTTATACCCATACATGATGGGGGTGTTTGCCCATGGATTCTCTTGACGCCATTGTGCAGGCGCGCGCGCTGCTTGCCGAGATCACCCCTTTGCGCCGCGATTGCGGGCAAATATGCGGCGCTGCCTGCTGTGCGCCCGATGAGGACGGGCAGGGCGGTATGCTTCTGTTCCCGGGGGAGGAAGCGCTGTATCCGACCTTGCCGGACGGCGTATCGCTGCGGCGCGACGACAGCATCATGCCCGGTCTTACGCTTTTCACCTGCTCCGGCGCCTGCCGCCGCTGCGAGCGTCCGCTCGCCTGCCGCATGTTTCCGCTCACGCCCGTACTTTCCCTGCAGGATAACCGTGAAGTGCTTCGCATCCGCATGGACCGGCGCGCCTTTTCGGTTTGCCCGCTCTGCGAGGGCGGCGTCCGCGGACTGGATCCGCGCTTTGTTCAGGCGATACGCGACAGCGCGCGCATTCTCTGCCGCTGCAAGGAGCACAGGGCCTATTTTCGTTCGCTGGGCGCGTATTTTCAGCGTCTGCGCGCCTGGTAAGGAGGATGTCAATGATCTGGCAGCAAGTTGACTGTGACCGTGAATTTCTGGTCAGCGACCATGCGGGCGGCGTGCTGATGCAGGGCGACGTGCGCGCGCTCGACCTGAGCGAATATGCCGGAAAGGTGCAGTGCGTCTATCTTGATCCGCCCTTTTTTACGGGAGACGATTTCTTTTTCCGCATGCGTATCGGAGACGAGGGTTGGAAAAACGGCTCGCAGCTGCTAACGCTGAACGCCTACTCGGATTCCCGCTCCGCAGGCCGCGGCGCTTATCTTGCGCTTTTGCGCGAGGCGCTGGAAAAGGCGCGCGCGCTATTGAGCAATACCGGCGCACTCTTTCTCCACCTCGACAGCCACATGAATGCGCATGCGCGCCTGCTGTGCGATGAGGTTTTTGGCGAAAGCAATTTTATCAATGAAATCATCTGGGCGTATCAATCCGGCGGACGGGCAAAAAAGCACTTCAGCCGCAAGCACGATGTGATTCTTTTTTATGCCAAGTCGCGCGCGCTGTATTTTGACATTGCGCGTGTGGCCGTGCCCCGCAAGGACAACCGCTCCAATCACATGCGCCGCACGGTGGACGAGCAGGGCCGCGCCTGCCGCACGATCCGCGCCGGCGGCAAGATTTATACTTACTATGATGACGAGCCGGTCTTTCCCGACGACGTTTGGGCGGACGTAAGTCATTTGCAGCAAAAGGACCCGCAGCGCACGGGCTACGACACGCAAAAGCCGCTGGCGCTGCTCAACCGCATCGTGCGCTGCTGCACGCGCCCGGGCGATATCGTGGCCGACCTGTTCTGCGGCTCCGGCACGGCGCTGGCGGCGGCGGCGGACAGCGGCTGCCGCTATCTGGGCGTGGATATGAACGAACACGCCATTTCCGTCAGCCGCAAGCGCCTGCTGGGCACCGCGCTGGAGCTGCGCGCCCCCTTTGACCGCGTACCCGGCGCGCTGCACGCCGAAATCGTTCCCGGCATCGGTTTTTACGACGTCCTCCTGAAAAGCTGCGATTTTGATTTCACCCTGCCGGAGGGCGCTTCCATACAGCCCGCCGGGCTGCGCCTGGACGGCCTGAACGGCGTCGATCAATGGTCGGTCGGCTTTATCCGGGGCGGCGTATACAAAGCCTATGTTTCCTCCGCCCGCCGCAAGCAAACGCCACGGCTGGAAACCACGCTGGAACTGCCCATGCTGCATGGCCGCATTGCCATATCAGTGGTTGACGTGCTGGGCCGCCGTACCCTCTGGGCCGCTGCCGATCCCCAGGTCTAACCCGCCCCGCCCCCGCATAGGCTGTCATAGCGACAGTATAAAGGGGGATAAAGGATGCGGGAGGATGATAAGGCACGCCGATGCCTGGAAATGGCGCGCTACCTGGCTGATACGGGCGACACGGTGCGTGAAACGGCGGCGCGCTTCCAGGTAAGCAAAAGTCTGGCGCACCGCGAACTGACCGTGCGCCTCAAATATCTGGACAAGGGACTGTACCTGCGCGTGCGCCAGCTGCTGATCTATCACAAAGCCGTCCGCCATTTGCGCGGCGGAGAGGCGACCAGACTGCGATATTTGCGGAAAAAGCAGGAAAAAATGGGGAATAATGTATAAATTTCCGGGGATATTATTAAAAAAGTGGTATATATTTCCCAATCTTTTGGAAAAATAGAGGAAAACGGGGCTGCATGTAGAATAAAATGCAGTGACGATTCAAGGAACGAAGGAGACCCGTACTTATGGCTTCGATAGAAGATATCGGCATTGACCTTGGCACCTCGAACGTGCTGATCTACGCGCGCAACAAGGGCATTATCCTCAACGAGCCTGCCGTTGTTGCATATGAGCGCGACACGCGCGCCATTCGCGCGATCGGCGCCGAGGCACATCGCATGCTGGGCCGCACGCCCAGCGGCATCATCGCCATGCGTCCGCTGCGGGAAGGCGCGGTAAGCGACTATGAAATGGTCAGCAGCATGCTGCATTATTTCGTGGTACAGGCCATTGGCAAGCGCATGTTCTCCCGCCCGCGCGCCGTGCTGTCTCTGCCTTCGGGCATCAACGACAACGAGCGCCGCAACCTGTCCTCCCTGATGTTTGAAGCGGGCGTGCGCCGCACCCAGCAGCTGAGCCGTCCGGTTGCCGCCGCCATCGGCGCGGGCATGAACATCAATGAAGTATACGGCTCCATGGTGGTGGACATTGGCGCGGGCATGACCGATATTGCTGTGCTCTCCACCGGGCGCATCCTGGCAGGCGATCATTTCAAGATCGGCGGCGACTATTTTGACGACGCGATCATCCGCTATCTGCGCCGCAAGCACAACCTGCTCATTGGCGAACGCACCGCCGAGGAGCTGAAAATCTCCATCGGCGCCGCCATGCCGCGGCGTGAGCAAATGTATGCCGACGTTACCGGCCGCAACCTAATCAGCGGCCTGCCCAAGCTGATGCGCATTACCTCCGACGAGATTTTTGAGGCGATCGACGAGCCGCTCACCGTATTGATCGAATCCATCCACACCATTCTGGAGCGCACCCCGGCGGAGCTTGCCGCCGACGTATTTGACTCCGGCATTGTGCTCACGGGCGGCGGCGCAAACCTTGCCGGGCTTTCCGAAGCCGTTACCGCCGCGCTGAAGGTCAACTGCCGCGTGGCGGAAAACCCGCAGGTCTGCGTGGCGACGGGCTGCGGCTGGACGCTGGAAAAAATGGCGGACTTTGGCCGCTACCTGAACGACGGCCGCAGGCGCTGACGCCCAAAAACGTCCGGGTGGGGAGTCTTCTGCCCGGGCGGCGGCAAAATGGAAAAATAAAAAAGCCGCCCCTGTCACATGGACAAAGCGACTTTTTTATTGTGCTTGACTCAAGCCTCGACCGGCGCGCTGACGCTGGGCAGCGCACGGACAACCTTGCCGCTGCGCAGGCAGCGGGTGCATACATTCAGATGCGTAGGACGGCCATCCACCAGCACGCGAACGCGCTGAACATTGGGGGCGTACATACGACCGGTCTTGTTCTCGGCATGGCTTACGCGATTGCCGTTCATCATACCCTTGTTGCACACTTCACAATACTTACCCATTTCGTTACACCTCCCTGTCGGAGATTGCCTTACGTCACGCGGCAGGGCCGCGGGAAAGCCTCTTATGACAGCCTGTTTATTTTATCATATACGGGCGCGCAATGCAAGTCCTTCCTTAAATTTTTTCATGAAATGGAGAACAAAAGATGATTTATCAGCGAATTTTCCACTCACCCGTCGGCATCCTGACCCTTTCGGCCACCGAAGATGCGCTCTGCGGCGTAGCCTTTGGCGCTTCCGCGCTTCAAAGCGGCAGCGATTCCCCGCTGCTTTTGCTGGCCGAAGCGCAGCTGACCGAGTATTTCGACGGCCGTCGCCGCGCCTTTGACCTGCCGCTCGCCCCTGCCGGGACGTCCTTCCAGAAAGCGGTATGGGCGGCGCTCCGGCGCATTCCCTATGGCGAGGTTCGCACCTACGCGCAGATCGCTCAAATGATTGAACACCCCAAAGCCTGCCGCGCCGTCGGCATGGCCAACCATAACAATCCCATCGCCATCATGATCCCCTGCCATCGCGTGATCGGCGCAAACGGCAGCCTGACCGGCTACGCGGGCGGTCTGGACGTGAAACGCGCGCTGCTGGCCCTGGAAGGAAACCGTATCCTTTGACATTTATCCGCCGCAATAGTATGATAGTATATATTCCAATGCGGAGGAGGGCGCAGCAAGATGAAACGGATGCTTGGCATACTGTTGATGCTGTTATGCATTTTCGTCGCGTGCCGCGCCCGAGCGCAGGACGAACCTGCCCGCCGTGCCCTGCTGATTGGCTGCGACACCTTCATTTCGCATGAGAATACCGTGCCTTCCGCCTCCCTCAATGTTGAGCGCATGGCGCGCATGCTGCAAAGCGACGCGCGCGCCTATGCCAGCATCATGCGCATGGACACCGGCATTGCCAGCCTGGACCGTCTGCGTTCAGTGCTGGAAACCGCCTTTGCCGAAGCGCGGGAAAGCGATGTTTCCCTGATATACATATGCACGCACGGCCTGTACGACCGTATTACCCGCGAGCCCTCCCTGGTGCTCTCCGACGGCAAAACGGAAGAGACCGTCAGCGCCGCGCAGCTGCGGACGCTGCTGGATACCATTCCCGGGCAGAAGGTGCTGCTGCTGGACGCATGCAACAGCGGCGCGTTCATCGGCAAGGGCGTATGGGACGCATCACTGTCCAACAGCTTTGCTTCCCCGGATTATAAGGTGCTCACCAGTGCCGGAGCAAGCGAGAGCAGTTTTCTTTGGCGCAGCAGTGACCTTGGCGGCAGCTACTTTGCCGAGGAACTGTGCGACGGTCTGCGTTCCCGCCGTTATGACCTTAACGCCGACGGCATGGTGACCTTGAGCGAAGCCTATCAGTGTCTGCTGGAAAACCACGGCATTTCCACCGCCCACGTTTATCCGCAGGATGACGATTTTCCCCTTTATATTTACGATGCTGCGCAGCCGCCCCTCACCGGCGGCCCGCTCAGCGAGCTGATGCTGGATACCTCCGTGCTCAACAACGGCGAGGATACGCTTTATTTCAGCTTCACCGTGCGCCGCGCCGTGCGCGTATACTACCAGATTATTTATTACCGCAACGGGCAATGGTGGTTCAACGCCCCGCAGATTATTGAAGACGATGAAAACAGCAGCGGCGCGCTGTCGCCGGGACGCAAAGAGCGCTCGGTCACCCTGGTCAGCGAAGACGACGCCCCCTATGGCTACGTGCTTTTGCAGTTGATTACCAAAGAGGGTCGCTATACTCTGCTTTCCGGCAGCCGCCTGATCGCCGTACAGCCAAGCTTTGGCAATCCGCGCCTGAGCATCTGGTGCGCTCCGTCCTTTGCGCCGCGTACCGGCGAGGAGCTGAGCATTTATGTGCGCCACGCTTTTCCTTGCAGCCTTACCGTGACGATCCGCGACAGCGCGGGCGGCACGGTGCGGCGGCTTGGCTACAAAACGCCTTCGCGTCCGCTGGGCAGCATGCAGGAGGGCAGCTTCTTCTACTGGGACGGCAAAGCTCAAAACGGCGAATATGTTTCCCCCGGAGAATATACCATCCACGTCAGCTGCCGCATTGGCGAAACGCTCTACGAGCAGCATAGCGGCCTCATCAGCATTGGCGACCGATAAAAACATACAAAAGCGACGTGCAAGGGAATCTTCCCTGCAGACCATCAACAAAGTGGGTACATCATTGCCGGGATGCAATGAAGGGGCGCAGCTCCTTCATTTTATAATCCGCAGCGGCGGCGTGTACGCCGCGAGGAGCGGCTGGAATGCCGCTTCCTATGTCATTTTCTGGCCGTAATGCGCAGCATTACAAGAAAATGACGCTTCCGATGAAAGTTCGCTTTAGCGAAATTTCATCGCAGGGCATCAAAAAGACTTTTTTGATGCCCTGAAGGGAATCTTCCCTGGCGCGCCGCTTTTTCTATTCTTCTTATTGATATTTCTTTTTGCGGTAAACCGTTATGCCGGTCAGCGTCACAGCAGCAAGCCCCAGCAATACAAACGCCGCCGTCAAATGGCTGTTGTCGCCCGTCTGGGGCGGAACAGGCGCTTTCACGCAAACGTTGTGATACGCCACCGTGACCCCGCGCCCCGCCGGAATTGTGCCGGATGCAACCACCTTGCTCTCTCCGTCCACCGTGACGACATAATCATCGTACTCGCTTTCGGTCACCTGATAGGTGAGTTCGGCCGGCAGCCCCCGCGCCGTTTTCTGCTCGCCGTGCTTGAGCGTAAAGGTCGCCACGCCGTTTACAAACTGCATGTCGCCAAACGTGCCGTTCACGCTCCGGTCGCTGAGGATCACGGTATAGACGAAGTTCTTGTTCAGATCCGCGCTGTTGCCCGACACCATATCGTTCACCGTCAGGTCACCGGTCGGGACAACGACCGCCGCGCGGTCGTTATTGAAGCGAACCTCCGCCGCAGCTTCTTCCGGAATCACGCCGTTGGCCGCTGCCTTGTTCTCGCCGTTCACCGTAACGGTATAGCCGGCGTTATCGTTTTCGGTCACCTGGTAGCTGATCCCGGCCTGCAGGGCCTTGGCCGTTTTCTGCTCTCCATGCTTGAGCGTAAAGACCGCCGTACCATTTTCAAACTGCATATCGCCAAACGTGCCGTTGACCCCTCGATCGCTGAGAATCACGGTAAAGCCAAACGCTTTCCCCTGTTCCGCGCCGCTGCCCGACACCGTTTTGCTTACCGTCAGATCGCCCCGCTTTGCCCGAACCAGCCACCACTGGGACGTGCCGTCCTCGTTGCCGCGCCACTCCATCCATACGCCGTTGCGCGTATCGACCCAGGTGAAATCGCCGGACGCAGTCATGCTTCCCGCGCCGGAAATGACATATACCTGCGCTTCTTCCGGCACGATGTGATCCCGAGTATTGTCCGGGATGCTGATTTTCGTCAAATCCGTTACCGTGCCGTCCGCGGTCAGGCATTTGCCCGCAGGAATTTTCAGCATTCCGCTCTGCTGCTTGTCGCCGCGATAGTTAGCCAGGATATGCGCATCGGCGCGGATCTCCAGCACCGCGCTGTCGTCAATCGTCTGATCGGAAACATTGACCAGCTGCTTGTTATCCTGATACGCGTTGTCAAGCGTCACCCGGGACTTGTCCGTCACCTCGACCAGGTCGGCGTTCACGACGCGTTTGAACACACCGCCATTGTCGCTGTGTTCAAAGTAAACCTCAGCCTTGCCGGCCAGCAGCTTTATGGTCACGCCGCTGATCTGCTCGATCCCGTAGCCGTAAATCGCATCGGTCACCAGCGCCCTGTCCTGCACGCGGATGGCCGCATCCTTATCCGTGATGGTTGAGATAGGACCGAATGAATATTCACTGCCCCTATGATAAAAAGACGTATAAGCGCTTCCCGTGCCGTAGACATTGGCGGCCTTCGCATTGTCCTTCAATATCACGGTGCTGCCGCCATGAACATTGCTTATTCTGCCGCCGCCATAGACATTATTGGCAGAGGCATTGCCATTGAGTTCAACGTACGTATCGCCCACATTGCCGAGCTCATACTGCCCATACTGATTGGTGCTTTCATGCAGCCAGCTGCCGCCATAGACGTCGCCGCGGACGGTGCCGGAGACGACCACATGGGTACCGCCGGAGCACTTGGCCGTATGTCCGCCGCCATAAACATCGCCCTGCACGTCGGAGCCATCATAAACATAGACGCTCGCCAGACCGGCAACGTCGGTCTCGCTGATATAAGCGCTTTCACCCAGGTAGCCGCCGCCGAACACGCTGCCTGCACCGCTCAAAAAGCGGTTGGCGCTTTCATAATTTTTCTTCAGGATCGTGCCGTAAATATGAACGTTGGTATTTCCGATCACTTTGCCGTCGTCGCAGCCGCTGGTGACCGTGCCGCCGAACCAGCTATACACATCGCCGAGTTCCATGTCGGCATTGTGTCCGCCGGCATACACGCCGCCGCCAATCACGGAAGCACGATAGGTCTTGCCGTCGTCCAGGCGGCCTTCGCCATCCATTTTCACATGAATGTCGGCATGCGTTTCATACTGTTTTCTGCCAGGCGCATACCCCTGTTCAGGGCCGACGGCATACCCAAGCGCGGGACCGCCGTAATTATTGGTGGTGTTGCCGCCGCCTGTTATCGATTCGAGAACACGCGCGCCCTTTTCCACGGTGATATAAATATCCTTGCAGCGCGTCGTCGAGTTGTCCGCGCCATCAACATTGCCCACCAACGCGCCGCTGCGAACGGTCACGCGAATCGAGCCGTTCGGATTGTTGACCCCGGCCGCGACCTCAGCGCTTCCGTTAATGCCGCCGCAGCCGCCAATCACAAAATCAGCTTTGGCTTTGGATGCATGATCCACCGTGA
>JAHZHX010000015.1:0-1045 GCA_019420065.1 Clostridiales bacterium | reverse complement strand
TCGCCCGTGCTCACGCCGCCATGCGCGCCGCCCAGCACGCAGCCAACCTCCGCTTCGGGACCGACATAGACCGTAGAAGCCGCGGAATCAGCCGCATAGCTGCCGCCGCAGATCATCCGGTATTTGCCGCCGGAGACCTTCAGCGACGTATCGCCCACCGATTTTCCGTTGCCGCCGCCATACAGCCAAAAATTGCCCTCCGTGGAAACGCTCTCGGTCATTTCCAGCGGATGGCCGTTGGCAAAGATCACCACCTTATCATTGTTTGCACGCGACAACTTCAAGTTGTCAAACACCGCGCTGCAATTCAGTTCCGCCACATTGGCGTTGTCAAAGGTGATCTGCGCGCCGTCCCCCGTGCCGGTAATGCGCACCGCCGCCGCACCCGCGTCATGCAGCATATCAGCAGAAGGATCACCGCCGATATTGCCAACAGCCTGTTTTTCATTTTGTGCCTCTCTCCTTTATCGTCTGAATACCGGTCCTTACTAGGGCCAGAAAAATAATGGTTGCGCAAGCCGTACAAGCAAACATGTTTGTTTTCATGACTATATGAACCATCTCGCTATTTATAATATAAATGCCATTTTATTGCAATCATCATTTTATTATTTTGGCACAATCAATCCATTGTTTTTCCGTCATGCATTTTATAACAAACACAAAAATGGCCCTCTCTTTCGAGAGGGCCATGAGAAATCTAATATGCTTTACTTCTGTGCTTCTTCCACGGCCACAGCCACAGCCACGGTCGCGCCGACCATGGGGTTGTTGCCCATGCCGATCAGGCCCATCATTTCCACGTGCGCGGGCACGGAGGAAGAGCCGGCAAACTGCGCGTCGGAATGCATGCGGCCCATGGTATCGGTCAGGCCATAGGAGGCCGGGCCGGCTGCCATGTTGTCGGGATGCAGGGTGCGGCCGGTGCCGCCGCCGGAAGCCACGGAGAAGTACTTCTTGCCCGCTTCCCAGCACTCCTTTTTATAGGTGCCGGCCACGGGATGCTGGAAGCGCGTGGGATTGGTGGAGTTGCCGGTGATGGACA
>JAHZHX010000014.1:20192-38531 GCA_019420065.1 Clostridiales bacterium | reverse complement strand
GTTGACACAGCAAGCAAAAGTTCCTTCGATTTTCTCTTTTTTCGAAGGAATTTTTGCGTTTGCGGGCTTTGTCTGCGCTCTGAGGGCCATGCACCCAATTTCGAGTGCATGGCCCGCTCTTTTGCCGTAAGAATCAATCAGTGCGGCAGCGTGTCATACAGCCGCTGATAAATCGCCGTCAGCTCCGCAAGCCCCAGACTGTTCAGCTGCTTGATATACCGGTCCATATCGTCCAGCTGCCAGTTTCCAGAAACCAGATTGCTGAACAGTTCGTCCATATAAGTATACAGGTCATTCTGATAAAAATCCAGCGTGTCCAGATCGGCCGCGTCCATCATCGGCAGAATCATGGCAATGTCACTGTTCATGTTGTACAGCTGCAGCGTGCCTGCCATTTCGCCCCAGCGCTTCAGCCCTTGCCATTCCAGATCGGTATAGCCAACACCGATCACCTCATGAAGATACGCGGAATTATAATATTCTTCAAAGCTGTCATAACGCAGCGACTCGCCTTTGTACGTATCATACAGCGCCGTGATCGTATTGGTCGGCAGAATCGTGCCCAGGTGCGAGCCCTTGCAGCGCCCGGTCTTGACGATTTTATAGATGCCGTCGGTATCCTTGCCCGCATCGCCGGTGAAAATATGCACACCGTCAACGATCTCAAAATCGCAGCCCACGGCATAGAGCACACCGTAATCCAGGCTTGTCACAATGTCCAGGCAGGCGGCTACCGCTTTGGGAGCGGCGCTGGCGGAGAAGCCCCAATGCTCCCATGCCTTCGCGCCCACACTGGCCATCATAACAGGCTCAACGCCCTCTACCGCCTGGATGGCCGGCATCACGGCATATTGCTGATTCGGGCTGCTGTAATAGTCCTTGGTCGAAAAATACAGGTAGGAGGAGACCACGTCCTGCGCCAGCAGGGAAGAAAGCGCCGCGTTGTTCTTGCCTACTTTATCGCTCAGATACAGCACGCCCGCGTCAACGCACTTGCGCAGGAAGGTCACATACTCGTCAAAGCCTTCCTGAAGGAAAGGAACCTCTGCCTTCCAGGTCACGCGGTTCAGCTGGAAGACATAGTTGGCCAGGCCAAACCAACCGGCAACGCCATTGTCAAACAGGCTGCCCCAGGTGGTATTGGTGGTCGTAAGCGGAATTACCATGCGCTCGTCAGCAATACCGTTGCCATTCGCATCCTGGTCGCGGAAAGCCACCAGGGTATCAAAATACTCATCCAGCGTTGTGGGCATCGGCAGACCAAGCTTGTCCAGCCAGTCCTGACGGATTTTCATGCAATAGGTATTGGTCGTGGTAGCGACGGGGCCAAAGGTTTCATCCACATAGCCCGCCAGATGCGAGGTATTGCCAAAGTAGTACAAATGTCCGTCCTTGTATACATCCTTTTTGTAGGAAACGTAATAGTAGCCATCCTCGGCAAAGGCAGCGCTGGCCGTGCCGTCGCTGTATTGCAGCGCGTCGGTAATGGACATGACCTTGCCCTGCTCGATCATGTTGATCATGCCGACCGTCCCCAGCGCGGAAGCATAAAACAGATCGGGTGTACGGTTCTGCGCAATAGCTGCCTGCAATACGATCGCATACTGGTCAGAATCCACCAGCGATATCTGCAAATCCAGCCCGCGCTCGGCAAACCAAGTTGCCAGCTGTTTATACGGCGCGGTATCCTTGATGGTATCCTGGTCATAGTATTTGCCCAGCTTACCCAGGATGGTGAAGGGCTGCAACGTGCTTTCCGCGCCCGCCAGCGGCAGAGCAGACAGCAGCATGCATGTGATAAGAAGACATGCCAGGAATCGTTTCATAGTGCGTTCCTCCTTTTTATTGTTCAAGCAGTGCAATCCTGCTCAAATTCGTTATTCCTTCAATGAGCCCATCATCACGCCCTTGACAAAGTAGCGCTGGAAGAAAGGATAGGCAATCAGCATGGGCAGCGTGGAAACAATGATAACAGTATATTTCATTTGGTTCGCGGTCAGATTGGCCGCCTGCTCCAGAAGCGATTCCTCTTTGGTGATGAACTCGTCCGTAAAGGTAACGGTCTGCTCCACCAGAATCTGACGCAGATAAATCTGCAGCGGCTGCCACTGGCGGCTGGAGATGAAAATCGAGGCTCTGTACCAGGCGTTCCAGGAATTGACAATGGTGTAGAGCGCTATCACGGCCAGAATGGGCTTGGCGTTAGGCAAATATACATTGAGCAGAATGCGGTAGTGCCCCGCACCGTCAATCGACGCCGCCTCGCGCAGCGACTCGGGAATGGTACGAAAATACGAGCGTACCAAAATGGTGTACCAAATGCTGAAGCTGCCGGGCAAAATCAGAGCCCAGGGCGTATTATAGAACCCCATCTGCGTAATCAGCAGGAACAATGGAATAATGCCGCCGCCAAAATACATGGGAATCAGCAGATAATAGTTCACAAATTTACGGAATTTGAGATGACGGGCCGAAAGCGCGTACCCTGCCAGCGAAGCGGTCGTAAGCACCAGCAGCGTCTGCGACGCAGCGTACATAACGGTGTTGCGATAGGCCATCCACAGTCTGCTGTCCCGCAGCAGCATGCGGTATCCATTCAGATTAAGTCCCTTTGGCCATAAATAAACCTTCATGGTAATCGCATATTCAGGCGCGGAAAGCGAAAGGATCAACACATAATAGATAGGATATACGCAGACCAGCCCAAAGAGGAAAGCAATGGCGTAGATAATCACATCCGCCGTGCGGCTGCCTTCACGAATTCTGTTTCTGTTTTTTCTAAGCATGGCTTCCTCCTTACCACATGCCATAGCCGGTCAGCTTTTTGCTGATGCGGTTGGTAATGTATGTAATAATAAAGCCAATGACGGACATAAACAAACCAATGGCCGTAGTGTAGGAATACTTGCCGCCAAAGATGCCCTCGCGGTATACATAAGTGCCAATCACGTCCGCCGTCGAATACGTGGAGGGACGGTAGAGCAGCAGGGCCAGATTGGTGTTGGAATCCAGGATATTGCCAACATTGAGGATCAGCTGAATCGCAATGATATACTTGATCCCCGGCAGGGTAATATGCCAAATCTGCTTCCAGCGGTTCGCGCCGTCAATCTTGGCTGATTCATACAGCACCGGATCAATCGCTGATATGGTAGAAAAATACAGAATGCTCTTGAAGCCGAAGCTTTTCCAAATGCCGGTCGCTGTGTATATATACGGATAAGCCTCCGGGTAGGCGATCCATTCTCTTTGCTGGACGCCAAAGGCGCTGAGCATGTTGTTGATAATACCGCCAATCTCCAGAAAGGACAGCACCATGCCGGCCGTGACCACCAGGGAGATGAAATAGGGCATATAGCTGGCCGTCTGCACGATTTTTTTATAGCGCACATGGCGCACCTCGTTGAGCAGCAGCGCAAAGATAATTGGCATGCTGAAGCCAAACATCAGCTCCAGCAAGCTCAGGTGAATGGTGTTGCCCAGCAGCCGTTTGAAATACATGCTGCCCACAAACCGTTTGATGTGCTTCAGTCCCACCCATTTCACGCTGCCGTCCAGCGCAAACAGCGGACTGCCGGCGGCAAAATCCTGGAAAGCAATCACAATTCCCCACATGGGAAGATAGCAGAAAATGAACAAAAGGATCATCAGCGGCAGCAGCATGGAGTACAGCTGCACATTTTCCTTCAGCTCATACTGCGTTTTCAAACTTGGCTGGAACGCCTTTTGCTTACGCATATGCGCACGCTCCTTTCTT
This sequence comes from Clostridiales bacterium, assembly GCA_019420065.1. Lineage (GTDB taxonomy): Bacteria > Bacillota > Clostridia > Christensenellales > Aristaeellaceae > SFMI01. Next base: position 34,774 of record JAHZHX010000014.1, on the reverse strand, counting down.
ATGTTTGCAAGGCGGAGGGAAACCGTCCCCGGCTCGTTGCATCGCGGCCATGCAGTTCATGCCCGCTTGAACCAAGCCGGAGCGCCGTCACGCCTTTTTTTCCGGCGCGTGTTCCGCTTTGTATGCTTCCACCGTCCTGGCAATGCGCAGATAATCGTTGGAAAGAATCACATCGATTCCCATATCCAGGAACTGCTTTGTTTCTTCCGGGTCGTCGGACCAAAACACATTGCATATGATCCCGTGCGCATGCGCGCGCTCGATCATTTCCTTTGTGAAATGCGGCTTGAACAGCTGTACCTTCTGGCAGCCCAATTCTATGGCGCGGTCTACCATGGTCAGCGGCGTTTCATCCGCTCCGGCGCAGCGGGCGATCTCGGGCGCCATATCGCCCATCTGCCTGAGCAGGGTGTAATTTGCCGTCATGAAGTAGCAGTATTTCTCACAATCGTATTGCCGGATAAGGTCAACGATCTTTTTTAAATGCGCTTCATTGTAAGGCGCCACGTTGTTGCGCGTTTTTACGTGGATGTTCATAACCACATGGCAGGCAAATTTTTTCAGAATATCTTCAAATTTGAGGATTTTCAGGCCACGGAAATGCTCGCTCTTTTTGCTGCCAAAGTCCATGCCGCGCAGCTCATCGTAGGTATGGTCCCATACCCGCCCGGTACCGTCGGATACGCGGTCAAGCGTGGAATCGTGCAGCGAAACGATTTCGCCGTCTTTGGTCGCCCACAAATCAAACTCAATTTCCTCCGCGCCCAGCGCCACGGCCGCGCCAAAGGCGGGCAGGCTGTTTTCCGGCGCGATGGTATTGAAGCCACGATGCGAGCATACGCGGGGATAAGGCATGCGCGCATCAGGAAGCACAATCGCGCTGCCGGCAGGACGGTATTTCCAGGGGCGGCGGCCCGCTTCAATATACTGATAATGCGGACCAAAGCCGTTGCCAAATCCCATGGGCTTTATATATTTTTTCATCGGATCAAACTCAACGCAGGCCATACCAACCTGATTATGCATATTCAGCAGCATACTGCCGTCAGGAGCGACAACCATTGTCGCGCCGCCCACAGGCGAATTTTCGCCCAGACTGAAGGAAGCGCGCAGCACATATGCATTGCAGTTGTACGCGGCGGTCTTGGCAAACAGCTCCAGCGCCGTATTGCTGTCCGAGCGCTGCTGAGAACAGCCAATAATGATATCCAGCTTCTGCCGGGCCATATTGGCAAAAGCCTCGTAAAAATAAAAATCATAGCAGGTCAAAAAACCGAACCGCAGCCCGTCCAGTTCCAGCACCGTGGGCGCTTCATACGCATAGGTATACTGATTATCGAGCTTGCAAACCTCTTTTTCCACCAGATGCTGCTTATAATAGCAGCCCGCGATCTCCCCTTGACGGTTGAAAGCATAGGTGGTATTGCGCGGCCCCGTCTCTGTCTGGCGCGTACCGTTGATAAACAGCAGTGCGTGGCAGCGGCGGGCTGTTTCGGCTGCCTTTTCCAGCAGCGCAGCGTTGTACTTTTCGACGCTGCGAAAAAATTCCGCCTCGTTCCCGGCATAGCAGGGCGTATCGCATCCTTCCGGCAAAACGATAATATCCATGCTGGGATCGCACTGATCCATCGCGTGCAGCAGCCATTCAAAATGCGCGTCGGATTGGGTGTAATCCAGGGAATAATTGGGCTGAATCATACAGGCTTTCATAAAAATTTCCTCTCTTTTTTGTCGTTATTCGGCAACCCGCTGCGCAAATCTCCGGCCCGTCCGAGCGATAAACTTCATTAAATCGGGGCACAGCGCCCGAGCAACCACCCGCCAGATGGCTCCCGTTTCAAAACACAGCGTTTTATTGAATCGGATAGCGCGCAGTCCGTCAATAAAGCTGTCCCAATCCAGCACACCCATATAGGGAGCGAGGTGCTGGTCTGTCAGTCCGCTGTTGTCATGAACGTGAAAGCACTCAATGCGTTCTCCCATTGCCGGCAGTTCCTCGCGGGGATCCCGGCTGATTTGCAGCGCATGACCTGTATCATAGCAAAAAGCAAAGCATTTCGCGCCGGCAATCCCGTTCAGCGTATCGATATATCCGTTGGCCTCCGCTGCCGTGGCGCATACGCCCTCATATTTTTTGCCGCGGTTGCGGATGGTCATGTTTTCCAGACAGATCGTTACGCCATACTTTTTCGCCTGCGGAATCAGCTGCGAGTAACCCTCTATATTCTTTTCCCACTTGGTTTTGGCGTCCAGACGATGCTCATATTGCAGATAAAAAGGATGGATCACGATCCTTCGGCAGTCAATCGCGTCGCAGCACATGATGGCCTTTTTCATGATTTCCAGCAAATACGCATTGACTTCGCCGCTTTCATCCGGCACATAGGTCGGAAACGGCGCATGCGATTGATAATTCTCCAGGCCGTATTTCTTGGCTGCCTCCTTGAATGGCCTGACCGCCTCCAGATATTCCCGCTCCGTCGTATAGCCTGGCTGTCCCAGAAGCGGCCATCGCTGTCCGTCATATTTTTGCAGAAAATCCAGCCCTGCGTCCACGGCGTCAAAGCCGCACTCCCGAATTAGACGATAGGTTTCGTCTATGCCCAAAGCGCCTCCCGTATGGGTTTGAATACCGATCCTGAACATGACGCTCCTCCCTGCTTTGTGACCATTATCCATGTACAAAATACAATTCATATGGCAATCATCCATTTTACGTTCTTAGGATAGCACATTTTTTAAAGCATGCAAATAACCAAAACATGTATCCTTGCCATACTTTTCAAAATATGCTATACTGTATCTAAAGGGGAGATAATTCATGAATTTACGCCAACTAATGTATTTTTATGAAACCGCATTGAGCGAAAGCCTATCCAAAACAGCAGAAAAATATATGGTTCCAGCTTCTTCGGTATCCGCTTCTATCAAACGTCTGGAGGACGAGCTGGGCGTAAAGCTATTTGAGCGTACTTCCAACAAACTGCGCTTGAACGCCAAGGGACAGCTTTTTGCCGAAGAATTACGGGAAAGCTTTAACCGCATCGATCATGCCGTGCAGCAAATTACCGCTAAAGAAGTGGAAAAGCCCGTCTTGCGCATCGTTATTCAGGCGCGTCCCAAATGGGTAACCGAACTAATTGTTGAGTTCCAGTCCAAACACCCGAACATCAATTTCATCATTACCATTGATTACGCGCTGCGCAGCTTCAACAACTTTGATATTGTAATTGGCGAAAAAAACAAATCGCTCAATGAATGGGATCATTTTTTGTTCAGCTGTGAAATCATCTGTATAAAAGCCTCTGTCAGCAGCCCGCTCCTGAACCGCGAGCTTACCTTCCGTCAGCTGGCAAACGAGCCGTTTGTCCTGCCGTGCATCGGAAACGGCATGCGCAATTTATATGAAAAAATGTGCAAGCAGCACGGCGTCAAACCCAACGTCGCCATCGAATGCAACGACCGTCAATGCCTTCAATACTATGTAGAAACAGGCATGGCGTTAACCGTCGGCGCATACCGCGCGCTGAACGATCACACGCAGGACAACATCGCTCCACTGAACGTGCTTGATTTCAACGCAACGCAGGAGGTTTATGTATTCTACCGCAAAACCTCCCCCGTCAATGTTCCGTTAAAGGAATTCTGCGATTTTTTATATTTCAAACGGTATATATAAAAAAGCCCCGCTGTAAAGCGGAGCTTCTGGATGCATTATGCGTGATGCTTTCCGGTAATGTCTTTGGATATGATTTTATACGTGCAAGTCTTTGCAAGCGCCTGCGGCGGAAATTCGAAGTCTTCCTCGGTTTGGGCCAGGTGCTGAACAATGCGGTTCAGGGCATATTTCTGTTCGGCTTCATCGGTAATGAACTCAACGCGTCCGCTGCCCATTACACTGTCAAAGCGCCAGGAACAGCTGCATGGATTTGACGGCGTTCCCTGGACAAATTCGTCGCCGCAATCCATTTGAAGATATACCATGGGATTTTTCTTCAAAATATCGATTTTCTTTCCTTCAGCCGCGCTGTGCAGATAGAGAATGAGGTCGCTTCCCTGGCGGTCGAATCCAAAATTGAGCGCAACAGCATAGGGCTTTCCGTCATCGATCATCGCAATATGAACAACGCTGCAACATTTGACAACGGCAAAGATATCGTCAATATTTGTCAGCTCACGGTCTTTTCTTCGCATGGTGTTTTTCTCCTTTAAAAGAAAACATATGGTTCATAAACGTACCATCAGCGGCGGGATCCGTTTTTCCAGGCGCACCTCCAGATAAGCCTGAAGCAGAGAAAGCGGCGCGTCGGCTGCCGGGAGTGCGCCCTGAACGCCCTTGACCAGCGATTCCCGCAGCCAGGCAAGCTCAGGCGCTTTGAGCGCTGCGCCGCGCGTCATGCTGCCGGCGCATTCAGGGCAAAGCACGCCGCCCTGCTCAATATCAAACAGCGCGCCCGCCTGCTCCTCAAGCGCCTGTCCGCAGCTTACACAGTGATTCAACCGCGGCTTATAGCCCATGGCAACGGCGTAATGCAGCAGAAAGGCGCTGAGAACAGCCCGCGGATCATAAGCATGATAGCTTAAATATCCCAAAGCATGCGCCAGCAGGAGGAAGGGCCGCTGGGCATTTTCATCCGGCTGTACGCTGGCCTCGCATATATTGGCCATATACGCGGCGCAGGAAAGCTTGTCGATATCCAGGCGCAGGGGATAAAAGCTGTCGGTAATCAGGCATGCGGAAACCAGGCAGTGCGCTTTGGTGGCAACAAGCTCATAGCTGCCCAGCGTAAAAACCTCGCTGGCCGGAAGCAAGGGGGATTTGGGGCGCTTGCAGCCGCGCGCAAGCGCGTCAATACGCCCGCGCGGCGTAAGCAGCGTGAGCATGCGGTCATTTTCGCGGTAATCGGCGCGGCGCAGGACGATGGCCTCGGCAGAAAAAGCACCCATGATTAACTCCCCGTGGAACGGTAATGGCGCAGGCCGCGATAGAAAACGAAGATCATCAGCGCGAGAAAAGCAAAGCCGGAGAGCGGCGCAAGAAAGGCGTGCAGCACGCCGGTGTCCCACAGCGGCTTGTCCAGAATATAGGCGGCGGGCAAGTGCGTTGTCAGCGCGAAGGGGGCGACAACGGTGAACAGCAGCTGCAAAGGGCGGGGATAGATATCAATGGGATACTGACAGGTGCTGCGCCCGCCATAGGTGAGCACATTGACCATCTCAATGCTTTTAACGCTGAAAAAGCATAGCGTGGCCTCGATCAAGAACAGTCCCATCGTCAGCGCTACGCCGCCGGCGATGCTCCACAGCAAAAGCAGCGCTTTTAGCACCGTCCAGTGGACATGCGCGAGCGACGACCCCAGGATCAGCGCCAGCAGACCGATGAGAAGAGCGCCGAAACGGCGCGGGTCGGCCTGGCTGCACAGCACCTGAAAGAGCACACCGCGCGGGCGGATGAGCAGGCTGTCCAGCTCGCCGCGCGCGATAAACGAAGAAAAGTTGGTGATGCCGCGGCCAAACGCTTCGCAAATGTAGAAAGACATGCTGATAAGGCCGAAAAAGAAAATGATCTCGCCCGAGCTCCATTGCCCGAGATAAGAAAAGCGGTCCATAAGCAGCAGCACGGCAGCCAGCTCGGTTCCCAGCATCATCAGCTGGGAAAGGCAGTTCATCAAAAACGAGGTGCGGTACTGCATCTGGCAGCGCATCAGCATGCGACAGGACCTAAGATACAAACGGATGGAATCAAGCATGCCTTAACCTCCCTGCACAACAATGCGCCGCAGCGTGCCGCGCCACAGCAGCCGGCCGACTGCCACAAAAAAGGCAAGCCACGCCAGCTGCATCAGCGCAAGCCCGGGAAAAGACGCAAGGGCGTATTCACCGGTATACAGGCGGATGGGGGTGTCCAGGATCTGCGAGAAGGGCAAATAAGCGATCGCCCGCTGCCAGGACGCGGGGAACAGCGTCAGCGGCAGCAGATTGCCGCCGAAAAAGACAATCAGGAAGGACAAAATGGCGTTCACGCCGCGGTTGTCCAGCGTCAGCAGCACCAGACCGTCGCTCAGGGAGCTGACCGCCGTGATGACGAGAAAGCCCAGCAGCAGCGCCGCCATGGCGCTTAGCAGCGCGGGAAGGCTGGCAGGCCGTCCCATGCCGACGCCCTGCGGCAGCCATGAAACAATCAGCAGCAGCGGGATCGCGCGCATGACCGAGCCCGTCAGCTTGGAGGCCAGCGTGCGCGCGAACCAGAAGCTGTACTGATCGACGGGACGCACCAGCTGGTAGGCCATGTCTCCCTTGAGGATGATGCCCGAAAGCGTGTTGTCGCTGGAGAACAGCATGCGGAAAAATGCCTGCTGGAACCATACATAGGTGGCCGTTGCCTGCATGGCAGCGGTATCCGCCGGAGAATTGAGCAGAGCGCGGTAGAGATATACCAGAATAATGCCGAAGAACAGTTGCGTGACCAGTCCGCCCAGCGCGGCGGCTCGATACTGGGTTTCCAGCTTCAGACGCATGACAAAAACAGACCAGTAGGTTTTCATAGCGCCATCTCCCGGTACATATCGGCAATCATGTGCTCCACGCTGCGCTCATGCAGCGTCATTTCAGCAATCGTTCCGGCGTTTTGCAGCAGGGCGAGCATACGGTCGGTGGCCAGCTCGCGCGGGGGGTACGTCAGCACATAATAATCGCCGTCCCGGTTCAGCTGAGCGCAGGCGGGGAGAGATGGGAAGGCAGGCGCGGCCTGATAGCGTACCCGCACGGTGCGCAGCGTGTCATAACGGGCCAAAAGGGCGCTCAGCGAGCCGTCAAACAGCTTTTTGCCATGCCCCAATACCAGCACGCGGGAACACAGCGCCGAAATATCCTCCATGTCATGGGTGGTGAGCAGGATGGTAGTGCCGTGTTCGTGGTTCTCGCGCAGCAGAAAATCGCGCAGCTGCAATTTGCTTACCGCGTCCAGGCCGATAGTCGGCTCATCCAGGAAAAGAAGCTGCGGCGAGTGCAGCAGGCTGCCGCCCAGCTCCGCGCGCATGCGCTGCCCCAGGCTGAGCAGCCGCAGCGGCGTGCGCAGAAAATCGCTCAAGCCCAGCGCTTCCGTCAGCTCGTCCAGCCGGGCGCGATAACGCGCTTCGGGTATACGGTAAATATCGCGCAGCAGCTGGTAGCTGTCAATGACCGGCACATCCCACCATAGCTGCGAACGCTGACCAAAAACAACGCCGATGTGCGCGGCGTGCTCGCGGCGTTTCTCCCAGGGGATCAGGCCGCAGACCGAGGCCGTGCCCGCGTCAGGGGTAAGAATGCCGCACAGGAGTTTCACGGTGGTGCTTTTCCCGGCGCCGTTGGGGCCGATATAGCCCACCAGCTCGCCTGCTTCGATTTGCAGGTCAAGCCGATCCAGCGCACAAAGGCTGTTCTTTTCGCGCAGCAACCGTCCGTCGCGCTTTTTGCGCACGGTATACGTTTTGCTAAGGCCTTGGGCTTCAATCAGTGCCATCGTCAGCTCCTTTGCCGGAGGGTTTCCTCATCCTCCTGAAGAATGCGGTACATTTCCGCAGCATTTTCCTTGCGTACAACCTCGCGCACGTCGGTGATCTGGTAGCGGCCTAACCGCGCGCCGAAGCGAATTTCCAGCACATCGCCCTCTCTGACCTCATTCCCGGCCTTGGCGGTTTTGCCGTTGACGGACACGCGCCCTCCGTCGCACGCTTCTTTGGCAACGGTGCGGCGCTTGATAATACGCGAAACCTTGAGATATTTATCCAGTCGCATGGTTTTCTCCTTAATGGCTGATCTTTTTGAAGTTGCCCAGCGTTTCATTGACACTGGAAACGCAGGCGAAGGTGTCGGGGAATTCACTGATAATGTCGGTGAATTTTGTGATCTGGTGCTTGTTGATGATGCAGATCAGCATGGTTTTAGGCTGGTGGGAGTAGCCGCCCTCAACATTGACAATGGTGACGCTGTGGCGCAGTTCCTTGATAAGACGGTCGGTGACCTCCTGGGGGAAGGCGGTGATCATCTCGACCTTGAGCGCCTGCTTGCCGCCCTTGAGAATGTTGTCGCTGATCTGCTGGGTGAGGAAATTATATACAATCGAGAGGATGACGGGTTCAATGCTGTAATCGAAAACAAAATAGGAAAGCGTGGCTACGCAGCAGTTGATGACAAAAATAATGCGCAGCATGGAATATTCCGGACGTTTTTTATGAATGGCAGCGGCGATGTAGTCCGTGCCGCCCGTGCTTCCGCCGCTGCGGATGCTGTATCCGTAAATAAAGCCGTTGATCGTGCCGGCGGCAACGGGGGCCAACAGGGTGCTGCGGCCGTCGTTGGTATGGTAGATGAAAGGGCGCACGTCAATGATATTGCGCTGCAGCAGCAAAAGGGTAACGGAGAAGATGATCACGTTGACAAACGTTTTGACGGCAAACTGCTTCTCGACCCGGAAAAAGCAAAAAACAGCCAGCGGAATATTGGTAATCAGCGACATGTAGCCAACGCTGAAATTGAACAGATGCTGGATGATGGTTGCCAGACCACTGATGCCGGACGGTGCAAATGCGTTGTACAAAATAAAAATCTGGTAGTTGAAGGCCATCAGCACGGCCAGCGCGGCGATTATCAGATAATCCATGGCAGAAGAACGTTTCTGCGCTTGCGCCATCACAAGTCCCCTCCTTTTGTAGAGCGTTAATGATTATAGCACGTTCTTGACAAATACGCTACTGCGAATATCTTGTCTAAAGAAAAGAAAATCTATATAATAGATGGCGGAGGATATGGAAAATGAAAACGCTGATAGAGCTTTATGACGAGCGCCCGCTGGAGAACGTGCTCAGCACCGAGGTGTTCCGCCCCGAACGGACGGTATTCATCTGTCCGCCGGAGGTTGCCGCCAATCAGGCGCGGCATGCGCAGCTGCGCCGGTATTTTGAGCATCGCGGCATAAGGAGCGAATGTATTTTTATGGGCGTGAGCCTCCTGGACGCGGAGGCCGTGGCGCAGCGGCTGCGCGAGGTAACAAAGCGCTATCCCGACTGCGTACTGGATATTGCCGGCGGGACGGACGCGGCGCTGTTTGCTGGCGGGCTGCTGTGCGCAGGGACGGATATTCCGGTATTTACCTATTCGCGCAGACGCAATACCTTCTTTGACATTCGCAATGCCGCCTTTGCGCGGAACCTTCCTTGCCAGGTGCAGCTTCTTGTAGAGGATTGGTTTTTGATGGCGGGCGGCTCCATGCGTCAGGGTCGGGTGGACAACGCGGTGCTGGATGGTTATATGGAACTGATTGACCCGATGTTTGAAGTATATCTGCGCTTCAGGCGGGAATGGCCGCGGATCGTATCCTATATGCAGCGCATTTCGCAGCGCCCGGAGGGAAGCGCCAGCCTGCGGGCAAAAGGAGCCTGCACCGTCAAGGCAGAGCGCGGCGGCCGCGTATCGGTCCATGAAGAGGCGCTGCGGGCCATGGAAAGGATCGGGCTGATCCGCGATGTATCGGTGGATGAAGAACGCGGCGTGCATCTGACGTTCAGGGACGAACAGGTGCGCGCCTGGCTGCGCGACGTGGGCAGCGCTTTGGAGCTGTATGTATATAAAGCCTGCCGGGATCTGGGGGTATTCCACGACGTGCGCACAAGCGTGGTTGCGGACTGGCAGGAGGGCGGCAGCGTTTCCGACCGTGTCAGCAATGAATTGGACGTGGTGGCTACCTGCGGGGTCAAGCCTGTTTTTATCAGCTGCAAAACATGCGACGTGAAAACGGAAGCGCTCAATGAACTGGCCATTCTGCGCGATCGGTTTGGCGGCCAGATTGCCCGGGCGGCGATCGTTACGGCAGAGCATGGCCGCGCGCCCATGCGCCATCGCGCCATGGAACTGGAAATCGACGTGATTGATCTGGACGATCTTTCGCGGGAAACGTTACAGCGGCGGCTGAAAGCGCTGCTGCGCTGAGGGAGAAACAAGAATGAAAAACGAATTGGTTTATTACGACGTTTATCCGAAAGTGGTTCCCTTGAACCGCGAAACAGTAGTGCACATCCGGCCGCTTAGCCGCCATGCGCGTTTTGACGCGCAAAAAACGTATTATGTGCATGTGATTCCGGTCAATCAGCGCACCCGCGTGCCATATGAGCCGGACTATCCCATTTTAGAGGTCGTGCCGCAGGATGGCGCGATTGCGTTTGCGTCCACATATACCCAGGAACAGCCTTATCAAATTTGGATAGAGGATCAAGGCGTGCGGCGCAACAATGGCGGCAATTGGAAAGGGGTTTCCTGTCTGAAGCTGCAAATTTATGCGCTGGCGGATGATCTGCTGGCGCTGCGGCCTTTCCGCGGCAATATGCACATCCACTCCTTCCGTTCCGACGGTGTGGAAGCGCCGGAAATGGTGCTGGCCTGGTATCGCCGCTACGGCTATGATTTTGCCGGGCTGACAGACCATGGCAAATATGAGCCTTCGCTGGAAGGCATGGCTGCCTATGACAGCGTGCCGCTGAACATGAAGCTGCTGCCGGGCGAGGAAGTGCATTCGCCGGACAACTATGTTCATATCGTTCATTTTGGCGGCGATTACAGCGTGAACGATTTGTACCGCGCGGATGAGGCGCAGTATCGCGTCGAGGTGGCGCAGATTGAAAAAACGCTGGATGACGTGCCCGAGGACGCATGCCGGTTTGAGATCGCGGCCAGCAAATGGGTGTTTGAAAAAATCCGCCAAGCCAACGGTCTGAGCATTCTCTGCCATCCCAACTGGACCTGGTACGGGGCGTACAATCAGCCCGGCGCAATGTACCAGTATTTCCTGGAGCATATCGATTACGACGCGCTGGAGCTAATTAACGGCGGCAATGGACCGCATGAGAATCAGCTTCAGGCAGCAGCATGGTACAATTCCGGCAAAAACGGCAGGCGCGCCATCCCGGTAGGCACGGACGATTCGCATGGTGCGGTCAACGGAAAATGGTTTAACATTGGCAAAACATATGTGCTGGCGCAGTCGCTGGAACGCGACGCGCTGCTGGAGGCCATACGGCGCGGACAGTGCGCGGCCGTAGAACAGTATCCGGGCGAATATGCGCGGATCTATGGCGAGAAGCGCCTGGTGAACTATTTCCAGTTTCTGCACGACGAATACTTCCCGCTGCATGACGATCTGTGCGTGGAGGAGGGGCGCCTGATGCTGGCCTATATCAATGGAGACGAGCAGGCCAGAGAGCGCCTGGAAGCCTGCTATGGACAGATCGCGCAGCTGCAAAAGCATATATTTTCCGAAAGCACGTGACGTCATAATAAACGATATTTTGGTTCTGGTACAGTTCGCTGCGGAAAAAAGGTAAAAACGAACGCCATATAAGCATTCAAAAAGCGAACCACCCGCCAATGATATGCACCTCAATTGTTCTCCAACTTTTGGGGGCATATCAAATAGCGGGTGGTTTTTCGTTTCGCTTCGTTCGACGTTCTCGAGACTCCAAATAAAGCAGAACCTGCTGCAAAGCTTTTATTTTGCAGCAGGTCCCAAAGCATTTATTATTATACCGCGTCGGATTCATCCGTTCCCGGCAAAGCCGGAGCGGTTTTTTTGCCGCGCAGCGTTCTTGCCGCATGCGCGGCACGGGTCAACTGCGGTTTCGCGCCCGTGGTAATCACCTCGCCGGTAATCCGGCAGGCCGTAACGTCCTTCTGGCCGGGCAGATCAAACATGGTATCAAGCAAGGCGTGCTCGATAATCGCCCGCAGCCCGCGCGCGCCGCTCTTTTGCAGCATCGCCTGGTGCGCAATCGCCGTCAGCGCCTCTGGTTCAAAGGACAGTTCCACGCCATCCAGCTCCAGCAAACGGGCATACTGCTTTACCAAAGCGTTCTTCGGCTCGGTCAGGATGCGTACCAGCGCTTCCTCGTCCAGCTTATCCAGCGTTACCACCACCGGCAAACGGCCGACAAATTCGGGAATCAAACCGAACTTCATCAGATCTTCCGGACGCAGCTCCTTGAGCGCCGTATCCACCCCGTCGCCGTTTTCGCTGTTGAGCTTCGCGCCAAAGCCCAGCGTGCGCGATCCGATGCGCTGCTGGATGATCGGTGCCAGCCCGTCAAAGGCGCCGCCGCAGATAAAGAGGATATTCGTGGTATCAATCTGCATGAACTCCTGATGCGGATGCTTGCGTCCGCCCTGCGGCGGCACGTTGGCCAGCGTCCCCTCAAGGATCTTCAGCAGCGCCTGCTGCACGCCCTCGCCGCTTACATCGCGGGTGATCGACACGTTCTCACCCTTGCGGGAAATCTTATCGATTTCATCAATGTAGATGATGCCGCGCTGCGCCGCCTGGATGTCGCCGTCCGCCGCCTGAATCAGACGCAGGAGGATATTTTCCACATCCTCGCCCACATATCCGGCTTCCGTCAGCGCCGTAGCGTCGGCAATGGCAAAAGGCACATTCAAAATGCGCGCCAGCGACTGCGCCAAATATGTCTTGCCGCAGCCGGTTGGGCCCACCATCAGGATATTGGATTTTTGCAGCTCGGCGTCGCCCGCCTTGGTTTCGGCATTGATGCGCTTGTAATGGTTATACACCGCCACGCACAAGGTACGCTTGGCCTCGTCCTGGCCGATCACGTACTCGTCCAGCACCGCCTTCATCTCCGAAGGCAGCGGAATGGGCGCGTCCTGCGCGGCGGTATTCATGGACGACACAATATCATCGTCAATAATATCGCGGCAAAGCATAATGCATTCATTGCAAATGAAAACATTGGGACCGGCCACCAAACGGCGCACCTGATCCTGCGTTTTGCCGCAAAAGCTGCAGCGATGCAGCTTGCGCGTTGTAAAATCATCCTTGGGCATGTTTCACCTCAAGCGTTCTTTTTGCGGGGATAATAAATCTCGTCAATGATACCGTAAGCAAGCGCTTCCTCCGCGGTCATGAAATAGTCGCGCTCGCAGTCCTGGCGGAGCTTGCTCTCCTCCTGGCCGGTCATCTCGCTCATCAGACGCACCATTTTATCCTTGGTGCGCAGCAGCCACTTGGCGCGAATCTCCACGTCGGTCGCCTGGCCGCTCGCGCCGCCCAAAGGCTGGTGGATCATCACTTCGCTGTTGGGCAGCGCCAGGCGTTTGCCCTTTGCGCCGGACATCAGGAGAAACGCGCCCATCGAGGCCGCCATGCCGATACACACCGTGCGCACATCGCACTTGATATAATTCATGGTATCGTAAATGGCCATGCCGGCGGTAATGGAGCCGCCCGGACTGTTGATATACAATGAAATGTCAGCGTCCGGATTGTCCATTTCCAGGAACAGCAGCTGCGCCACAACGATATTGGCCACCTGATCGTTGATCTCATCCGCCAGGAAAATAATGCGATCCTTCAGCAGGCGGGAATACAGGTCATATCCGCGCTCGCCGTTGCTGGTTCTCTCAACAACGTTAGGAATTAGAATGCTCATATCAGTGTCCTCCTGGTTACCCTAAAAAGCATATGACAAACGCCTTCTTTTTATGCCCGAAAAATTCAGCGGCAGGCAAGATTCTCGCCCCGAATATAAAGGGAGGGCTTCCCCCGCGGGAAACACAAGCGCAAGCAGCCGTGCCCCCGACGTGACGAAGCCCTGTCTTTTACTCGGCCTTTTCTTCCGTCTTCTCGGTAATGACGGCGTTAGCCTTGAGGAAATCAATGGTCTTTTTAATCCCGGCGGTCTCCTTGAGATACGCCTTCTGGCCGTCGGACAAAGAGGCTTTGAACTCCTCCACGTCGCGGTTCATACGCTGCGCCTGCTCGGCAATCGTCGCTTCGGCGTCCTCCTCCGTAGGAACGATTTCTTCCGCCTTGGCAACGGCCTCCAGCACCAGCTGCGTCTTGACACGGTTGGCGGCTTCCGGCTTGTACTGGTCGCGCATCTGGTCAATGCTCTGTCCGGTATACTTGAGATAGTCCTCAAAGCGCAGTCCCTGGTAAGCCATGCGCATTTCCATTTCGCGCAGCATGGTGGTGATCTCGTCCTGGATCATCGCGTCGGGAATATCGCAGTCCGCCGCGTCCACAACCTTCTGCACCAGCGCGTCCTCCAGCTCCGCCTCAGCGCGCTCGGCAGCGTTCTTCTCCAGGGTCTCCACAATGTTCTGACGATAGGCGGCAAAGGTATCAAACTCGGACACGTCGGCGGCAAAATCGTCATCCAGCTCGGGCTTCACCTTTTCCTGGATGCCGTTGACCTTGACATGGAACACCGCTTCCTTGCCGGCCAGCTCCTTGGCATGATACTCCGCGGGGAAAATCACGTTCAGATCGCGCTCTTCGCCAATGTTCATGCCCACCATCTGCTCTTCAAAGCCGGGGATGAACATGCCCGAACCGATGGTCAGGCTCTGGCCCTGGGCGGTGCCGCCCTCAAAAGCAACGCCGTCCGCACTGCCGGCATAGTCCAGGTTCACGATATCGCCGGCGGCCACGGCGCGGCCTTCCACATCCTGAGTGGTGCTGGCGCGTTCCACATCGCTGTCGATGCGGGCGTTGATCGCCTCTTCAGTGATCTTCTCGACCTTTTTCTCCACTTCAA
>JAHZHX010000014.1:0-20182 GCA_019420065.1 Clostridiales bacterium | reverse complement strand
CCCTTGTAATCGCCCAGCGTTACGTCAGGCTTTACGAACACCTCGATGGTGTATTGCAGCTCTTTGCCAGAGCCGATCTGCTGGATATCGACCTCCGGGCGATCCACGGTCGCCAGATTTTCGGCCTTGACGGCCTCGTCATAGGCTTCCTGAGCGATCATCTCGAATGCGTCGTCGTAGAACACCGCTTCGCCATACATGTTCTCAATCAGCTTGCGGGGCGCCTTGCCCTTGCGGAAGCCGGGAACATTGATCTTGGCGCGGTTTTTGAGATAAGCCTTCTGCATCGCATCGGCAAAGGATTCGACGCTGGCGGTGAATGTAAGCTTGACTTTATTGCTTGCGATTTTTTCGACGGTGTAAGACATTTGGAACCCTCCTGCGCAATTTTGCGAACAATCGGTGTGCGGCATCAAATTACGCATTCGCACACAGCATGATATTATAGCATTAAATCCCTTATATTGCAAGCGTTTGTCCCGCATATGACTGCTAATTTCTGCTTTATTCCGAAATTGCCGCTCCCCATTTTCTGATCATACCGGCCAATGGGCCTTTCCCTTGACAATTTTTGATCCAATGCGTTATGCTGTATAGCGCATGGAGGTGAAAGCACTTGGTTTTTATCGGAATCTGCGGCCCAAGCGGCTCTGGAAAAACAACGCTGGCAAACGAGCTGTGCAGCGCCATCGGCGCCAGCAGCGCGCTGATCAATCAGGACGCTTATTATCTGGATCATCCCAATCTTACATTTGAAGAGCGCACGCGCCTGAACTATGACGAACCGTTTATCTTTGACCATGACCTGCTGTACAGCGATATTCGCCTGTTGATGGCCGGGCAGAGCATTTCGCGCAAGGTATACGACTTTACCCAGCATCGCCGGGCTGAAAGCACGGAAGAAATCCACCCGGCGGACGTTGTGATCGTCGAAGGCATCCACGCCTTCTTTGACGAGCGGCTGACGCAAATGATGTTTCTCAAGCTCTATATCAACGTGGAGCCGGATATCTGTCTGCTGCGCCGCATCAACCGCGATATTCTGGAGCGCGGCCGTCAAATTGAAAATATTTCCGACCAGTATCTTGCCACCGTTAAGCCCATGTATGAAAAATACATTCGCAATTATGTCAGCGACGCCGATGTGATTGTCACCCGCGGGGGCAAAAACGCCCGCATTGTGGAAATTCTGGCCGGTTATCTGCGCGACGAGCTGAACAAATAAATGGCAGCGGCTGCCCCGCAAAAGAAGGAACAGCGCTGCCGATTGACCGCAAAGCCGCCAACCGGCGAACGATCAAAATGAATTTCATTTCTTTGGAAAGCTGATTTTCAAAAATTCAAGCGGATGCTTTTTGTCATTTCGCTGATGGTCAAAACGGGCCATGGAAAGCGCCGCCGCTCTCCATAGCCCGTTTCATTTTATTCTTCTCTGGCATTAAAAACAGCCAGCTGGTCGAGCACCTCGCCAAAGTAAGCCGTTTTTTCACTGTTTGTCACCTTCAGCCGCGTACAGATGAAACCGATCACCTTCTTGGGACGGATGCGCGCATAATACATGGACGCATGCACGTTGGTATTCCATTCCTTGAACGTAAAATGACGGAACTTGGCAATATGCCGGGGCATCAGCTCGGTCAGTGTCGCAAGCCATTTTTCATAAATCGGCCCTACCCAGGTGGAATACATGAAATTGCTTTGCACGATCTCCGCTGTGCGGCGCAGGAACAACTCGCGGTATTCCGGCACCTCCAGCAGCGCGGCCAGCGCCCAGTGCGGGAAAGCCGAGGACTTGGCGGTTTTGCTGCGCAAGAACGCGTCCACCGGCGCCTCGTTGGCATTCATGCAGCCCGCTTCCACGTCATGCAGCATGAATTTCCACTTGCCGCCGGGGAAACGGTAGACACGCACGTTTCCGGCGTCATAATTGCCAATCATCATATTAAAGATCACATAACTGAACATGCTGTCCACATCCAGTCGGTCCAGCACATACTGCAAATTGCCCGCGTCCTTGAGGCTCTTGGTTTTGCAGAATTCCATCAGCTCAGCCCAGTCGGCATTGCTGCCCTTGAGCACCTGCGTTTTGTTCATGCCGGTGCCTTCGAGAATGTCAACAGCCTTGATCGCCGCCTCGTCCGTAATGCCTTCCCACTGCGCCAACGAATCCTTGTTGGCCTTTTCCCGCAGGTTGTAGTGCCCGTAATACTCGCCGTTGATATAGACCAGAATGGGGCGCGCCGCCTGGTAGTACAGCCCCAGCCCTTCGCTGACCTGCGTAAGCACCGCGTCGCGCATGCGGCAGGAACGGTAATCCGAGTTGGTGCAGCGCAGCTGGATGGCGGAATACTCTTCATAGGTACGGTCTTCAAAGAAATCGCAGGCAAACACATCCGAGCCATAGGCAGAGCGGGCGAAAAGCGACAGCGATTTTTGTTTGCCGGAGCGGGAGGAATGCCCCGCCACGCGCACCGTGCCCATCTGGCTGAGCCGACGCGCGCCCGCCTCGTCAAAGTACTCGATCTGAATCGGATACTCCCAGTTTTTCTCGTAATTGGGCGTATTGCCGGAGCCTTTGACCAGGATGCCCTTTTTGCTGCTGAACAGATAATCGTTATCCGTATAAATCGAAACCACCGACACCGGCGCGGGATCATTGATAAAATAGGTGCTGCCCGCCGTTGTGGAGCCCAGCAAATCGTCCGCAAAGGCACGGGCGCGAACCACCGTTGTTTTGCTTATATGCAGCGGCCCGGTATAAAGCGCGGAATCGCGCGTCGGCTCTCCGCTGTCCAGGGTGTAACGGATTTCCTGCCCCGCGGGCGCGCTAATTGTCACATCCACCGCATCGGTATAAAAGCCCGCCGCCGTTTCAATGACCGGTTCCTCCGCCCGCGCGGCATAGCCGCCTTCCTCGTTGGCCGCCCCAGGGGTCGCATTCTCCATATACAGCCATTCTCCGGAGGCCGTCAAGCCGCTGGACACATTGCCAAACTGCGCGCCAAAGGTCAGGGAGACCGTCGCACCGTTCGGATCCGTCAGGTACAGCTCGTCTCCCTTGGCAGAAAGCTTAAATGCGGCGTACAGCGCTCCCTTCTGCCCATCGGTCACTTCCTCTCCGGCGCAATACACCACCAGATACCCGTTCTTGGCAATCTTTGCGTCATCCGGAAAGGCCCAACGCTGCAAATCATAGGGATCGTTGCTCAGATACCAACCTTTGAGCGATATCTGTGCGCCGTCGGTATTGTGCAGCTCCACCCAATCGTCATGACGGCCGCTGACAAAAACGGCGGTCGAGGCCATCACCTCATTGAAGATCACATCGGCCTGCGCGCCTCCCCCCAGGCTGAAAAGCAGTCCAACCAGCAGAAAAGCCAACAGAAAACGTAATTTTTTCACGGTTTTTTCCTCATCATATCTTGAGTATTTCATCTTTCATTATAGCAAAGAGCGCCCGCTTGTCAATCGATACAGCAAGAGTTTACAATCCGTTCCCCGTCTCTTCCAGCCGCGCCCATTCGGCATACAAAGCGTCGATCTGGGCCTGCAAAACGCCCTTTTCCTCCTCCAGCTCGCCCAGACGGATGTAATCGCTGACATACCGCTCCGCCTCCTGCTCAAGCTGGGCGCACTGCTGCTCCAGGCGGGCAATATCGCGCTCAATCGCGTTCATGCGCCGCTCGGTTTTGCCGTCGCGCCGCGCGCAAGCCTTTTCTGCCTTCTCCGCCTTTTCCTGCTCGCGCCGCGCTTGGCGCTCACGCTCGGCCTTTTCCTGCGCCGCTTCCTCCTCGCGCTCCCGAATGAAACGATACTTTTCATACCCGCAGTCATAATCGCGCAGCGTGCAGTCGCTCAGTTCCCAGATACGGGTCGCGAAGCGTTTGACAAAATAACGGTCATGCGACACAATCAGCAGCGTTCCTTCAAACTGATCCACCGCGGATTCAATCCACTCGCGAGAGTCCAAATCCAAATGGTTGGTCGGCTCGTCCAGGATGAGCATATTCACGGCGCTGTTCATCAGCATGCACAATTTCAGCCGGGCGCGCTCGCCGCCCGAAAGCTGCGATACGCGCTTGAACTGATCCTCGCCGCGAAAGCGGTACGCGCCCAAACGGTTGCGCGCCTGCTGCGGCTCGCATCCCAGTTCATAAAGCAGCGTGTCATACAGCGTGCGCTCCGGATGCGCAAAAACGATCTGCTGCGGCAGATATGCGGCGCGCACCGAAGGGCCAAACTGGACAACACCGTCCGTGGGCGCTTCCTCGCCCAAAAGGATCTTCAGCAGCGTGGTTTTTCCCGTACCGTTTGCGCCCACCAGCGCCACGCGTTCGCCGCCGCCGCGAATGGTCATATTGACGTCGCGAAACAGTGTGCGCCCGTCAAACCTTTTTTCCAGTCCCTTGATGCGCAGGGCATAATCGGCGCGGAAGGGTACCAGCGAAAAGCCCATATCCAGCCGTTCCTCACGGGTGGGCTTTTCTGTTTTATGCAGCCATTCAATACGCCTGCGGATGGACATCACGCGCTTGTATGTCTTGTCCATGCCGCTGTACGCCCAGGCGCTGAGCTGATCGGCCGCTTTTTCCAGCTGCGCAATCTTGGCCTGTTCTTTTTCATATTGCTTTAGCTGCAGCTTATAGCGCGCTTCCTTTTCCTGCACATAAAAGCTGTAATTTCCGCTGTAAAACTCCACGCCGCCGTGATCCAGCTCAATAATGCGCGTGACCGTGCGGTCCAGGAAATAACGGTCGTGCGACACGGTCAGCACCGTGCCCTTATAATGGTCGATATAATTCTCCAGCCACTCGATGGAATCCATATCCAGGTGGTTGGTTGGCTCGTCCAGCAAAAGGATATCGGTTTCCCGCAGGATCATCACCGCCAGTCGGATACGCGTCTGCTCGCCGCCAGACAAAGAGGCAAAGGGCTGACGGCGCTGCTCCGAGGAAATATGCAGGCCGTTTGCCACCTTGCCCAGCCGCATTTCACAGTCATAGCCGCCCAGCATCTCAAACTGCGTATGGAGCGCGTCATACCGGCGCAGCAGCGCGTCGCCATGTTCGCCCTGGTCCATGCGGCTTTGCAGCGTCTCCAGCTCGCGGCTGACCGTCATCACCTCGTCAAAAGCCATGCGCAGCACATCCTCCACCAGCGCGCCCTCCGGCGCCTCGGCCAGCTGCGAAATATAGCCGATCCTTCGCCCCTGCGGAATGGCAATAAAGCCTTTATCCGCGTTCAGCTCCCCCGTCATGATGCGCAAAAGCGTCGTTTTGCCCGCGCCATTTGGGCCAAGCAGCCCTACGCGCTCACCCGCATCCACCTGAAATGAAACATTATCAAGCACAATGCGATCCTGCTCAAAGGATTTTTCGATTCCGGAAACAATGATCTCGGCCATATTTTCCCCCAAAGTGTACAGAATAAACCAATATATATTATAGCACAGTCCAGCGCTTGTGGCAAATGCGCCGTTGTGCTATAATGGCTGTGCATTTGAAAAACAGGAGGAAAATGCCATGATGAACCCCGACGGCTTCAGCCAAATGCTGGAAGATCTGATCGACGCCATGCCCGAGGAGCTGTTTGAGGCCCTCAACGGCGGCGTGGCCATCAGTGAAGATACGGTTGAAAAAGAAGACGGCACAGGTCCGCTGCTTGGCGCATATCGGCATGACCGCTACCTTGGCAACTGGATCGAGCTTTATTACGGCTCCTTTGCCGCCATGTTTCCCGACGCGGACGACGCGCGTCTGCGCGCTGCTCTGGAAAATGAGCTGCGCCGCCTGCTGCGGCAGCATATGTCCGGCCTGGCAGGCATTTATGCTGAGGAAGAATAACCCATCCCATGAAAAACGGCTTTGGCGCAACGTCCAAAGCCGTTTTTGTTTTATTTCCGGAACTGTCTTCTGCGCTGCCACTGAAAATACATGCGCCGCCCCTGCGTATACAGATCATTGCCAAAAAACAGCGCCACATTCACCAGCGAAGCAATGGCGGCGCAGCGCTGCGACGCGCCGCCCATCAGAATTGCGATCAGGAAATAAATCGCATCGATCGCCGCCAGCCATTTGGCTTTGACCGGCAGAATGAAGAAAAGCATAAACTGCATATCCGGATACAATGCCGCAAAGGCAATAAACAGCGACATGTACAGATACGAGTTCATCGCATAGCCAAAGCCCGTCAGCGCATAGGCGATGAACGCCCCGATAATATTGGCCAACGCGCCAATCACATAATAAATCAAAAAGCGCCGCGCACCCCAGCGGCTTTCCAGCGCCGTACCGATCATATAATAGAAATACAGACTGATAAGAATTCCCAGCACGCTGCCGTCCAGCGGCACAACCAGCCAGGTAACCAGCCGCCAGATCTGGCCGCGCAGCACCAGCCCCACATTCAGCGTCAGATAGCTGATAAGGCTGACCTGGCGCATGGAATAGGCGGTGGACATGGCCATAAACATATCCAGCAGGAACACGCCGCCCATGGCAAAAACAATGTAACGCATAATGGGCGGAATATTATACTTATACAGCTTGCGTTCAAGCGCATTGAGCCAGTTCCGCATACGCACCTCCAAAAGAATGATTTACCCTATTATTTTATCCTGTTTTGGGCCGCGCGTCAATTCCATGCCGCGGCCAATGCATTCGCCCAGGAGGACACGAGTCTCAAGCCCCTTTTCCGTATTGCGCCAGAAACGTTCCTCCACCTGCGCCCGACCCTTTTCCAGCAGCAGCACCACCGTTGAACCGCCATATTCAAAGCAGCCCTTCTCCTCGCCGCGGCGGTAGCTCCCCGCCCCCTGCCGGTTGCGGATTCTCCCCACCAGCAGCGCGCCGACCTCGATCTGCGCCGCCATGCCAAAGTGCTCCGTCTCAAGGAAAGTATATTCGCGGCAGTTCTGCACAAATACCTTTTCATGCTTCAGCGCAACCGGACGCACCGTATGCAAGCATCCGGGGATAAAATGATTTTCACCCTTTCTGCCGCTGTCAAAATAATGATAACGGTGATAATCATCCACCGCCAAACGAAACACCAGGCAAATGCCGCCCGCAAAACAGGCCGCCCGCGCGTCATGGCCAAGCAGCGCCGCCACGTCATACCGGCTGTTTTTAATGGCAAACACGCTTTCCGGCCCGATCTCATACACGCTCAGTCTGCCGTCGCAGGGCGCGATCAAATGAGACGGCGTCCTGTCGATCGGCCGCTTTTCCGGAAGAATGCGCCGGGTGAAAAACGCGTTGAAGCTTTGATACGTCTCCGGAACATATTCCGACAAATCTATGCCGTTTTTACGCGCAAAGCCAGAAATCAGGCAGCGCGAGACGCCGCTGTCCAGCAGCCTTCCCGCCGCTTTGGACAGTCCCCGCGCCGTCAACGGACGCAGCAAAAGCCTCCCGGCGCGCGTGCCATACAAAAAGGCAAGCAGCCTCCCGTCAGAATGCACGGAAGCCACCGTATTTCACCGCCAGAATCAGCAAAAACTCCAGCATGCCGATCCATACCATGATCATCACGCCGCGCAGTCCCGGCTTGCGCACATTGAACCTGCCGACAAACGCCGCGGCGGTCAGAATCATCACCGCATAATAGCCGATGGCAATATCCGTGTTGAGCAGATACCGGAGCAGCAAAAAAGTGGGAAAGATCAACGCCGCCGACGTTACCGGCAGCCCGGTATAGTGCTTGACCTTTTCCTCCCCTGCCTGCCAGCTCTCCTGCGCGCTGATATTGAAATAGGCCAGACGGACCAGCGCGGTCAGCACATACGCCGCAAAAATGATTACATATACCGGATAAGGCACCCGCGCCACCAGACACGGATCGTTGGGCGGATCAAAAATGGCTGACGCCCTGCACAGCGCCGCGCCAATGCACGCGGGCAGCACGCCAAAGGCCACCAGATCAGCCAGCGAGTCAATCTGGATACCATATTGCTTCTGCCGCTCGGTCCGGTCCTTTTTGGTGCGCGCCACGATGCCGTCAAAGGCGTCGCACAAGCCGGACAAAAGCAGAAACATCGCGCCCCAGTACGGATGGCCGTGTCCTGCCAGCGATACGAAAATACCCGCTACCGCCGAAATCAGCGACCCGTAAGTCAGCCATACCGTATAATCAAAATATCCGATCATTTGTATTCACCGTCTTGTCTTCTTTTTTAACCCCAGCGAAATCAGCACGATCAGCGCGCAAATCAGGATACAGCTGTAAAAGGAAAACGAGCGCGACAAAAGCTCCAGATTGACCGGGTCAGGCAGGAAAGCGCCGTATCCGTCCAGGAACAGATAATCCGTCACGCCGATCCCGCCCGGAATGGGAATGCTGTTGGAACCCATGATGACCCAGGCCTGAACGGCAAACAGCCTGCCCATCTCCCGCGCACTGCCTCCCGAGGCCATATAAAGCGCCGCCGGCACCCATACAACACACAGCCGCTGAAGCAGATTCATCCCCAGCGCCAGCAAGATCAGCCCCGGCCGTTTTGAGGCCATGCCAGCGCAGGCACGGTAATCCGCCTTGATTTCCATCAGTTTGCCGCGGCGGCTTTCCGCGTTTTTAAGCAGGTGCAGCCGCTGCCCCAGGCCCAGGAAAAAGTCCGCGATCCATAAAAAAGTCTTTTCATGAAAAATGAGCAGCACCACCGCCGCCATCATCAGTCCCTGCAGCGCCAGCCCGATCAGAATCAGCGCATGCGACGGCGCGCCGAACAGGGCATACGCCCCCGGACAAAAAAACAGCCCCAGAAGGACAAGAATGAAAATGGACAGCGTATACAGCACCGCATTCATCAGCAGCGCCACCGTTGCCACCGCGGCGGGGATCCCGTCCCTGAGCATCAGCATGGCCGAAGCGGGCTGTCCGCCCGTTGCCGAAGGCGTAATCGCGGAAAAATAGATATCCGCCGCGGAATACAGCGTCCCCTGCATCAACCGGCAGCGATATCCAAGCAGCCTGCATATCGCCTGCAAAGCCAGTCCTTCAAACAGAATAAAACCAGCCATGCCAAGTCCGGCGCACATCATGCCCCACAACGGCACGCTGCGCACATAAGCGGCAAACCTTTCAGCCGAAAACGAAGCGCTCTGCCTGCATACCGCCAGCACCGTCAGCGCCGCCAGCAGCAGGAAAAGCAGCGATGCGAGTCCTTTTTTCTTCACTGCTTCGCCTCGCGCCTCTCCCAGCATGCCGCATACCGCTCGCCCAGCCGCAAGCGCGCGGACAGCCAAAGTCCGATTTCTCCCGCCAGCACAGCCGCCGGAATATCCAGCAGCACATGCTGCTTGACCAGTACCGTTGAAGCGAACACCAGCAGCGCAAAAATCAGGCTGAAGCGCTTATATCCTTTGCCCACGCGGCGGCAATGACGCAGTCCGCGCCAAGACAGCCAGCTGTCCAGACAATGAATGGAAGGAAAAAGATTATCCGGAATATCCGTAGCATAAATCATCCGCGTCAGCCAGGAAAAAACGTCATTGCCCACGACCTTGGGGCGCTCAATGCCGGTCGGCAGGATCATAAAGCATATAAAGCAAAGCATCTTGGCAATCTGCTCACCGAAAATCACTCCGCAGTGCCGCGGGCTTTCGCGCGCGATCAGATAAAAATTCAACGCCCAAAAAGGGAAAGCCAAGATATAAACAACGATGAACGGCTGATAAAACGGCACCCGCGCATCCAGCGGCAACGCCAGATCATGCAGTGGTCTGCCACAGTTGATAACTCTGCTGCCGTAAAAGGCAACAAAATTGATGATCAGCATCATAATCAGCGGCAGCACCGCATATCCCGGCAATAACCGCTTTAATTTCTCGCGCATTCTCTCCCTCCCATATCGTTTTCCATATCAATATTAACACAATTTTCTACGCTTCTCAACCCGTATGCATTATAATTATATTAGAATATTATTACTATACCTAATCACTGGCCGGTAAAAAAAAACGCGGCAGGTCCATCTTTTCCCCGCCGCCGCGCATTCCTGCGTCATACAGGATGCGCAAAAAAATATATCGCTATTCCCTATAAGTCTACTTGCTCCCCGTCAGCCGCACAATGATCTGCACCGCGCCGAACAGAATCCCTGCAAGCGGCCAGACAATCCAGCTGATCCCCCAGCTGTTCGTCAGAAAGCTCCAGGCCAGATACGCTGCCGTCACCGCCATCCAATAGAGCTGCGCGACCGCCTCCATACGCTTCTCAATCTCTTTGTTTTTTACCGCATATTCGGCCTCCTGCAGCAGTTTCTGATAACCGCCATAAATCATCCCGGTGCGTACCAGGAAAAACACGCCTGCCGCTACCAGGGCCAGCAGCACGCTCACACAGGTGAGAATGATCCCCTCCCCGGCCTCCAGGCACGCGGCTACCACCAGCGGCAGCACCGAGGAAATACACAGTACGCACCCCTGCATAATGGCCTGACGGTGCTGCTCCTCATAGTCGCTTTTTCGCTGCAAAACAGCGTCGCGCACGCCGCACTGCAAAGCAAGCTTCTCCCGCCCCAGGTATCCATAGCGGGACAGGCGCATGGCGCGCGGAATGATTTCCGCCACTCCCAGCGCCACCAGAAGCAGCAGCACGCCTACGCCAACGGCAATACTCAGGTTTTCCGAAAAGGCCCCGCCTCCCAGCGCCAGCAGCTCAATCAGGCAGACGGGCGATAGAATAAACAGCGCCACCGCCCAGGCAATGGGTGCGGCCGCCCCCTCCACCGTCCCGAGATAGTCCGCCGCCTCCCTGGCCGTCACGGCGCGTCCCTCGTTCTTCGCTTTGCCGGACGCAGCCGTCTCTTCCGCCGTCCGCTCGTCATGCAGAAGAAAATCCGTTGTTACGTCAAAGAGCGCGCTCAGGCGCACAATATTGTCCACATCCGGGATCGACGCGCCCATCTCCCATTTTGATACCGCCTGGCGCGAAACCTCCATCCGCTCCGCCAGTTCTTCCTGCGACCAGCCGCTGCGTTTGCGCAGGGCCGTGATCTTTTCCGCCAAGTTCATACCCTTCTCCCCTTTCAGCGCCTATATTATAGCCCGCTTTGCGCTTTCCCGCCACCACCTGCGCCTGAAAAGTTGTCAACCGGCGGTTGCATGCGGCCAGTTTTTTGTTTTTCTTCGCCGCTTTGTCTGCATGCAGCGTGCTTTTCATTGACAAATCGCCAAAACGTGATATGATACATGATATGCAATTAAGGGAGGTATGCTGCTTATGAGCAACGTAACCATGGACAAACTCGTAGCGCTGTGCAAATCGCGCGGCTTCATTTATCCTGGCTCCGAAATCTACGGCGGCCTGGCCAACACCTGGGACTACGGTCCGCTGGGCGTTGAGTTCAAAAACAACGTCAAAAAGGCCTGGTGGCAGAAGTTCATCCAGGAAAGCAAATATAACGTGGGTCTGGACGCGGGCATTCTGATGAACCGCGAAGTGTGGGTCGCCTCCGGCCATGTAGGCGGCTTCAACGACCCGCTGATGGACTGCAAAGCCTGCAAGGCGCGCTTCCGCGCCGACAAGCTGATTGAGGATTTCACCGGCGGCGCCGAAACGGGCGACGGCTGGACCAACGCCGAGCTTGAAACCTATATTGCCGAGCATGACATCAAATGCCCCGTCTGCGGCAAGAAGGACTTTACCGGCATCCGTCAGTTCAACCTGATGTTCAAGACCTTCCAGGGCGTGAACGAGGGCAGCATGAGCGAATTGTACCTGCGCCCCGAAACTGCGCAGGGCATCTTCGTCAATTTCCAGAACGTCATGCGCGCCTCGCGCAAGAAGCTCCCCGCCGGTATCGGCCAGATTGGCAAATCCTTCCGCAACGAGATCACCCCCGGCAACTTCATCTTCCGCGTGCGCGAGTTTGAGCAGATGGAGCTGGAATTCTTCTGCAAGCCCGGCACCGATCTGGAATGGTTCGATTACTGGCGTTCCTTCTGCCGCGACTGGCTGCTGAGCCTGGGCATCAAGGAGGAAAGCCTGCGTCTGCGCGACCATGAGCCTGAGAAGCTGGCCTTCTATTCCAAGGCGACGACGGACTTTGAGTTCCTGTTCCCCTTCGGCTGGGGCGAATTGTGGGGCGTGGCCGACCGTACCGACTACGACCTGTCCCGCCATCAGGAGCACAGCGGCAAGAGCATGGAATACCTGGATCCTGTCACAGGCGAACGCTACGTTCCCTACTGCATTGAGCCTTCCGTGGGCGTGGAGCGCTGCGTGCTGGCCTTCCTCTGCAACGCCTATGAAGAAGAACAGCTGGAAAACGATACCCGCACCGTGCTGCACCTGCATCCGGCGCTGGCGCCCTACAAGGCGGCCGTACTGCCCTTGCAGAAAAACAAGCTTGGCAGCCTGGCCGGCGAGATCCATGCCGAGCTGAGCAAATACTTCATGATCGATTATGACGAGACCGGCTCCATCGGCAAGCGCTACCGCCGTCAGGATGAGATCGGCACGCCTTTCTGCATCACGGTGGATTTCGATACCGAAACAGACGGCTCCGTGACCGTGCGCGACCGCGATACCATGCAGCAGGAGCGCGTCAAGGTAGCTGATTTGAAGGCCTTTATTGAAGATAAGATCCGCTTTTGATTTTCCTATTTTGGCTGGGGCGGCATATGCCCCTGCCATTTTATTTCGCAAAGGAGATTGTCCATGAATCAATCCGTTCTGAAGCAATGCTTTCATAACTGCCTGTTTGTCGAATCGCAGGAAAGCGGACTTGTCCCCTTCCGCTATACGCACGCGCAATGCCGTTTTTATGATGAGATCCCTTACGGCCTCATCATGGGCGATAAATCGCGCATGAGTGCCGGTATCACCCTGGAGTTTGACACAGACGCTCCCGAATTCACCCTTTGCTGGCAGATTGCCGGCGGCTATCCCACCACCTCCGTGGACCGCGGCAGCTCGGTGGACGTGTTCATTAACGGCGTGCTGCGCGGGCAAAAGCTTCTTACCTGCGAGTGGCACACGCCGCAGGAGGATACCTTTACTCTGGGGCAGGGCCAGAAGCGCGTGGTGGTCTGCCTGCCGCATACCTATATTTTCTCCCTGAAGGATATCGTGCTGCCCGAAGGCGCTTCCTTTGCGCCCGTGCCGCAGCGCGCGCGCAAAGTGCTGATGCTGGGCGACTCCATCACCCAGGGCATCGGCGCGCGCTATGCTTCCATGGGCTATGCCATGCAGGTAGCGCGCATGCTGGACGCCGAATGCGTCAATCAAAGCGTGGCCGCCGTGCGTTTTGAGCCGGAATGTCTGGAAAACGATGGCTTTATGCCTGATCTGATCACCATCGCCCTGGGCGCGAACGACTGGTCCCACCGCGCTGACAAAGCGGAGTTTGACGATTACGCCTCCCGCTTCCTGGCGCGCATCAACGAGCTGTATCCGAACGTGCCCACAGCGGTCGTCAGCCCGGTCAAACGCTGCCGCGGCGAAGCAGACCTGCCTGAGGACCGTCCTCATTTGTACCGTGAAAGCGGGCTGTACGACGCTTTGCTCGCCCTGAGCGCCCCCTACCCGCAAATGCACTGCATTGACGGCTGGCAGCTGATGCCCCATGTGAGCACCTTCTTCCAGGACGGCCTGCATCCCAACGACCTGGGCATGACCTGCTACGCACACGCGCTTTACCGGCAGCTGATCGAAAAAGTGCTTTGATTCAAAACACAAACCTCCAACCGGTGCTTACCGATCGGAGGTTTTTTATTTATGCATTTTCCGTCTTGCCATGCAGCACCGGCGCAAAGCTTACCCGGCGCAGCAGCAGCATACCCAGGAAAATAAGCAGTATATTGCTGATAACCATGGCATACCATACGCTGCTGTGCCCGATATTGGTAAAGTGCTGGAAAACATAAATCAGCGGCAGCCGCACGCACCACAGACGCACCACAGCCATGGCAAAGGAGTAGCGCGTGTTGCCCGAACCGTTAAAGACTCCCAGATAATTCTGGAACATCGCCATGGCGGGCTGCGTGGACAGCACCCAGAATATATACTCCATAGCCACCGCAAGCGTCTCCTGGCTGTTGGTCAAAAGCGACAGGATCTGCCGTCGGAAGGGATAAATCGCCAGCGCGCCAATCACCGAAACCAGCAGGCCCAGATTCCGACTGACCTGATACGCCTTTCGGGCGCGAAGACTGTTGGCGGCCCCTACATTCTGCCCGATGAACGCCGCCAGCACGGAGCCAAGCGCCATGACCGGCATCAAAAGCAAGTTGGATACCTTGTTGCCAATGCTGAACGCCGCTGCCACCACCGCGCCATAGCTGAGGATAACGGACTGCAATACCAGAAAGCCAAGCGACGAAAGCGCCTGGCTGCATGCCGAGGGCGCGGCAATGCGGCACAGCCGCCCCATATCCGGCCAGTTGAACTGCGCCTCGCGCAGGCGCATATGCTCCCCGCGCTTGCCAAACAGCTGCCACAGCGCCGCCGGCATGACCGCCGCCTGCCCAATCATGGTGGCCAGCGCCGCGCCGAAAACGCCCATGTGATAAACCTGCACAAACACGCCCGTGAGCACCACGTTAATCAGCACCGCGACGATGGACAGCGCCACCGGCGATACCGTATCGCCATGCGCCTGGCGAATGGCCTGGAACGCGGAAAACGTAAGGAACGGCAGCATCTCGAACGACCGCACACGCAGATAGATCAGCGCCTGCCGGTATACCTCCGGATCGTTTGCCACGCCCATCAGCCGCAGCATGGCCGGGGACACAAAATAAACCAGCACATTGAGCGCCGCCCCCAGCGCAAAGCACAGCTCCAGCAGCATGGCGGCATAGCGCCGCTCCCCGGCTTTATCCCCCGCGCCGCAGCACTGGCTGATCACCGCCACACCCGCCACGCTCAAGCCCGTGACCAGGGACAGCAGGATGTTCAGCGCCGGCCAAGCGACCGATATCCCCGCCTGCGCCACGACGGAATTCTCCATCTGGCCGATAAAGTAGGTATCCACCAGATCATGAAAAGACTTGAGCAGATTGGATAAAAAGACCGGCGTTGCCAAAATGGCAAACGCCTTGTAAATGTTTTTCTCCTGCAAAAGCAGATACTGCTTGTCCTTTTTCATACGTTCTTAAAGAAGGGCGCGCCATCCGCATGGCGGAGAATCCCCATATCGTCAAACTCCAGCTTTTCCGGCTTATCCCCCTGCAAATAGCGCAGGATCTCATCCAGCCGAACCGACTCCTGAAAGCTCGTCAGCGTAAACGCCACGCCATGGCGCTTCGCGCGCCCCGTGCGGCCGATGCGGTGGGTATAATACTCATTTTCCTGCGGCAGATCATAGTTGACGACCGCTTCCACATCAAACACGTCAATGCCGCGCGCCGCCACGTCGGTGCATACCAGGATGGGGAACTTGCCCTTTTTATAGGCCTCCATGGTCTGGTTGCGCTTGCCCTGGGGAATATCGCCATGGATGCACTGCGCATCATAGCCTTTCTTTTGCAGGCTGGCACACAAACGGTCGGCCATGAATTTGGTGTTGGTAAAGATCATCACGCGATGATATTCATCCGCGTCCAGCAGATACAGCAGGCGTTCTTCCTTGTTTTTCCGATCCGCCTCGATCACATACTGGGCAATCTTGGGCCGGTTTTCATTCACCGCTTCAATCACGATTTCCACCGGCTGGTACTGGTACTTCCAGCTGATGGTCATCACGTCGTTATTGGTGGTCGCGGAGAACATGACCAGCTGCCGCTGCGAAGGCGTAGCCTCGATGATGCGCTTTACATCCTTGACAAAGCCCATTTTAAGCATCTCGTCCGCCTCGTCAATGACCATGGTATGCACACCGTCCAGCCGCGCCAGGCCGCGCTGCATCATGTCCAGCATGCGCCCGGGCGTTGCCACCACAATCTGCGGCTTGCGCCTGAGCTGCTGGATCTGCTTGGGGATGGGCTGCCCGCCGTACAGCGTGGCGATGCGCACGCCTTTGATATAGCGCGCAAGCGCGGTCAGCTCCCCGGCAATCTGCACTGCCAGCTCGCGCGTAGGCGCAATGACCAGTTCCTGAATGCCGTCGTCGTTCAGCTGCAAATACTCCAGCATCGGGATGCCAAAGGCGCAGGTTTTGCCCGTGCCCGTAGGCGCAATGGCAATCACGTCGCTGCCCGCCATCATGACGGGAATGGTCTGTGCCTGCACGGGCGTAGCCTCGGTAAAGCCCATTTGGGCCACCGCCTGCAAAACCTCTTTGGAAATGTCCAGTGAATCAAAACGTACTTTTGCTGTTTCTGACACGAATATTTTGCCTTTCTTTCTGCTTGTTTGGTTTATTCCTTTATCAGCCCGCGCATCAGTGAAAGCTGATAGACGCCCTCGGTCATCCCCTGCGCCAAAAGCTGCTGATAATGCTCTGTCGCCATCTTCAAATCCTCCTCGCGGTTGGTCAGGTATCCCATTTCCACCAGGAAAGACGGCATCTTGGACCAGTTGTTGCCCACATAATTGTTATTGAGCGTACAAGTGCCGCGTATCGCCCCGGTCGCAGCCTTCATGGCGTCCAGCAGCGCAAAACCCATGGCGCGGTAGGTATCCTCATCGGTCACCTCCGCGGCGTAGGAGGACTGATAGGGACAGTAAATCTGGATGCCCTGCACATTTTCATCATCGCGCGAATTGCAGTGCAGCCGCAGCACAAAGTCCGCTCCCGCCTCGTTTGGGATGTTTGCCCGCTCCAGCATGCCCACAAAAACATCCTGCTCCTCGCGGGTCATGATAACCTGGGCGCCCTCGGCCAGCAGCGCGTTGCGCAGCTTCATTGCTACCTCCAGCACCACAATGGCCTCGCGCCGGTTGGAAATGATCCCCTGCGCCATGCCCACTGTGGTAGTGGACTGCTTTTTGAAGTTTGGCCCCAGCGGCACCGTTTCCACCTGCGTTTTGCGCTGATGCCCCGGGTCGATGCAGACCAGCACGCCGTTCAGCCGACCGTTTTCATTGCGCTCTGTCACCTCCGGGGCTGCCATCGGGGCATAAAACATCTCCTGATGCAGCGGCGCGTTGCTGTTTGCCGTCAGCACCGTCACCGTTACCCGATCCTCGGCATAAGTGAGCGGCATGGGCATCACGCCCTCATAATGATAGCCCTCCTGCGCGTACAGAAGCACGCTGTGCATTTCCTGCGGGCTTTTACAGCGCAGGCGCACGCTGTCGCGCCCGGGCAAATCAAAGCTGTAATGCACGCCGTCCAGCTCCATGGCAAACACCGCATTGCTGGCGCTGCCTGCCGCGCGCACCGTTTCGTCCAGCCCGGCAGCAGGAGCTTTTTCGCTTTCATCTGCCGCCGTCGGCCCATTATAGTCCAAAAGCCGCCCGCCCTTGAGCGTGTAGACCGTAATCCGCAGCGTTTCTTCCTGATCCGTCCCCGGAAGAAAGCATTCTCCCGTAAAATGGCCATCCTGTGAATACAGCACCATTTCGCCTGAATCGTTTGAGGCCGTATATTTTACGTACACGTACTCCTGCTCCGCAAGCGCAAAAGAAAATTGCGCGGCGTGCGGCCGTGTCTCCACCTGTATCTGCTCCTCCCCGGCCGCCTGAGCGTCCATACAGCCAAAGCAGAAAAACAGGCAAAATACCGCCGACAAAATCATACGAAAATCGTGCTTCACGGACAATATCCTCTTTTCCTTGGGGAACTTGCGGCAAAACGCCATTTTTTATTATAGTGCCCGCGGGCCCACCCTGTCAAGCGTTCCCCCATTTTTCACGGCGCAAAATAAAAATTCCGGTTGACAAGCGCGCGCAAATATGCTATCCTGCGTTATGACAATCCAATGCGTGTCCTTTAACCAGGTCCAGTGAGGCCGGGAAGGCTGCTTAGGTATGTGCTGTTTGCGTATACCGCCTTACCCTGCCCGGGTAAGGCGTTTTTTCTTGCAAAGGCGCGCAGGGGTTGATTGACTATCAGGAGGGAATACCAATGAAACTGGTCTACGACATTCATCAGAACCCGCCGCTCAAGAAAAACCTGATCTACGCCCTGCAGCAGCTGCTGGCCATCATGGCCGCCACCCTGCTCGTGCCCATCCTGGTCAACGGCAACAGCGGAACGACCTACATGAGCCAGCCTGCCGCGCTGTGCGGCGCGGGCTTCGGCACGCTTTTCTACCTCTTTATTGCTACCCGCAAAAAGAGCCCGGTTTTCCTGGGCAGCTCCTTTGCCTTCATCGCGCCGCTGAGCAGCGCCGTGGCCTTCGGCTATCTGGGCATCTTCCTGGGCGCGGTTTTTGCCGGCCTTGTGTACGTTGTCGTCGCCCTGATTATCAAAAAGACCGGCTCCGCCTGGGTGAACCGCCTGCTGCCTCCCGTGGTCATCGGCCCCACCGTGGCGCTGATTGGTCTTTCCCTGTGCGGCAGCGCCGTCAATAACCTGAACAACACCGCTGCCGGCTCCTACAACCTGGTGCATATCCTGGTGGGTCTGCTGGCCTTCTTCATCACGGTGTATGCCTCCGTCAAGGGCGGCAAGGGCATGCGCATGATCCCCTTCATCATCGGCATCCTGGGCGCGTATGTCATCTCGCTCGCGCTCACCTTCATCGGCCGCGCCACCAACTGCACCTACATCCAGCTGGTCAACCTGGCAGCCTTTGATAACATGCAGCTCTTCAAGCTTCCCGAATTCACCTTTATCGGCATGTTCAAGGAGGGCGCTTCCAAGTTCAGCGGCGCCGGCGACGTGTTCAGCCTCTTTGCCCTGTTTGCCCCCATCGCCTTTGTGGCCATGGCCGAGCACATTGCCGACCATAAGAACCTGGGTTCCATCATCAACCGCGACCTGATTACCGATCCCGGTCTGGACCGCACGCTGCTGGGCGACGGCGTAGGCTCCATCATCGGTTCCTTCTTCGGCGGCTGCCCCAACACCACCTACGGCGAATCGGTCGGCTGCATCGCCATCACGGGCAACGCCTCCATCTCCACCATTGCCATCGCCGCCCTCTACTGCATCGTGCTTTCCTTCTTTGATCCCTTCGTATGCTTTGTTAACTCCATCCCCACCTGCATCATCGGCGGCGTGTGCATCGCCCTGTACGGCTTCATCGCGGTCAGCGGTCTGAAAATGATCCAGCCCATCGACCTGAACGACAACCGCAACCTGTTCGTTGTGGCTGCCATCCTGGTATGCGGCATCGGCGGGCTGACGCTCAACTTCGGCGCCATCCAGATCAGCGCCATCGCTACCGCCCTGATCGTGGGCATCCTGGTCAACGTAATCTTCAACAAACGCGGCAATGCGGAGCAGGCGCAGTAAAACCTTGAAATAACCGGTAAAAAAAGCAAAAACACATGTTTACAAACCACGCCGGCCATGATACAATGGTAGGCGTGGTTTATTAGAACCGTCTGCGCGGTTTGCCGCTGCTCCAACGGCTTCCTGCGTGCGCGGCGATTGATTCGGGGCGCCACCCCCAAGAGGAGGAAAATCCAATGAGCGAAAAGATCAACAAGGCTGAAATCATGCAGACCTATGCCCGCCACGAGGGCGACACCGGTTCTCCCGAGGTGCAGGTTGCGCTGCTGACCGCGCGCATCAATCACCTCAATGAGCATCTCAAGCTCAACAAGAAGGACCATCACAGCCGCCGCGGGCTGCTGCTCATGGTTGGTCAGCGCCGTGGTCTGCTGGAGTACCTGAAAAAGACCGACATCGAGCGTTACCGCACGCTGGTCGCTCAGCTGGGTCTGCGCAAGTAAGCGCAACATGAGGCTAACGGAACGCTTGGGCGTTATCTTGCGCCCATCCCCGTTAGCCTTCTGTGTATACGGATGCGGATGCAGGTGCGCCGCACCCTGGATGAGAAGATGTGGAGGAGAGAAAATTAAATGGAAAACAAAACTTACACGACGACCTTTGCGGGCTACCCGCTTTCATTCAACTTCGGCCATTACGCCGAACAGGCGGACGGCTCCGTGCTGGTTCGCATGGGCGACACGGCCGTGCTGGTGAATGTGTGCGCGTCTGATACGCCGCGCGAGGGCGTCGATTTCTTCCCGCTGGCGGTTGATTTTGAAGAAAAGCAGTACGCCGTGGGTAAAATTCCCGGCGGCTTCATCAAGCGCGAAGGCCGGCCGACCGAAAAGGCCACGCTGACCTGCCGCCTGATCGACCGCCCCCTGCGCCCGCTGTTCCCCAAGGGCATGCGCA
>JAHZHX010000013.1:18794-38564 GCA_019420065.1 Clostridiales bacterium | reverse complement strand
GGGACGGGCGTGTCCGTAGGTACGGGGGTTTCGGTGGGCGCGGGGGTTTCGGTGGGCGGCGGCGTAACGGTGGGGGCAAGCGTGGGGGAGGGCGTTGGATACAGCGCCGCGATGCGTGCCTCGCGCTGCGGCGCGTCGTCGAGCACCAGCACCTTGGCGCCATAAGGCAGGTGCGTCCACAGCCAGTAGATGTTGATCCCCTCGGCGCTGACGCGCGTATCCACGCGGATGCAGCCGTGCGAGGCCTTCTGCCCCAGGTCGGCCAGATGCTCGCTGTAATCCCATTTATAGCCGCGCTTTTTGCAGCCCAGGGAATGGATCAGGTTGCCGCCGTCGATACGGATGGCGTAGTTGTAGCAGTAGCCCTCGCTGTCAAAGGTGATGATGCGGTCATTGGTGAGAAAGGCGCCGGCGCAGGTCTCGCGGAAGAGCTTTTCTTTGTCCATCAGGCCGGTGGAAACGCTGAGCGTGCCCAACCGCACACCGTCGCGGTACACCGTCAGCGTCTGGGCGGTCTTGTCCACCAGCACGCCGTAATGCGCGTTGGGGAAAGCCATGAACAGCACCGAGCGGGGTACGTAGCCCTCAATATAGTCGCCGTCCTCATGCCGCCACGCGCCGACGCGGACAAAATCCGCGCCCATGTCCAGCACGATCACGCCCTGCGTCTGGCCGTGCAGCGTACCGAGCACCCTGCTTTTTTTATCGGGCGCTTCATATACGTTCTGGTGCGCCAGACGGCCGATGTTGACCACGGCGATGGGCTGCATCATGCACGCCCATACAGCCTGATCGTCATGGGGATCCAGGGGCAGAAAGGCTCCCTCCTGCGTGACGGCGAGCGCCGCGCGGGGCGGCGCGTCGTGCGATACATGCACCGCTATCACGACAGGCGCCTGCGGGCCGTTTTTGACCGAGAAGGTCAGGGTGTAGTCGCCCTCGGCAACGCTGCGTTTATTGATCTGCCCGTCCCAGCGGAAAATGTGGGGCAGCTGATCCTCGATTTCAATGCCCCAGGTTCTAAGCACGGTATCGGGCGCGTCTGCCGCGCGCAGCTGCACGTGCATCAGGCCGTTGGCGGTCAGAAGATAGTTGACCAGAAAGCCGTCGCTTCCGGCATAGACGGTATCGGCGGAGGGAATGCAGTATTGCAGCGCGGCAGCGGGCGCTTTGATGCGCGTGGTCTGCTCGCAGGCATAGCTGTTGTTCCCGCTTGTCAGAACGGCTTGCAGGGTGTAGTCGCCGCGCCGGGGCGCTTCGCCGTTGGCAAGCAGCCCGTCCCAGACAAGCAGCGTTTCCCCTGCCTCGACCTGCCGGCGCGCGATCTCATAATCGGTATATTCGTCATAGATGCGAAGCAGCAGCTCTCCGGCCTCGGGCGCGGTCACGGAAAGCTGCGATTCCCGATAGGGCTGCATGCTGTCGGGCGCGCTCAAAGAAAGCGCGGGCGGCTCTTCGCACAGCGCG
Organism: Clostridiales bacterium; assembly: GCA_019420065.1. GTDB lineage: Bacteria > Bacillota > Clostridia > Christensenellales > Aristaeellaceae > SFMI01. The sequence goes on along the minus strand of JAHZHX010000013.1, from coordinate 37,097 downwards.
CAAGGGAAAAGCAGAGAGAACAGCAGGACGAGCAGGGCTTTTTTCATTTTTATCAAAATCCTTTGTTATGGCCGCAAAGGGCGCTTTGTTGACAAAAAAATAATAAAACCTTTCCCCGCGTTTTGTCAATACGGCGGGGAAAGGTTGTTACAAAAGCGGCGATGTTTTACAAATAAAGGTTACTGAAGGGGACTGATGGAATCGCGGATCGCGTCATAGATCTTCATGTAGCTGGAATTGTACCAGCCGGGGGCGGAGATATGCAGCGTGAGCAGCTGATTGTCGCTGATCTTGGCCATATGCACGCGGCCGCGCACGATCGTGCCGTCCGCCAGCTCGCCGCGGTAGTTATTGTAGTAGCCCTCGCCCTTCATCAGCGTTTTGCTGGCGGCTGTCCAGGTCTGCCATTTGGTGTACTGCGAGCCTTCGGCTTCCAGGTAGCTGGCCAGATCGGTCCGGATATCCTTGGCGGTATAGCTGGTGGTGATCGAGGAGATTTCCAGCGTGATTACGCAGGCATGGTTGTCCTTTACGGCCGCGTCGGGTTCGGTCAGGATATAGATATTGTTGGCATTGTCGTTGATGGTATACCCTACGGCGGACTTGAACTTGAGGCCCAGTTTGGAGGCCGTGTACTCGCCGTAATTAAAGGTCAGGTCGGGACGCGCGGTGGGCGTGGGCATATCGATGGGATCGATGGGAATGGGCGTGGCGCCGGCATAGATCATATTGCCGTATGCGTCGTAAGCGGCGTTGGCATTGAACATCCCGTTATCCTCCTCGGAGGCGGGATCGTATCCCTCCGGCAGACCGGGGACGACAATCTCCGGCGTAGGCGCGTCGGAATCCATTGGGGAGTGCTGCCCCTGCCCCCCCGGCAGGTCGCCGTTGGTATCGTCGTTGGGCGCGGAACAGGCGCACAGCAATACTGCGCACAGCAGCAGCATGGTCAGCAGCAGATGCTTTTTCATGAAACAGAACACCTCCGTCGGGATGGATCATACATGGAAAGCCACGCGGAGCGGGCTTGATATAATTGTAACAAATTTGCAACGATTCGTCAAGCAATATTTACAATTCTGCGTCATTTTCCTCGATCGCGGGGTGCAGCGCGCGGTAGAGCGCGGCGGCGGCGGGCCGGGTCATGCCCTTGACGGCCAGAAAGCTGTCTTCCTCCGCCTCGCGCATTTTTTTGATGGAGCCGAAATGCTGCAAAAGGGCGCGGCGGCGGGTCGGGCCGATGCCGGGAATATCCTCAAGCGAGGAATGCACGGCAGCTTTGCCGCGCAGCGAGCGGTGATAGGTGATGGCAAAGCGGTGCGCCTCGTCACGGATGCGCTGGATCAGGTGCAGGGCGGGGGTATGGTGATCCAGGAGAATGGGCGTGTCGCGATCCGGCAGCCAGATTTCCTCCAGCTTTTTGGCCAGGCCGAACATGGGCACGCTTACGCCCAGCTCCAGCATGGCTTCCCGGGCAAAGCGCAGCTGCTCGGGGCCGCCGTCGATGAGCACCAGATCGGGCATGACCCAGCGTTCGCTTTCCTCCTCGCGCAGCGTGCGGGCAAAGCGGCGGTGCAGCACCTCGTTCATGGAGGCAAAGTCGTTTGCGCCCTCCACCGTTTTGATGCGGTAATGGCGGTATTCGCGGGGCGCGGCCTCGCCGTCGATGAACACGACCATGGAGGCCACCGACAGCACGCCCTGGGTGTTGGAGATATCAAAGCCTTCGATGCGGCGGGGATAGCCCTGCATGCCGATGGCTTCTCCCAGCGCCCGGCACGCGCCTACGGTGCGCTCCTCCTGAATCTGCTGGCGGGCGTTGCGCTTTTCCAGGGCGTCGGCGGCGTTGCGCTCGGCCATGAGCACCAGGGCGCGCTTTTCGCCGCGCTGGGGAATGAGCACGCTGACCGCCGCGCCGCGCTTTTCGCGCAGGAGCTGCTCCATGACATCAGGCTCCTCCAGCCGGGGGGAAAGAATTTCGCGCGGGGGCTGGCGGTCGGCATAATAGCGCAGAACAAACTCGGTCAGCACCGCGTCCGTCGGCTCGTTGCCCTCGCCCGGCAGGGCGAAGCTCTCGCCGCCGATGATGCGGCCGCCGCGGATGATAAGCACCTGCGCCATGGCGTCCAGCCCGTCCTGCGCCAGGCCGATCACGTCCTGCTGCGCGTCGTTGGTCTGGATGGCGCGCTGACGCTCCATCAGTCCTTCCATGTCGCGCAGCGCGTCGCGCTTTTGCGCCGCCAGCTCAAAGTTCCAGGCGGCGGAGGCCTCCTCCATTTCCTTTTGCAGGCGCTCGGTCAGGCCGCGCATGTTGCCGTTCAAAAAGGAAATCACGCCGTCGATCATGCGCATATATTCCTCCTGCGTGCATTTCCCGGCGCAGGGAGCCAGGCAGCGGCCGATTTCGTAATTCACGCACGGGCGCGCCGGACGGCTGAGGGGCAGCTTCTTGTCGCAGGAGCGCAGGGGAAAGGCCTTGCGCACCACCGCCAGCGCGTCGCGCACGGCGGAAGCGCCAATATAGGGGCCAAAATACTGCGCGCCGTCCTTCTGCATGCGGCGGGCAATGGTCACGCGCGGAAAAGGCTCGTTTTTGTCAATGCGCACATAGGGATAGTGCTTGTCGTCCTTGAGAAGGATGTTGTAATGCGGCTTGTGCAGCTTGATGAGATTGCATTCCAGCGCCAGCGCTTCCAGGTTGGTATTGCACAAAAGGATGTCAAAATCATCCACCTGCGCCACCATGGCCGCGACCTTGGGCGTGTGCTCCCGGGTATGAAAATAGCTGCGCACGCGGTTTTTCAGGTTGACCGCCTTGCCGACATAGATGATTTCGCCCTCGTGCTTCATCAGATAGCAGCCGGGCGAATCGGGCAGGAGGCTGAGCTTGGTTTTGAGCGTTTGATTAATCATGATGCGCCGTCCTTGCTTACAGCCCGTTTGTGACCAACGAAACGGGCATACAGACAGAATTGGGAATATTGTTTCCCGCCATGGCAGAGACTGTCAGCCGAGCGGCTTCCAGACCCAGTTCGTGCATGCGAACGTCCACCGTGAGAAAAGGCGCGGCCGCGTGCGCGCTGGCGGCAAGGCAGTCAAAGCCCGCTATCGGCAGATGGTGGAGACAATCCACGCCCCGAGCACGCAGGCATTTTACGGCGGTCATGGCGCACATGTCGTTGGGCACGATGATCGCATCCGTTTCCGGATGAGAACGCAGCAGGCTGTCCAGCGCGTCCATCAATTTGTCGGGATTGAAATGACAGATGACAAGCGGGCAGCTTTCGGGGTTCACATGGTATTCTTCCAGCGCGTGCAGATGTCCCCGGTAGCGGTCAACCGTTGTATAGGCGCCCGCCTGCTGCGAGGAGGCCAGCGCTTTGAAGCCGTTAATGCCGCCGATTGAGTCAGGCAGAAAAAAGCCGGCCATAAAGGCAATGTGGCGGCGCCCTTTTTGAAGAAAATATGCGGTGGTCAAATAACCGGCGCGGTAAGCATCGGCATAGACGCAGGGATAGCTGTTGCCGGTGCTGCGGCGGTAAATGCATATTAGCGGAAGATTGCTGAAAGGATGCAGTTCGGCGGTGATGCGCGATGCGTCCAGAGGCAGATAGATCAGCGCATCCAACGGCATTTGACTGATGTGCTGCAGCGCGTGCTGCTCCTGCTCGTGCGTGAGATAGGGGGCGGAAAGCAGCGCGTGCAGCCCGGCCGCTTCGCAGCCATGGACAATACCGTTCAGCGCCAGCGAATAAGCGGGAATGGCGCAGCTTGGCAGCGCGACGCCGACGATCCCGGTGCGCCTGGAGCGGATGGAACGCGTAAGCGCGTTGGGGCGGTAGCCAAGCTCCTGGGCCAGCGTCAGCACGCGCTCGCGGGTATCGGCGGAAAAATGGCCATTGCCGTTGAGAATCTGCGATACCGTCGCGGGCGATACCTGAGCCTGACGGGCAATGTCCCGAATGGTTGCCATGCGCTTTCACCTCGGCAGAAAAATATAAAAAAAGTATATCATGCCTGATGGATGTTGACAAGTGGGCACACTTGTCTATACTTTTAGTAAACGATTTTGCAAATGTTTAATAAACACGAAATCGGGAATATTTCCAAGGAAGAAGTAGAATATGAAAAGGATTCTGGCACTTATGCTGTGCCTGGCACTTCTGTGCTGCTGCACGGCGGCGCTGGCGCAGGACGGCACGTTCAGCGGAACGGCCAAGGGCTTTGCCGGAGACGTGACGGTCACGCTGACGATCTCCGGCGGCGCGATTGCCGCGGCGGAGATTGTGGGCGCGGATGAAACGCCTTCCATTGGCGGCGAGGCGATCAAGACGCTGCAAACTGAGATCGTTGCGCAGAACAATATCGATGTGGACGTTGTTTCGTCCGCGACCTTTACCTCCAAGGCAGTGCTGGAAGCGGCGGCCGCTGCTTTGGCTGGCGCCGGCATAACCAATGACGATCTGGCGCATGTGGAAAAAGCGAAGCCCGTCGGCGGCGAAACGATCGTGCTCAGCACCGACGTTGTGGTTATCGGTGCGGGCGGCGCCGGGCTTTCCGCTGCGCTGACGGTGTGCGAGCAGGACGGCAATGTGATTATTCTTGAAAAATCCTCTGCGGCCGGCGGCAATACCGCTCGCGCGGGCGGTACGCTCAACGCGGCCGATCTGCCGCGTCAGCAGAATTTTGAAATGGTGTTTTCCGAGGAAGAGGTGCTCAGCTATGTGAATGCCGAGCCTGCCAATGCCGAACACAAGCTGCTGATGGACGTGGTGCGCAAGCAGTATGAAGCCTATAAGGCGCGCGGCGACAAGTACCTGTTTGACAGCCCCGAGCTGCACGCGATGCAAACCTATGAGGGCGGCGACCGCGTGGGCGACCTGGCGCTGATTGAGGTGATGACGCAGAACGCTGCCAACGCGCGTGTATGGCTGGAGGAGTACGGCTGCACCTGGGGCGATAATGTGTTCCTCACGATCGGCGGTCTGTGGCAGCGCAGCCTGAATCCTGTGGGCGGTGCGAAGAAGAACCTGGTGGATACCATGACTGCGGCGCTGAAGAAGACCGGCAAGTGCCAGCTGCTGCTCAACACCAAAGCGGAAGAGCTGATCGTGGAAAACGACCGCGTGGTAGGCGTGCGCGCGTTCAACAGCGAGGATGGAAACACTTATGAGGTGTATGGCGCCAAGGCTGTAATCCTGGCGACCGGCGGCTATTCCGCCAAGGCGGAAATGGTGCAGGAGCTGCATCATGTGGCGGTGGATATTACTTCCTGCGCGGCGACGTCCACGGGCGACGGCCTGGTGCTGGCGCAGCAGGCGGGCGCGGCGCTGACAGGCATGGAATATATTCAGATCCATCCTTTGGGCGCTCCGAAGACCGGCGCTTTGCAGAGCAACTACGGCGGCGTAACGGACCCGATCTTTGTCAATCGCGAGGGCAAGCGCTTTGTCAGCGAGCAGGAACGCCGCGATACCATTGCGAACGCAATCCTGGAGCAGACCGACGGCATTTGCTTCTCTTTCTATGATAAGGCCGAGAGCGAAAGCCTGATGAAGCGCGTTGCTACGGGCGACGCCTTCGTCGGACAGACGATTGAAGAGGTAGCGCAGGCCGCGGGCGTGGACGCCGAGCAGCTCAAAGCGACTGTGGCGGCCTACAACGCGATGGTTGATTCCGGCAAGGACACCGAATGCGGCAAGACGGTGCTGGGCCGCAAGCTGGAGAACGGCCCCTTCGCGCTGGTTCCTTTGGCTCCGACCGTACATCACACCATGGGCGGCGTGCGTATTGACACTTCCGCGCGCGTACTGGATACCAATGGCGAACCCATCAGCGGCCTGCTGGCGGCGGGCGAGGTGACCGGCGGCATTCATGGCAGCAACCGCATCGGCGGCAATGCCATTGCCGACATCTATGTGTTTGGCCGCATTGCGGGCAATACGGCGATGGAAAGCAAATAAGGAGCGGATCGTTCCGTACCCAGGGAGCAGGGCTTAGACCTTTTGCCCCTTGGGCTTTTTTTATTTTCCGGCGTATGAACGGATTGTGATATATGACCATATTATGAACTTTATTCTGTCCGGTTGACAAAATACCGTGCGATGCGATAAAATGTACACGATGCATAAACGTTTAACTATTTTTAACAAACGTTTATAAATCATTAAATCGCAACAGGAGGAACAGCGTATGGAAAACGACGGTCAGAAACGTTATACAAAACCCAAAGTGCCCCGTTCGCCCTGGTTCTGGGTGCTGCTGGCGGCGCTGGGCGTGATGATCTTTATCAATATAATCACGATGAACAGCATGCTCAGCAGCAGCGTGAAGGTTGTGGAGTACAGCGAGTTTGTGCAGATGGTCACGGACGGCAAGGTGGAGAAGGTACACATCACCTCTGAGGCGGTGACCTTCACGCTCAAGGAAGAGGGGGAGCCGGAGCGCCGCGGGCTGATGCTGCCGCGGATGACAGCCTATCAGACTGTGCCGGTCAACGATCCCTATCTGGTCGAGCGGCTGATCCAGGCCGGCGTGGAGTTCGGCGGTGAAAACGAGGGCGGCGTGTCGCTGTTTAGCATGATCCTTACCGCGGTTCTGCCGCTGGCCTTCTACGCGCTGATTATTTATTTCATGGTACGCATGATTAAGAAAAACGGCGCGGGCGGCATGGGCGCGATGAGCTTTGGCAAGAGCAGCGCCAAGATGTATAGCGTCAGCGACGAGAGCAAAAAGTTCTCCGATGTGGCCGGGCAGGACGAGGCCAAGGAAGCGCTGATCGAGCTGGTCGATTTCCTGCATCAGCCCGGCAAGTACCGCGCCATCGGTGCAAAGCTCCCCAAGGGCGCGCTGCTGGTGGGCCCTCCCGGCACGGGCAAAACGCTGCTGGCGCAGGCCGTGGCGGGCGAGGCCAAGGTGCCCTTCTTCTTCGTGAGCGGTTCGGCCTTTGTGGAAATGTTCGTGGGAACGGGCGCGGCGCGCGTGCGCGACCTGTTCAAGCAGGCCAATGAGAAAGCGCCCTGTATCATCTTTATTGACGAAATTGACGCCATCGGTAAAAAACGCGACGCGGTGGGCCTGTCCTCCAATGACGAACGCGAGCAGGCGCTCAATCAGCTGCTGGCCGAGATGGACGGCTTTGACGCCTCCAAGGGCATCGTGGTGCTGGGCGCGACCAACCGTCCGGAGATCCTGGACGCCGCGCTGCTGCGTCCCGGCCGCTTTGACCGGCGCATCACGGTGGATCTGCCCGACCTGCGCGGCCGCGAAGCGGTGCTGCGCGTGCATGCCCGCGGTATTACCATGGCCAAGGACGTGGACTTTGCCGCCGTTGCCCGCGCTACCGTGGGCGCGTCGGGCGCCGATCTGGCCAACATCGTCAATGAGGCGGCGCTGCGCGCCGTGCGTCTGGGGCGCGCGGCGGTCACGCAGAACGACCTGGAAGAATCGGTGGAAAACGTGATTGCCGGTACCCAGCGCAAAAGCTTTGTGATTCCCGAAAGCGAAAAGCGCGTGGTGGCCTACCATGAGATTGGCCACGCGCTGGTGGCGGCGCATCAGAAAAACGCCGTGCCGGTGCAGAAGATTACCATTATCCCGCGCACCTCGGGCGCGCTTGGTTACACCATGCAGGTGGATGAGGAAGAGCATGTGCTGATGAACCGCGAGGATATCCTGGCCAAGCTGTGCGTGCTTACGGCGGGCCGCGCGGCGGAGGAATATGCCTGCAATACCTGCACGACGGGCGCTTCCAACGATATTGAACAGGCTACCAAGCTGGCGCGCGCCATGATTACGCGCTACGGCATGAGCGAGAAATTCGGTATGGTGGCGCTGGAAACCAACACCAACGCTTACCTGGGCGGCGACGTGCAGCTGGCCTGCTCCGCGGAGACGGCGGCGCGCATTGACAGCGAGGTCGTGCAGACGATTGCCGGGGCTTATGACCGGGCGCTGGCGATCCTGAAGGAAAATACCAAGCAGCTTCATGACCTGGCGGAGTATCTGCTGGAGAAGGAAAATATCTCGGGCGAGGAATTCCAGCGCATTCTTGCCGAAAGCGCGGACGCGGACAAAATTACGCGGCTGGACAGCGGCAAGGATACCACGGCAATGTAAAAATGGAGCGCGGGAAGAGGACATCGTTCCTCTCCCGCGCTTTTTGTGTGCGGAGGACAGAAAAATTGATGCCGCGATAGCGATTTTCGCACTCGATACCGATTGCGTGAGTCTAAAAAACATGGTATAATAGCCATTGAAAAGCGCCTGTAATTTTATTCAGGCGAAGAAAGGTGGAATTTTTCCATGAAAAAAATGTTTGCTCTTCTGTGCGCGCTGGTCATGCTCAGCACTGCGATGGCTGTGCCCGCCATGGCTGAGAACGCCGACGCGACGACCAGCGCTTCCGTGGCCGATTTCTATGGCGCTTCCGCGCTGACCGGCGACGACCTGATGAACGCCATCGCTTCCTTCTCCGGCTTCTATATTGTCAGCACCACCAACCCCGACGGCAGCGCCAACTCTGCTTTCTTCATTTACAGCTGCTTCTCCCACGAGGGCAAGTATTACCTGAAGATGGGCCTGGCCGAGAACCAGAGCAAGCAGAATCTGCAGCGCACGGGCGAGGGTCTGGCGGTGTACGCAGCCAATCCCAGCGGCGAGGAAGGCGCGAAGCCCTATGCCGTTGCGGGCGCTCGCATGCGCTTCACCGTTGTGACGGACGCCGAGCTGCTGACCGCTATGGGCGTGGACGCGGGCGGCTCCACCATCATCGGTGAAATCACTGAGGTAAAGCCCCTGGGCTAAGGCGTCTTGGACGAACAGCGTCCCCTTGTCTGTCTTATGGCAGGCAAGGGGACTTTTGCGTTGGGGGAAGGGCAACGTTTCTTTCTTTCGGAAAAGAAACCAAGAAACCCGTTTGGACGTTGAATGGTGGGTGCATAGGCGGCGGGGGATACGCCGACTGCATCGACGCTTTGCTGCGCATCTTCCGTGTGCCTCGGTTGTATGCAAAACGGCTGTCGGAGTATTTTCCGACAGCCGTTCTTTATTTCGGGTGGGTTTTAGGGAGGGGAGAAATAAGAACAAACCCCTTGCGGGTTTGTGACGCGGCAGCAGACAATGAGCCTTACGCAGCGGCGCGCCTGGCAATCGTCAGGCGTGCGGACAAGGGGAAAAGCTCCTCCCTAACGTTTCCCCACGTTACTTTGCCGCCTTCGCGGCAATCGCGTAGCTGTTGCGGATGAAATCGCTCAGCTCGTCCTTTTCCAGCGGACGGGAAGCCATGCGGGCAATGTCAAAATACTGCTTGGCCAGCAGCTTTTGCAGCTCCTTATCTTCCATGGCGGCCAGATCGCGGATGGCTTCGCAGGCGGAATTGAGCACGACTTCCGGCTTTTCCGGCAGGGTGAAGCCCTGATTGTACATGGCGGCCATCTCGCGGTAACGGCGCATCTGTTCATCCTCGAGCAGCATCAGCGGCAGCTCCTTGTCGGCCAGGGGCTGGAGCTTAACGGTCAGGTTCTCGTCGCCCACGGCTTCGCGGAACAGCTTCTCCAGCGGGGGAAGCTCCGGCGCATCGTCCGTATCCTCGCCCTTGAGACCATCCGCGTCCGCGTCCACGCGGGCAAAGGCGGGCGCGCCATCGCCCTGGTTTTCCATGTGCTGCATAAAGCTGACGTCGATGATGGAATCCATGACCGCCACGTCGATGCCGCGGTCGGTATAGAGCTTGACGGAAGCCGCCTGGCGCGCGGCGTCGGAGGTGTAATAGACTTTCTTTTCGGTCTTGCCCTCGTTGCGGGCGCGGTACTCCTCAAAGGTGAGATACTCGCCGGCCGTGGTCTTGAGCAGCAGGCTGCCCTTGACCGCGTCAAAGAACTTGCTGTCGCGCAGGCAGCCGTATTTGACGAAGGGATGGATGTCGTCCCAATAGGTCTGGTACTTTTCGCGCTCGGTATTCATCAGGCCGTTGAGCTTGTCCGCCACCTTTTTGGTGATGTGCGCGGACAGGCGCTTGACATAGCCGTCGTTTTGCAGGAAGGAGCGGCTGACGTTCAAGGGCAGGTCGGGGCAGTCGAGCACGCCGCGCAGCAGCAGCAAAAATTCGGGGATGATCTCCTTGATATTGTCAGCTACGAACACCTGACGGTTGAACAGCTTGATTTGCCCTTCCTGGCCGCCAAAGTCCTTGCGGATGCGGGGGAAGTAGAGAATGCCTTTGAGGTTGAAGGGGTAATCCACATTCAGGTGGATCCAGAACAGCGGCTCCTCAAAGGTGTTGAACAGCTTGCGGTAGGTCTCCTTGTATTCGTCCTCGGTGCAGTCCTTGGGGGCCTTGAGCCATAGCGGATGCGTGTCGTTGATGGGCTGCGGTTCCTTTTCCTGGGCAGGAGCGGCTTCAGCCTCATCCTTCTTTGACGCTTCCTCCGCCTTTTTCGCCGCTTCCTCGGCCTTGCGCTGCTCCTCCTCCACGTCGCGGAGATAAATGGGCACGGCCATGTAGCCGCAGTAGCGGTCGAGCACCTCGCGCACGCGGTACGCGTCCAGGAACTCCTTTTCCTCCTCGGTGACATGCAGGGTGATGGTGGTGCCGCGCTCGGTCCGGCTGCCCGCGCTCATCTCGTAGGCCATGCCGTCCTCGCTCTCCCAGCGCACGGGCTGTGCGCCCTCCTGCCAGGACAGGGTGTCAATCGTCACTTTATCGGCAGGCATGAAAGCGGAATAGAAGCCCAGACCGAAATGGCCGATGATGCCGCCCTCCGCGTCGCCCTGATATTTTTTCAAAAATTCTTCGGCGCTGGAGAAGGCCACCTGGTTGATATAGCGGTCTACCTCGTCGGCCGTCATGCCCACGCCGTTATCGCTGAAGCGCAGCTCGCCGGCGGGCTTGTCCACCGTTACGGTAACGCGCAGGCCGTCCGCATCCGCGCCGGTCGCCATACGGTACTTGGTCACGGCGTCGCAGCCATTGGCGACCAGCTCGCGGATGAAGATATCCTTGTCGGAATACAGCCAGCGTTTGATGACCGGCATAATATTTTGCGCGTGAATGGAAATATTGCCTTTTTTGAGTTCAGACATACTGAACACCTCCTTGAAATATGTATGCTGAAGGCTTTTAGCGCAAAGGATATTATACCACATTTTGGACAAAGTGAACAGAGGAAAAAACGTTTTTTTGCGGGGCGCGGGCGTTAGTCGTGCAGCTCTGCCCTTTCGATATAGCGCAGCAGGAGCGCGACGAGCAGCAGCGGATACAGGATGGAAACGGCCAGCGCCCAGCCCAGGTTCGGGTTATAGAAGGGGATGCCGAACATGCTGCCCTGCGCGCTGAGCGCGTTGGCGAAAACGCGCGCCAGCACGCCCTTTTGATTGTACAGCAGGCTGAAGCGCATAAGCGCCTGGGGCAGCATGCCGTGGAGCATGGCCAGAATGTAGTTGAAGGCCAGCACCGTGAGGATACCGTTGGAGAGCGAGCGGGTCACAAGGCTGACCGCCATGGCCACCACGCCCCAAGACCATAGAAAAAGAACAACCACGGCAAATTGCAGCAGCGACAGCCCCAGATAAATCCGCTCTCCGATGAGCAGCGCGCACAGACAGAGCAGCGCGAACACCGCCGCCGCAAACACGGCCACAAACACGCCCAGCGAAAGAATGGCTTGCAAAATGGCGGGCTTGCGCCGCAGCGCCAGCACCGTGCGGGACAAGAGGTGCGACTGCCTGTCGTCAAAGCCCAGATACGCGCCCCAGACCGCCGCGCAGACCACGCCGTAAAAAGATAAAAAATACAGATGGCTGGAGATGAAATAGTTTGGTCCTACCGGTCGGACGTTAAGATACATGAGAACCAGCTTGCATAAATTGTACACAGGCACCAGAAGCGCCGCGGAGCATAGCAGGCGCCTGCACAGCTTTTTGAAATTGGCCGTTATCAGATATTTCATGCTTTGCCCCCTTTACTTTTGATACCGACGCCGGAGCGCGAGCAGGCACAGCAGGAACAGCAAGGCAAGGTATGCCAGCATCAGCAGGAGCGCTACGGGAAAGTTCAATCCCAGAAAAGCGGCGCGCGTTGAGAACTGCGGGTCATTGATAGCGTTTGGAAAGCCGCCGTACAGCAAATCATTTCTTAGAGGATAGCCGAGCAGCGCTTGCAAAAACGCGGGTCCATGCATGCTGAATAGGCCATAGGCGATCAGCACGCCAAGATAGGCGCGCGGGACAAGCTGCTGAATGAAGAAGGTGATGAGCATGAAGGCCAGGTTTGTTACCAGGCAGACCAGCAGCATGCGCGGGAGCGAGAGCAGCTGGCGGGGATCAAACGCGCCCTTCCAGGCGATGTAGCCTTCAATCAGACCAAAAAAATAGCTGATGACCGCCTGGATCAGCAAAATGATGGAAACTGCCGTGATTTTGTTCAGGATGATCCGCGGGCGGGAAAGCCGGAGCCGAAGATAATGGTCGATATCGTTTTTGCCGTCCGCATCCGTGAGCAGGCTGATGAAGAGGGGAGCAGCGAACAGACCGAACGAGGTGGAAACGAGCAGCGTAAATTCCCCCATATAGGTCAGAGAACCCTGCTCGATATAAAAACCGGAGGTTTGATTGAAGGTTTTGGCTGCGCCGATAAACAGGGTCAGCAGGATGGGCAGCCAGAACAGGAGGGTGAAAAATTTTTGCTTATAAAGCTTTTTCAGCTCGGCAAGAAGGTATTTGTTCATATCACTTGACCTCGCTCTGATAGATCGTTTCCAGCGCCGAGCGGGTGGGCTGCGCGACCGCGGGCATTTTTTCGCATTTGGCTACCCTGTGATCCTTGAGGATGATATAATGCGTATACAGCGTTTCAAACAGATGGGGTGAATGGGTGGAGAGCAGGATCGTCCGCTCCTCGCATTGCAGCCTGCGCAGCAGCGTTTCCAGCCATTCAATGCCCTCAAAGTCCAGCCCGTTGGTTGGTTCGTCCAGGATCATGACGGGCTTGGCAAACAGGGCGACCGACATGGCGATCTGCAGGCGCCGCCGCATGCCCAGCGAGTAGGACTGCACCGTTTTGCGGTTGTTGGCCAGCTTCAAATCCTCCAGGAGCCTGCCGATTTGCTCCTTGTCGGGGCTTTTTTGATGCAGAAGGTACATTTGCTCCAGGTTTTCATACCCGGTCATGAATTCGTACACGGCCAGGTTTTCCGACAGGTAGCTGACAGCGCCCGTTTGCGCGTGCGGCGGCTTGCCCAGCAGCGATACCGTTCCGGCAGTCGGGCGGATGAGGCCGGCGACCAGCTTGTTCAGGGTGGATTTGCCCGCGCCGTTTTTGCCCAGCAGCGCGTATACGCCGCCCGCTTCCAGCTGCAAATCCACCTGGCTGAGCGCCGTTTTGTCTGGCTTGTATATCTTGGAAACCTTTTCGAGCGATACGGATATGGCCATAGAATGCCTCCTTGTCTGCGTACAAAGCAATGATATGTCCAAAAAGCCACCATTAAATGCATTTCTTGATTTTATAATAGCATATTCAAATATTGATGTCAAGCATATTTTTGGGGAAATTTTCTCTTTTTGGAATTTTTTTAGAAAGGAACTCTGAGAGAAAAACGGCATATTCTGATAGTGTGAAAGGGATTTCCCTTCACCTGAAAACGGGATGTGAGATAACATGAAGCGCGGCGATATTTACCGCGCGGACCTCGATCCCGTGCTTGGCTCGGAGCAGGGCGGCGTGCGCCCGGTGCTGATCGTGCAGAATGACCTTGGCAACCAAACGAGCCCCACGGTGATCGTGGTGCCGCTGACCTCGCGCCGCAAGAAGCTGAAGCAGAAAACGCACGTTACGGTCGATCCGCCCGAGGGCGGGCTGCGCTGCCCCTCGCTGATTTTATGCGAGCAGGTGCGCACCATCGAAAAAAGCAGGCTGCAACGGTTTCTTGGCACGCTGTCGCCCGAACGCCTGAGGAGCGTGGATGAAGCGCTGCATCAGGCGCTTGGCTCGGCGCCTTGATGATATAAATAAAAACGGCTTTTTGCAGGAATGATGCAAAAAGCCGTTTTTTCGTGTGTTTCAGCACAGGTTTACCGGTTCCCCGCGCAAAAAGGCGTTCAGATTATCAAAAACGATGCGCGCGCGGCGCAGCATGCTCTCCTCGCTGGCGTAGGCAATGTGCGGCGTAAGCAGCATATTTTGGGCGTGCAGCAGCGGCTCGTCCGCGGGCAGCGGCGGCTCCGTATCAAACACGTCAACCGCCGCGCCGGCAATGACGTATTGGTTGAGCGCGTCGCGCAGGGCCTCGGCGTCCACCAGCGCGCCGCGGGCGCAGTTGATGAAAATGGCGGAGGGTTTCATCAGGGCAAATTGCTTTGCGCCGAGCATTTTATGCGTTTTTTCATTGGCGGGCGCGTGCAGGGTAACGATGTCGCTGGCGCGCAGCACCTCGTCGAGCGTATCATAATGCACGCCCAGGGCGCGCGCCTGATCGGAGGGCGCGGGATCATAGGCGATGATGCGCGCGCCAAAAGCGCCAAACAGCCTGGCGACGCGCAGGCCGATGCGCCCCATGCCGATAATGCCTACCGTGAGCCCGGCGATTTCGCGGCCGGTAAGCATGCCGCCTGTGCCCTGCGCGCGCGCGGCACGGTCGCAGGCGGGCAGCCGGCGCAGCAGCGATACCGCCATGCCCACCACCAACTCGGCCACCGTCTGGTTGGAGTAGTTGGCGGCGTTGCTGACCAGGATGTTCCGCATCCGGCAGGCGTTCATGGCAATGTGATCCACGCCGGTGAAGGCCACGTCGATAAAACGCAGATGCGGGCAGGCGGCGACGGCCTCCGCCGGGAAAGGCGTGTTGGCCAGGATGACCGCTTCCATATCCCGGGCACGGTGAACAAGCTCGCTGACCGAGGCAGGCTTTTGGCCGTAGATGGTCAGGTCATGCCCCTGCGCCAGCAGCGGCGCGGCCATTTCGTCCAGCATGGAATCAGGGATGCGCAAGGGTTCCAGGAGGGCAATCTGCATGGGTCAAACTCCTTTCAGGCGCAGGGCTTTGCGCAGACGGTCGGAAAGCAGGCAGGCAAGGAAAATCTTGATCCCGTCGGGAATGATGTAGGGAAGAACGCAGAAGCCCAGCGCCGCGCCAAAGCTCATGGGCTGGCCGCTGCGGGCGTAGACCAGCACGAACCATACCGTGCCCAGCAGGTAGCACACGCACAAGGACAATGCCATGGCCAGCGCGCGCATGCGGCGGCCGAAAAAGGACTGCCATAGGGTCAAAAGCAGCGCGGAAAACAAAAAGCCCATGATGTAGCCGCCCGTTGGCCCGAGCAGCGTGCCGACGCCGCTGCGGAACTCGGCAAATACCGGCACGCCGGCCGCGCCCAGCAGCAGGTAAACCAGGATGGATAAAAAGGCCAGCGGCCCGCCCAATAGATCGCAGCACAGAAAAATGGCAAAGGTTTGCAGCGTAAAGGGCACGGGGCCGGGGATACAGATCCAGGAGCAAACTGCCATCAGCGCCGTGCAGAAAGCGGCAAAAACCATTTCGCGCAGTGAAAGCTTTTTCTTGGCAAGCAGCATACAAAAAAATCCTTTCCGAAATTGTTTTTTTATTATACATCCGTTCCATAATGCTGCGCAAGCGATTGACAGACATAAAAAACAGGAATATAATTAGTGAACGTGAAATGCGCAAGCGACAGCGTTCACCGGCAGGAAATGCCGTGAGCGCTCTTTGTTTTTTGGGAAAAAGGAGGGAGTATGGTGAAAAACCGCTATGAATCGCCTCTGGGGACGCGCTATGCCTCGGAGCGCATGCTCTACATTTTCTCGCCCGATTTCAAGTTTTCGACCTGGCGGCGGCTGTGGCTGGCGCTGGCGGAAAGCGAGCAGGCGCTGGGTCTGCACATCACCGACGAACAGCTTGCCCAGATGCGCGCGCATCTGGAGGATATTGACTATGAAGCGGCCGAACGCTATGAACAGGCGCTGCGTCACGACGTGATGGCGCATCTGCATGCCTTTGGCGACCAATGCCCGGCGGCCAAGCCGATCATCCACCTGGGGGCGACCTCCTGCTATGTAGGCGACAATACCGACGTGATTCAGCTGCGCGAGGGGCTTTTGCAGATTCGCCGTCTGCTGCTGGGCACGCTGTCGGCGCTGCACGATTTCATTCTGGAGCAGGCCGATACTCCCACGCTGGCCTACACGCATTTTCAGGCGGCGCAGCCGACCACCGTGGGCAAGCGCGCCGCGCTGTGGGCGCAGGATCTGTGGATGGATCTAAGCAGGCTGGATTATGAGCTTTCGCAGCTGCGGCTGCTCGGCTGCCGCGGGGCGACTGGCACGGGCGCGAGCTTTCTGGAGCTGTTCCGGGGCGACCGCGATAAGGTGGCGCGCCTGGAAAAAATGATTGCCGAAAAAATGGGCTTTGCCGCCTGCATGCCCGTTTCGGGGCAGACGTATTCCCGCAAGGTGGATGCGTTTGTGGTAGGCGTGCTGTCCGGCATTGCCCAGAGCGCGTATAAAATGGCGGGCGATTTGCGGCTGATGGCGCATCTGAAGGCCTTTGACGAGCCTTTTGAGACGCAGCAGGTCGGTTCCTCCGCCATGGCCTACAAGCGCAATCCCATGCGCTGCGAGCGCGTGTGCAGCCTGGCGCGCTTTGTGATAAGCGACGCGATGAATCCCGCGCAGACCGCCGCCGCCCAGTGGCTGGAACGCACGCTGGATGATTCGGCCAATCGCCGCCTGGCGCTGCCCGAGGCGTTTCTGGCCGCCGACGCGATCTTGTCGCTGCTGACCAATATCATCCGGCACGGCCGCGTGTATCCCAAGGTGCTTCATCGCCAGCTGATGGAGGAGCTGCCCTTCATTGCCAGCGAAAATATTCTTATGCGCGCGGTGGAAAAGGGCGGCGACCGGCAGGCGCTGCATGAAAAGATCCGCCGTTACTCGGTGGAAACGGCGCAGCGGGTCAAGCTGGAGGGCGGCGAAAACGACTTGCTGGAGCGTTTGCTCCAGGATGCGGACTTTGCTCTTACGCCCGAAGCGCTGGAGGAAATGCTGGACGTGCGCCGCTTTGTGGGCTGCGCACCCGAGCAGGCGCGCGCCTTTGCCAACGATATCCTGGCCCCCGTGCTGGCGGAAAACCGTTTGCAGCTGGGCGGGGAAGAGGCCATTCGCGTTTGATAAAGGGAGGAAAAAACAATGCTTTCAGCAGTGGTTGGTATCAACTGGGGCGACGAGGGCAAGGGTCGCATGGTCGATTTGCTCTCGCAGAAATTTGGCGTGGTAGCACGCTATCAGGGCGGCAACAACGCCGGCCATACGGTCGTGAACGAGCGGGGCAAGTTCATCCTGAACCTGCTGCCTTCCGGAATCCTGCGCGAGGGGACGGTCAATGTGATGGGCGCGGGCATGGTCATTGACGCCGAGCATCTCTATGGCGAAATTGAGCGCCTGCGTCAGGGGGGCATTGCCATATCGCCTGAAAACCTGCGCATCAGCGACCGGGCCACGCTGTGCATGCCATACCATAAGCTGCTGGACTGTCTGGAGGAGGACCGCCTGGCCGACCGCAAATTCGGCTCCACCCGCCGCGGCATTGCGCCGGTATACGCCGATAAATATATGAAGAAAACGCTGCGCATGGGCGATCTCAAGCATCCCGATACCCTGCGCGAAAAGGTGAAAAATATTCTGGAGTGGAAAAACCTCACGGTTTCCGGCGGTTACGGTCATGCGCCTATTACGGTGGAAGAAACCATGGCCTGGCTTGAAAAATATGCCCTGCCTTTTGCCGGGTATGTGTGCGATACCGGACTGTATCTGGAAAACGCGCGCCGGGCAGGCAAGGATATTCTGTTTGAGGCGCAGCTGGGCGCGCTGCGCGATATAGACTACGGCATTTTCCCCTACACTTCTTCCTCGACTACCCTTGCCGCCTATGCGCCCATCGGCGCGGGCATCCCCGGTGCGCGCCTGGACGAGACGGTGGGCATCATGAAGGCGTATTCCTCCTGCGTAGGCGAGGGTCCCTTCACCTGCGAGCTGTTTGGTGCGGAGGGCGACGCGCTGCGCGAGGCGGGCGGCGAGTATGGCGCGGCGACGGGGAGACCCCGCCGCGTAGGCGGCTTTGACGCGGTGGCCTCGCGTTATGGCGTGCGCATGCAGGGCGCGACGTGCCTGGCCGTGACCAAGCTGGATGTGCTGTCCTACCTGGACCGCATCCCTGTGTGCGTAGCTTATGAGGTGGATGGCGAGCGCACGCAGGATTTCATGGTGGGCGACGCGCTGAACCGCGCCAAGCC